>NZ_JBIAIU010000011.1:250363-332444 GCF_042871565.1 Streptomyces sp. NPDC005775 | reverse complement strand
GCCATTTCCTGCGGGGACTCCCCTGCACGTCCCCACCCGGCCGCCCTGCGTCTGCGACAGTCGTCGGGCTGATCCGCAGACGCGAGGCGGCCGGGGCCGGGGGCGTGCAGGGGAGTCCCCGCAGGACGACGAACGGATACCCGGGCCCGCTGCGTACCCGCGGAACGTTCGTCGTCTGAGGAGACGCCCCGGAGGGACCCCGGACCCCCACCCACCAGGTCACCGCGACGCCCCGCGGAGCACCCCGCACCACCCAGCCCGTCCGGCGCTTGAGGACGCGACCCCCGCCCCGGACGGGGCAACAAGGCAGGACGCCCCTTGACGCACGCCCGCCTCAGTCCATAACTTGTCCACGAATGTGAACCCCGTCCAAGGGCCCGGCGAGCGCAGCCGCCCCCCGCACCGAGGAGATCCCCGCATGTCCGCTCCCCGCACCGTCCTGCTCACCGGGGCCGCCGGCGGTCTCGGCACCCTGATGCGCGGACTGCTGCCCGCCCACGGCTACACGCTCCGCCTGTTCGACATGTTCCCCATCGAGGGCGAGCCGGACGCGATCACGGCCGACCTCGGGGACAAGGAGGCGCTGCGCGAGGCCGTGCGAGGCGTCGACGCGATCATCCACCTTGCGGGCATCTCCCTGGAAGCCTCTTTCGACAAGATCCTGCGGGCGAACATCGAGGGCACCTACAACCTCTACGAGGCCGCCCTCGCGGAGGGCGTGCGGCGGATCGTCTTCGCGTCGTCGAACCACGCCGTCGGATTCACCCCCCGGCCGCTCCCCGGCGACCCGCTGATCCCCATTGACACCCCGCGCCGGCCGGACACCTTCTACGGCCTCTCCAAGTCCTTCGGCGAGGACCTCGCTCAGCTGTACTGGGACCGCCACGGCCTGGAGACCGTCTCCGTGCGCATCGGTTCCTGCTTCCCCGAGCCGACGTCCGTACGGATGCTGTCCGTCTGGATGAGCCCGGCCGACGGGGCCCGGCTCTTCGACGCCGCGCTCACCGCCGAGAACGTGGGGCACACCGTGATCCACGGCTCCTCGGACAACACCCGCCTGTGGTGGGACCTGACGACGGCCCGTTCCCTCGGCTACGCACCGCAGGACGACTCGGAGGAGTACGCGGCGAAGCTCATCGCCGAACAGGGCGAGCTCGACCCGGACAACCCGGACCACGCCCACCTCGGCGGCCACTTCTGCACCAACCCGCCGATCTGGCCTTACTGAACCGGGGGGATACGGCGGCGGTCGGTGCCGCCGTACGGGCGAAGCCGGCCGAAGGTAAGGGAACGGCAAAGCCGGGTCATTCGTTACCCCGTGCATGACCGCTATGACACCCGGCTCGAACATCCCCCTCTCCGCCCTCCGCGTGGCGGTGGACGTCGCCGCTCCCGTGCGGCTCGACGTGTCGGGCCTGCTGCTCACCGCCGACGGCAAGGTGCGCTCCGACGACGATTTCATCTTCTACAACCAGCCCTCGGGCCCGGGTGTGACCTACCGCTCCGGCGGCGGCACCGCGCCCGACGCGATCGTGGTGGACACCGCCGCGGTGCCGCCCGGCATCGAGAAGATCGTCGTCACGGCGAGCCCGGACGGAGCGGGTCAGACCTTCCAGGGCATCGAGCCCACCGCCACCGTGCGCAACGCGGACGACGGCAGTGCGCTCGCCACCTTCACCCCGCCCCGGCTGGGCACCGAGACCGCCCTCGTGGTCATCGAGGTCTACCGGCGCGGCGGTGCCTGGAAGGCCCGTGCGGTCGGCCAGGGCTATGCCGACGGGCTGGCCGGCATCGCAACCGACTTCGGCGTCTCGGTCGAGGAGGAGCCGGCCGCCGCACCCGCTCCGGTCGCACCCCCGGCCCCCGTAGCCGCACCGGCGGACCCGCGCATCGCCGCTCCCCCCGCCGCACCCCAGGCGCCCCCGGCGCCCACCGCGCCGCCCGCCTCCGGCAAGATCAACCTCGACAAGGGCCGGGTCAGCCTGCAGAAGAACCAGACGGTGTCGCTGGTCAAGGGTGGCCGCCCGCTGCTCTCCCAGGTCAAGATGGGCCTCGGCTGGGAGCCCGCGTTCCGGGGCAAGGACATCGACCTCGACGCCTCGGTGATCGCCTACGGCCCCAACCGCAATCACCTGGACAGCTGCTACTTCGGCAAGCTCTCCATCCTGAACGGCGCCATCAAGCACTCGGGGGACAACCTCACCGGTGAGGGCGCCGGGGACGACGAGGTGATCGTCGTCGACCTGGGCCGGATCCCCCCGGAGGCGACCGGTCTGGTGTTCACGGTCAACTCGTTCACCGGCCAGAAGTTCACCGAAGTGGCCAAGGCCTACTGCCGGCTGCTCGACGCGGCCACCGGCGAGGAGCTGGTGCGCTTCGATCTGACCGGCGCCGAGCCGCAGACCGGCGTGATGATGGCGAAGCTGATCAAGCAGTTCTCCGGCGAGTGGGAGATGACCGCGATGGGCGACTTCGTGAAGTCGCGCACCGTCCGCGGCATGGTCAAGCCCGCCGCCCAGTCCCTGTAGGGACGCAAACGTCTTCAGGGGCACCCGGCTGGCTGCGGGTGCCCCTGAAGGCGGTCGGCGAGAGAAAGAGGGCGTACGCGGCGCGTGCTCGTCGCTTCTCTCAGAGCTTGGTCAGCTTGGAGTACGGGCTCAGGATCCTCCCCTGTCGCCCCGAGAAGTCGATGAGCACTGCGTCGTTGTCGCCCTCGACAGCAAGGACTCGGCCGAGTCCGAACTGGTCATGCGACACCCTGTCGCCCACATCGAACAATTCGACCGGTGGGGCCGCCTGGGCCGGGCGGTTGAAGGGACTGGAAGGCAGGTGACGCCGGGATCCGGCTGACTGTTTCATTACCTTGAGTATGCGCCCTGAAAACGCCCGACGCCATGCCCGACCGCTCCTGGGGCCGCACTGATGCCGGATTCGTAATCAGCGGTTCCGGGAGCATGGGCCGTCCCTCCCCGCTTCCGGCAAGGGCTCCGCCGGTGCCGCGGCGCCCGCGGGACCTCCACCGATGTGGCGGTTATCGCTTCCCCGCGGGGCGTGGTGGGGCGGTCGGGTTCACCTCTGCGTGCTACTGGCCCCGCCGCGGGTGACGCTTCCACGGGCCGGTGATGGCCAGCATGATGCCGGGCGTCTGGATGTTGGCGAAGAGCGTCCTGCCGTCGGGCGAGAAGGTCACACCGGTGAACTCGCTGTACTCGGGCTCGGCCTCCGTGCCGTTGTTCAGCTCGTTGCGCGCGATGGGGTAGGTGCGGCCGCTCTCGGTCGCCCCGAAGAGGTGCTGGATGCCTTCGCCGTCCTCGGAGATGACCAGGCCGCCGTAGGGCGAGACGGTGATGTTGTCCGGGCCGTCGAAGGCACCGTCCTTGGAGGGGTCGGCGTTGACGCCGAGGAGCACCTTCAGCGTCAGCGTGCGGCGCTTCGGGTCGTAGAACCAGACCTGGCCGTCGTGCGGGACGGGGCTCTCACCGCGGGCGAACGAGGAGACGATGTAGGCACCGCCGTCGCCCCACCACATGCCTTCGAGCTTGCGGGCGCGGGTGACGTCCTTGTCGCCGAACTGCTTGCGCACCGAGACCGTCCTGGCGTCGCGGTCGGGGACGTCGACCCAGTCCACGCCGTAGACGGTGCCGATCTTCGTGGCGCGGGAGAGGTCGTCGACGAACTTTCCGCTCTTGTCGAAGCACTTGGTGGCCTGCAGGACACCGGCGTCGTCGGCGAGGGTGCGGAGCTTGCCGCGGCCGTGCTTGAAGCCGCGCGGCGGCACCCAGCGGTAGAGCAGCCCGTTGGGACCGGACGCGTCCTCGGTGAGGTAGGCGTGGCCCTGCTTGGGGTCGATGACGACGGCCTCGTGGGCGTAGCGGCCGAACGCCTTGATGGGACGCGGGTCGCGGTTGGCGCGCTTGTCGTACGGGTCGACCTCGAAGACGTAGCCGTGGTCCTTGAGCAGGCCGTTCTTCCCGGCCTTGTCCTCGGTCTCCTCGCAGGTCAGCCAGGTGTCCCACGGGGTGGAGCCGCCGGCGCAGTTCGTGGAGGTGCCGGCGATGCCGACCCATTCGGCGGTACGGCCGTCGCGGCGGGTCTCCACGACGGTGCATCCGCCGGCCGCGACCGGGTCGTAGACGAGGCCGTCGGTGAGCGGGACCGGGTGCTCCCAGCCGGCCCGGGTGCCGCTCAGCTCGTGGTTGTTCACCAGCAGGGTCACGCCACGCGCACCCTCGAAGGCGGCCGTGCCGTCGTGGTTGGAGGGGGTGGACTCGCCGGTCTCCAGCTTGGTGACGCCACTGTGCGTGATGACCTTGTACGAGAAGCCGGCGGGCAGCGCGAGTATGCCCTTCGGGTCGGGCAGCAGCGGCCCGTAGCCGGGCTCGTGGCTGTGCCCGTGGCCGTGTCCGTCGTGCTCGTGTCCGTGGCCGTGGTCGTCGTGGCCGTGCTTCGCGTCCTCGGCGGCGAGGGCGCCGGGTGCGGTGGCCAGCGCGGCGACGGTTCCGGTGAGGGCGATGCCGGCACCGGTGAGGGCGGACTGTCTGGTGAATTCCCTGCGCGTGAAGGCCATCACGTACTCCTGGTGCAGCGGGGGCGGGTTGTTGGTGCGATCACCGTCCCGCCCCTGCGCCAACATCAGTTGAACTGAGGACGACTTCGAGGGAATGCGTTCCGTGAACATCATCGGTGGCGGGTGGCCGAAACCCGTTGGTCCGGCCTCCCGCCCCGACGCGCGCCTCAGCTGCCGGAGCCTGCCCGGGAACGGGCCTTGAAGGCGGCCTTGCGGGCGTCCTTGGCCTGCTTCTTGTCGCTGTGCAGCCGCCCCATCGCCTCCAGGACGTCCGCCGTCGCCGGGTGGTCCACCCGCCACGCCTCGTCGAAGAAGCCGCTGTGCTGACCCGACAGCCCTTCGACCAGGCCCTGGAGCTCCTCGAGATCGCCGTCCGCCTCCAGCTGCGCCGCGATCGTGTCGATGGCCAGCCAGAAGATCATCGCCTCCGAGGGGGCCGGCACGTCCGCGGCGCCCCGCTCGGCGAGCCACACGCGGGCGAGGCCGCCCAGCTCCGGGTCGCCCAGCACCGCGCGCACCGCGGGTTCGGCGTCCGCCCCGACCAGGGCGAGCGCCTGCTGGCAGTGCAGCCGGCGCAGGGGTGCCTGCGGGTCCTCTCCGCGTGCGGCGTCCAGGAGTTCTCCGGCCGCCCCTTCGGCACCGTGCCGCGCGAGCCACAGCTCGATCTCGCCGCGGGCCGCCGCCTCGGGGTAGTACGCGATGCCGCTGAGGAGCACGTCGGCGCCCTTGTCGGCGAGGTCGCCGATGGCCGGGGCGTCCACGCCGGCGTCCAGCATCCGGGCCCGGATGCCGTAGATGCCGAGCGGGGTCAGCTTCACCATGCCGTACCGGGTGACGTCGTCGTCGTCGGCCGGGGGCACCGACTCCTCGCCCTCCTCGGCCAGCAACGACTCGTCCACCGGCCGGTATTCGACGATGCCGATGGGTTCGAGAACGCGGAACTGGTCGTCCAGGCGCATCATCGCGTCCGACACCTGCTCCAGGATGTCGTCGGTGGGCTCGCCCATGTCGTCGGGGACGATCATCGAGGCGGCCAGCGCGGGCAGCGGCACGGACTCGTCTCCCGCGCCCTGGCCGACCGTGAGCAGATAGAGGTTGCCGAGCACCCCGTCGAGGAACTCCGCCTCGGTCTCCGGATCCCAGTCCAGCGCGTCGAAGTCGATCGACCCGTCCTCGCCGACGAGGTCGGCGAAGTCGTCGAAGACCGGGGCGGTGGCGTCGGCGTGGGCGGCCTCCAGGCCGTCGAGCCAGATCGCGAGGACGTCCTGCGGCGAACCGCCGGTCAGCAGCGCCAGGTTCTCCCCCGCGGTGACGGTGCCCTCCGTGTCGTCGAGGAAGCCCTCCTCGGCGTCGGCGTCGGCATCGGCGTCCGGGTCCGGGTCCTCGACCTCGACCAGGCCGGTGTCGACCGCGAGCCGCCACGCCTCACTGGCCTCCGCCGCACCGTCCTCGTCCGCGACGAGGCCCAGGTGCTCGGCCGCCGCGGGCAGCTGTGTGTCGACGAGTTCGCCGCCGGCGCCGACTCTCGTGTCGGGGCCGGCCCAGCGGGCGAGCCGGACGGCGCGGGCGAGCAGCGGTGCCGCGAGCGCGTCCCGTGCCAGCTCCGCCTCGGTGTGCAGCCGGACCGGCGGCAGGGTGGGGCGCTCTGCGGACATCAGGGGGTCTCCTCGAGAACGTGCGGGCGTACACGTCGCCGGGGCCACGGCTCCGGGCGCGTACGGGGTCAGGCGGCCCAAGCCTAGACGCATCGCACCCGGTGCCGTCCGGTGGACGGGAGAGAAGGCGCCGGGTCGGCGAAAGGGCCCGGACAGCTGATCTCCGTACACGCGGGATCGCCGCCCCCGCAGGGGCGTCGTCACCCGTCACCGCCCGGGCGCAGGCTGAGCGCCGGGGTGTAGCGGCGCACGCCCCCGCCGGTCACGCCCGGGTACGTCTGCACCCGTTCCCACTGCGGCGTCCGTGAACCGATGCCGTCCCCGGGAGCGGCCAGCGCGTCGACATGGGCCTGCGCGCTCACCCACTCCGCGTAGTTGAGCACCCTGGTCCCGTCGGTGCTCTGGAAGTGGCCGGCGAGCCCGCCGACGGCGGGGGCGGGGTCCGTCCCCAGCGCTTCGAACACACCGTCCACCCAGTCGCGTTGGCGGGCCTTGTCCGCCGCCTCGAACTCTACGTCGACCACCACGACACAGCCGCGCTCGCGACCGCCGGGTGAGGAGGACCGGTAGAGCTCGTAGGTGTGCGGGCCGCGCCGTTCGATGCCCGGCACGGCCGCGTCGATTTCGGCGTCGCGCGCGTCCCGGCCCTCCCCGACGAAGTCCTGGTAGGTCTCCTCGCCGGTCCACTGCGCGTAGTGGAAGAGCGTCCTGCCGTCCTCCCCCGTGTACACGCTGTACGAGAGCAGGCCCGGGTGCGGCCAGTGCCTGTGCGCCCACGCCGTGCGGATGGCCTCGACGGCCTGCCGCCCGCGCTCCGGCGTACCGGCATCCCAGGTACCGGCCCTGACGAGCCCCGCATCCGCACGGGTGACATCGGGCCGGGACACGAACTCCACTGACATGGCTGCTCCCCTCACCGGCGCACCCTTGCGGTGCGCCCGTGACAGCCACCCTGATACGTCAAGCACACTTGAGGTCAACCGCGGCTCGCGTGCCTCTCGTTACGCTGACGAATCGGACAACGAACGGAGTACCGCATGACGCTGCGGGTCGAGGAGATCACGCGCGAGCAGCACCTGGCGTTCGTCGCCGACCGGGGCTCGGCCAGCCATATGCAGGTCCCCTCATGGGGCGACGTGAAGCCCGACTGGCGCGCGGAGAGCATCGGCTGGCTGGACGGGGACGGGCGGACCGTCGGCGCCGGGCTGGTGCTGTACCGCCCGGTCCCCAGGCTGAAGCGGTACCTGGCCTATCTGCCGGAGGGCCCGGTGATCCCGTGGCACGAGGGGGATCTGCGCCCCTGGCTCGATCCACTGGTGGCGCACGCCAAGGCCCAGGGCGCGTTCACGGTACGGATGGGCCCGCCGGTGGTCGCCCGCCGCTGGGAGGCACAGACGGTCAAGGACGCCATCGCGGACCCGGCCGCTGCCCGGCTGCGCGACGTCGGGGCGGATGTGACCGAGGCAGGCGCCGCCGAGGTCGTGGAGCAGTTGCGCCGGCTGGGCTGGCAGCAGGGCGGGGACGGGGACGCGGACGGCTTCAGCGCCGGGCAGCCCCGTTACGTGTTCCAGGTGCCGTTCGCCGGGAGGTCGCTGGAGGAGATCCAGGGCGGGCTGAACCAGCAGTGGCGGCGCAACATCAAGAAGGCGGAGAAGGCGGGCGTGAAGGTCGTCGAGGGCGGCCCGGACGACCTCCCGGTCTTCTACGGGCTGTACCGCGAGACCGCCGAGCGGGACCGCTTCGTCCCCCGGCCGCTCGCCTACTTCGAGCGCATGTGGACGGCGCTGCGGGCCGAGGACCCGGACCGGATGCGGCTCTACCTCGCCCACCACGACGGAGAGGTGCTCTCCGCGGCGACGATGCTGACGGTGGGGGCCCATGTCTGGTACTCGTACGGTGCCTCGACCAGCCGCCGGCGCGAGGTGCAGCCCAACAACGCGATCCAGTGGCGGATGATGAGCGACGCGCACGAGCGGGGCGCCGCCGTCTACGACCTGCGCGGCATCACCGACACCCTCGACGAGGGCAACCATCTGCTGGGCCTGCTGCGTTTCAAGGCGGGAACCGGGGGGCGCGCCGCCGAGTACGTCGGCGAGTGGGACTACCCGGTCAGCCGGCTGCTGCACAAGGCGTTCGCGCTGTACATGGCCCGGCGCTGAGCGCATCGGTACGGCGGCCCCCGGCCCGGTGTTGCGCACACCCGATGCCGGGCAGGCTGCGGGCATGACCGTCTCCGTGGCGCACCTCAGCGACCCCCATCTCACCATCGGCGCCCTGGCCGCCGAGCCGGCGGCCGGCCTCGACCGGGCCTTGCGCCGGGTGCTCGCTCTCGACCCGCTGCCCGACTGCGTGGTGATCACCGGTGATCTCGCCGACCGGGGCACGCCCGCCGCGTACGCGCAGCTGCGCGAGGTGATCGGGCGGTTTCCGCTGCCGCTGCACCTGGTGACGGGCAATCATGACGACCCGGCGGCGCTGCTGGACGCGTTCGGCGGCACGGTGTTCATGGGCGGGGGCAAGGAGGCGTACTACGCCGTGGACCATCCGGCGCTCACGGTGGCCGTCCTGGACTCGGCGGTGGCCGGGTCCGCCGGAGGGCTGCTGGGGAGTGAGCAGCTGGAGTGGCTGGGCGGGGTGCTCTCGCGGAGGCCCGACGTGCCGGCCTTTGTGTGTCTGCACCATCCACCGGTGCCGGTCGGAATCCCCTTCCTGGACGGGATGCGGCTGGCGGACGGTGACGCGCTCGCCCAGGTGGTCGCCGCCCACCCGAACGTCGCCCGGGTCCTGGCCGGCCATCTCCACCGTCCCGTCACCGCCGCCTTCGCGGGCAGCGTGCTGGCCGTGGCGCCGAGCACGTACCGGCAGAGCGGCCTGGCACTGCGGGACGCCGTGCCCGGCTATCTCCCCGAGCCGACCTCGTTCCTGCTGCATCTGCTCGCGGGCGATGCCTGGGTCACCCATACGGTGCCGGTCAGCCATGCGGCCGGAGCCCTGGCCGGATACTGACGCGCCGGGCCACGTGCCGGAATCAGGGTCCGTGATGCCGCGGAACCTGATGAAGCGGGCCGTGCGAGCAGGTCACTCGGGCATCACGGTCCGCCAGCCCGTCATGTTGAACTCGTCGAGCAGCCGCACGTCGCTGCCCTCCAGCGGGAAGGTGCGCGGCTCCAGGCCGGGTGCGGGGGCGATCTCCAGGGCGTCACCCTCGATCAGGTCGCCGCCGGTCGGGGTGGAGACCCACACGAGCAGCGAGCGCATGGTCTTCCCGGGCGCCAGCATGACCTCTTCGGGGCCCTTGTCGTTGCCGAAGTACGAGGAGCCCGGGTTCACCTTGACCGGGAGCGCGTCGCCGTTCTCGTCGAGGGCCTGGACCGAGGGGTAGCCGTCGACCCTGTGGGGTTCGCTGCCACAGTTGGTCAGGGTCAGCCCGACGGCCCGGTGGCCGAGTGCGGCCTCCACGGGCCCCATGTCCACGACGAGGCCGGAGGCCGGGCATCCGCCGGTGGCGGTCGGTGTGGGGGTCGGCGTGGGGGTCGGGCGTACGGCGGGCGCGGTGGCGATGTCCAGGGGGGACGGCGTCGTCGCCCGCACACCCCCGGCGGAGGTACGTGAGGGGCTCGGCCCCGGTTCCCCCTCACCGGCCGGCACGAGGAAGCCGGCACACCCGGACAGGCCCAGTGTCCCGGCCAGGACGAGGGCGGCCGCCGAGACCGGTCCGCGTATACCCGTGAACGCCGTCGTCCGCACTTTCATGCACCCCGCCCCGCATCGCCCCGCCCGCATGTGCGGCCGATCATGCCAGAGCACAGCGACAGTTGAGTATTGCTTCACCTTCACCCGGAGAAGAACTAAGTGGACCTTCACGGTGTAGCGCCGGACACTTCGGACATGACGCCGTCTCCGCTCCCCCGCCCCCGCCCCTTCGGCCGCACCCTCTGCGCCATGATCACGCCGTTCACCCCCACCGGCGCCCTCGACCCCGACGCCGCCGCCGCACACGCCGCGACGCTGGTCGCCGGCGGCTGCGACGGTCTGGTGCTCAGTGGCACCACCGGCGAGTCGCCGACCACCTCGGACGCCGAGAAGGCGGCCCTGGTGCGCGCGGTGCGGGAGGCGGTCGGCCCGGACGTGCCACTGGTCGCGGGCGTCGGCACCGCCGACACCCGGCACACCGTGGAACTGGCCGGGCAGGCGGAACAGGCGGGTGCCGACGGCCTGCTGGTCGTCGCCCCGTACTACAGCCGCCCCCCGCAGGCCGCCGTCGAGGCGCACTTCCTTCGCGTCGCCGAGGCGACCGGGCTTCCGCTGATGCTGTACGACATCCCCGGCCGTACCGGCACCCGCATCGAGCCGGAGACGGTGCTGCGCCTGGCGGAGCACCCGCGCGTCGTGGCGGTGAAGGACTGTGCGTACGACCTGCTGGGGGCGACCAAGGTGATCGCCGCCACCGGCCTCGCGTACTACGCGGGCTGCGAGGAGCTGAATCTGCCGCTGTACGCGGTGGGCGGCGCCGGATACGTCAGCACGGTGGCCAATGTGGCGCCCGGCCCGCTGCGGGCCGTCCTGGACGCGTTCGACGCCGGGGACACGGCCGGGGCAGCGCGCCTGAACGGTCTCCTCGCCCCGCTCACGGAGCTGATGATGGCGTCCGGGCTGCCGGGCACGGTGACGGCGAAGGCCCTGCTGGACGCGGGCCCGGTCCGCGAACCGTTGCAGCCCGCCGGGCGCGGGGCGGCCGACGGGCTGCGAAGGGCGTACGAGGAGCTCGCTGCTCGCTGCCTAGAGGGTCCGGCAATCGGGGGGCCGCCCCCCGATTTTCCGGATCCTCTTCTTAGTCGTTGCTGTGCAGGACGTCGTTGAGGCCGCCCCAGACCGCGTTGTTCGGGCGGGCCTCGACGGCGCCGCTCACCGAGTTGCGGCGGAAGAGGATGTTCGAGGCGCCGGAGAGCTCGCGCGCCTTGACGACCTGACCGTCCGGCAGGGTGACGCGGGTGCCGGCGGTGACGTACAGACCGGCCTCCACGACGCACTCGTCGCCGAGCGCGATCCCCACACCCGCCTCCGCGCCGACCAGGCAGCGCTCGCCGATCACGATGCGCTCCTTGCCGCCGCCGGAGAGCGTGCCCATGGTGGAGGCGCCGCCGCCGATGTCGGAGCCGTCACCGACGACGACGCCGGCGGAGATCCGGCCCTCGACCATGGAGGTGCCGAGGGTGCCGGCGTTGAAGTTGACGAAGCCCTCGTGCATGACGGTGGTACCGGCGGCGAGGTGCGCGCCGAGCCGCACCCGGTCGGCGTCGGCGATGCGGACACCCTTCGGGGCGACGTAGTCCGTCATGCGGGGGAACTTGTCGACGGAGGTGACCTGGAGGTGCAGGCCCTCGGCGCGGGCGTTGAGCCGGACCTTCTCCAGGTCGTCGACGGCGACCGGGCCGAGCGAGGTCCAGGCGACGTTGGTGAGGAGGCCGAAGAGGCCGTCCAGGTTCTGCCCGTGCGGCTGGACGAGGCGGTGCGAGAGCAGGTGCAGGCGCAGGTACGCGTCGTGCGCGTCGAGCGGCTTGTCGTCGAGCGAGGCGATGACCGTGCGGACGGCGACGATCTCGACCCCGCGGCGGGCGTCCACGCCGATGGCCTTAGCGGCGCCCTCGCCGAGCAGGTTGACGGCACGGTCGGGGGTGAGCCGCTCGGTTCCGGCCGGGCCGGGCTCGGCGTCGAGCTCGGGTGCGGGGAACCATGTGTCGAGAACGGAACCGTCGCCGGCGATGGTGGCGAGGCCGGCGGCGACGGCGCCGGTGGTGCGGGGAGAAGTCGTGTCGGTCATGCCCCGAACCTAACCGGCCGGGGGCGGCCCGAGCCAACCGGTCTCAGCGTCCGGGCGTCGCGCCGGACGGGTCAACTGCTGATGCGGCCCAGCATCTCCCGCGCGTACGCCTCGTCGTAGGCCCCGCCGGTGAGGAGCACCCGCAGGCAGATCCCGTCCATCAGCGCGATCAGTGCGCGCGCCGTGACCGGCCCGGTGCGCGGCTCCAGGAGCGCGGCCGTGGCGTCGGTCCACTCGGCGGCGACCGGGCGCAGCGCGGGCCGGCGCAGGGCGGCGAGGTAGAGCTCGTACTCCAGCTCCGCCCGGCCGCGTCCGGCGCCGAAGAACTCCCCGAGGAGCCGGGCGAGTTCGCCCGCGAGATCGGCGGACGGGTCGGCGAGGGACGGGCTCTGCCGCAAGAGCGCGGCGAAGTTCTCGTTGGAGCGGCGCAGTGCGGCGACGAGCAGTTCGTCCAGGGTGGCGAAGTGGTACGTCGTCGAGCCGAGCGGCACATCGGCCTCGGCGGCGACGGAGCGGTGGCTGAGCCCGGCGATCCCGTGTGCGCCGACCACCCGGATCGCCGCGTCGATGATCCGCTCGCGCCGCTCGGGGTCGTGGCGACGGGCCATCAGTGCGCCCCTCCCAGATTGAGGACCACCACACCGGCGATGACGAGAACGATGCCGGCGGCCTTGACCGGGCTGCCGGACTCCCCCATGAACAGCATGCCGATGACGGCGACGGCGGCGGTCCCGATTCCCGCCCAGATCGCGTAGGCCGTGCCCATCGACATCGTCTTGAGGGTCTGGGCGAGCAGTGAGAAGGCCAGCAGATATCCGGCGACGGTGATCAGAGAGGGCCACAGCCGGGTGAATCCCTCGCTGTACTTCATGGCGGTCGTCCCGGCCACCTCTGCCGCGATGGCCGCGGCCAGCAGTCCGTATCCCATGTGTACGAGTGTACGCATCGCCGCCGCGAGAGGCTCTGGGCCGAACGGGTGACGGGGGCGCTACCGTGGTCCGTCCAGTACATGCCAGTTCATGATCAACGGACCGACGGAGCAGCAGTGGCGCAGGACGCAGGGTGGGGTGGCGGTGCGTACGGGGGTGCGCCGTACGGGGGGCCTCCGGGGCAGCCCGGGTGGGGCGGCTGGGGCGGCGGCTGGATGCCGCCGAAGCCCGGGGTGATACCCCTGGGGCCGCTGCGGATCGGGGACCTCATGGGCGGGGCTTTCGCCACCCTGGGCCGATACGGCAAGCAGTTGTTCGGCGTCGGCGCCGCCGCGTACGGCGGGGCACTGGCGGTGGTGCTGGTCGCCGCCGCGGTCGCCTACTCGGCCGTCGCGGACCAGCTGGACCGGGTCCTGTCGCTCACCTCGTACGAGGACCCCCGCTCCGAGGACGTGGTGGCGCTGGTGTTGGCGTTCGGCTCCGTCGGGCTGGTGGGCCTGATCGCCGTCGTGATCTCCACCGCCATGATCTACACGGCCGTGCCGGTGGTCCTCCAGGAGGCGGTGCTGGGGCGCCCGACCACGTTCTCCGCCGTCTGGCGGCGGGCCTGGGGGCGGATGCCGGCCGTGATCGGGACGGTCGTGCTGACCTGGCTGATCGCGATGGTCCCGGTGCTGCTCGCCTGGACCGGCTTCATCGCCGTCATGATCGCCGCACTGGGCACGGACGGGGGCGGCGGGCCGATCGCCGTGCTCCTGATCGGCGCCCTGGGCACCCTGGCGACGGCGCCGCTGGCTCTCTGGCTCTGGGTGAAGTTCGCTCTGGCCCCCTCGGCCGCCGTCTTCGAGAACCAGGGACCGATCGGGGCGATGCGCCGCTCCTCCCGGCTGGTGCGCGGGGACTGGTGGCGGATCCTCGGCATCACGCTGCTGGCGAGCGCCATCGCGGGGGTCACCAGCTATCTGATCCAGATGCCGTTCTCACTGCTCGGGCTGTTCACCGGTGTCCTCGGCTCGGCGAATCTGGGCGAGGACCCGAACACGGCCTCGATCATCGCCGCCATGAGCGGCTACGCGCTGTCGATGCTGGTCGGCCAGCTCGTCGCCCAGCTGATCGTGGCCACCTTCCCGCCGCTGGTGACCGGACTGCTGTACGTCGACCGCCGGATCCGCACCGAGAACCTGGGCCCGGTCCTCGCCGAGGCCGCCGCGGTGCCGCCGCAGTACACGGCGTAGCGGCTCCCCGGAGGCTGCGCTCACCGGCGGCGGTCAGTCGATGAGGGAGTTCTTCGGGGACAGCACGCAGAACTCGTTGCCCTCGGGGTCCTCCAGCACCACCCAGCTCACGTCCGCCCGCTGGCCGACATCGGTGCGCCGGGCCCCGAGCCCGACGATCCGCTCGACCTCGGCGTCCCGGTCGTCGGGGGCCAGATCGATGTGCAGCCGGTTCTTGATCTTCTTGGCCTCGGGCACGGGGACGAAAGTGATGCCCGGCAGGGCATCCTTGTCCGCACCGATGACGATCTCCTCCTCGGCCTCGTAGAGCACTTCCCAGTCGAGCACCCCGCACCAGAACCGGGCGAGCGGGGGAAGGTCGTGGGCGTCGACGACGATGCTGTAAAAGGAAACGGCCATGCCCGCCAGTCTGACTGGCGGGCATGGCCTTCCGGGTACGAACCGGCGAAATGCGCCCGACCGGTCCAGCCGGTCGCGTACGAACGGCTCAGACGTTGAAGCCGAGCGCGCGCAGCTGCTCGCGTCCGTCGTCCGTGATCTTGTCCGGGCCCCACGGCGGCATCCAGACCCAGTTGATCCGGAGCTCGTTGACGATCCCGTCGGTGGCGGACTTCGCCTGGTCCTCGATGACATCGGTCAGCGGGCAGGCCGCGGACGTCAGGGTCATGTCGAGAGTGGCGATGTTGGCGTCGTCGACGTGGATGCCGTAGATCAGGCCCAGGTTGACGACGTCGATGCCCAGCTCGGGGTCGACGACGTCGTAAAGGGCCTCGCGGACCTCCTCCTCGGAGGCCGGCTTGGTGGTGAGGGTCTCGTTCTCGCTCATGCGGTCTTCCCTTCGGACAGCGCTTTCGCCGTCGCGTCCTTCCACGCCATCCAGCTCAGCAGCGCGCACTTGACCCGGGCCGGGTACTTGGAGACACCGGCGAACGCGACCGCGTCCTCCAGCACCTCCTCCATCGCGTCGTCCGGCTCCAGCTGTCCCTTGGACTGCATCAGCTCCAGGAACGCCGCCTGGATCTTCTGGGCCTCGCCCAGCTCCTTGCCCACCAGCAGCTCGTTCAGCACGGAGGCGCTGGCCTGGCTGATGGAGCAGCCCTGACCTTCGTAGCTCACATCGGCGATCGTCTCGCCGTCGTACCGCACCCGCAACGTGATCTCGTCACCACACGTCGGATTGACGTGGTGCACCTCGGCGTCGCCGTCCCGCAGGCCGCGCCCGTGGGGGTGCTTGTAGTGGTCCAGGATCACTTCCTGGTACATGGAATCAAGCTTCACCAGTCAACCCTCAGCCGCTGTCTAACCGAAAAAGTTCCGGACGTGGTTCAGACCGTCCACCAGGGCGTCGACCTCGGCGGGCGTGGAGTACAGATAGAACGACGCTCGCGTCGTCGCAGGAATTCCGTACCTCAGGCAGACCGGCCGTGCGCAGTGGTGTCCGACCCGGACCGCGATGCCCTCCTCGTCGAGCACCTGACCCACGTCGTGCGGGTGGATGTCGCCGAGCGTGAAGGAGATCGTGGCGCCGCGGTCCTCCGCGGTGGCCGGACCGATGATCCTGAGGTCCGGGACCTCCAGCAGGCGCTTCACCGCGTACTCGGTGATGGCCTGCTCGTGGCGGTGGATGTTCTCCATGCCGATCGCCGACAGGTAGTCCACGGCCGCGCCGAGGCCGACGGCCTGGGCGATCGGGGGCGTACCCGCCTCGAACTTGTGCGGCGCGGGGGCGTACGTCGACGAGTGCATCGACACGGTCTCGATCATCTCGCCGCCTCCGAGGAACGGCGGCAGGTCCTCCAGGAGTTCCTGCCGTCCCCAGAGCACGCCGATGCCGGTCGGACCGACCATCTTGTGACCGGTGAAGGCCACGAAGTCGGCCTGCAGCGCCTGCACGTCGAGCACCATGTGCGGCGCGGCCTGCGAGGCGTCGATGCAGACCAGGGCACCGACTTCCTGGGCACGCCGGACGATCCGCTCGACCGGGTTGATCGTGCCCATGATGTTCGAGACCAGCGTGAAGGAGACGATCTTCGTCTTCTCCGTGATGATCTCGTCGATGTTCGACAGGTCGAGCCGGCCGTCGTCCGTGATGCCGAACCACTTCAGCTTCGCGCCGGTGCGCTGCGAGAGCAGCTGCCACGGCACGATGTTGGAGTGGTGCTCCATCTCCGTGGTGACGATCTCGGTCTCGTGGTCGACCCGGTAGGGCTCGTCGGCCCAGCCGAGCATGTTGGCCACGAGGTTGAGCGACTCCGAGGCGTTCTTGGTGAAGATCACCTCGTTGCGGCTGGGCGCGTTGATGAACGCGGCGACCTTGTCACGGGCGCCCTCGTACAGCGCCGTGGCCTCCTCCGCGATCGTGTACACGCCGCGGTGCACATTGGCGTTGTGCCGCTCGTAGTACTCGTTGAGGGCATCGAGCACCTGGCGCGGCTTCTGCGAGGTCGCCGCACTGTCCAGGTACACGATCTTCTTGCCGTCATGGACCGTGCGGTCCAGGATCGGGAAGTCCTTGCGGATCGCCTCGGTGTCGAGGAGGCCGGAGAGCCCCTGTCGGGCGTCAGTCACGCGGAAGCGCCACCCTTCGTGTAGGCCTCGTAGCCCTCGTTCTCCAGCTTGTCGGCGAGCTCGGCGCCGCCGGACGCGGCGATGCGGCCGTTGGCGAAGACATGCACGAAGTCGGGCTTGATGTACTTGAGGATGCGCGTGTAGTGCGTGATCAGCAGGGTGCCGACCTCGCCCGACTCCCGCACCCGGTTGACACCTTCGGAGACGGTCTTCAGCGCGTCGACGTCCAGGCCGGAGTCGGTCTCGTCGAGGATCGCGACCTTCGGCTTGAGGAGCTCAAGCTGAAGGATCTCGTGGCGCTTCTTCTCGCCGCCGGAGAAGCCCTCGTTGACGTTGCGCTCGGCGAAGGCGGGGTCCATCTGGAGCTCGGCCATGGCCTCCTTGACCTCCTTCACCCAGGTACGCAGCTTGGGCGCCTCGCCGCGGACGGCGGTGGCGGAGGTACGCAGGAAGTTGGAGACCGAGACACCCGGGATCTCGACCGGGTACTGCATGGCGAGGAACAGCCCGGCACGGGCGCGCTCGTCGACGGTCATGTCCAGGACGTTCTCGCCGTCCAGGGTCACCGTGCCGCTGGTGACCGTGTACTTGGGGTGGCCTGCGAGGGAGTACGCGAGGGTGGACTTGCCGGACCCGTTGGGGCCCATGATGGCGTGGGTCTCGCCCTGCTTCACGGTCAGGTCGACGCCCTTGAGGATCTCCTTCGTGGCGTTGTCGGCCTCGACGGTGACGTGCAGGTCGCGGATTTCAAGCGTTGCCATAGGTGACTCAGGACTCCTGGGTGACGGAGACGAGCACATCGTCCCCTTCGATCTTGACGGGGTATACGGGGACGGGGCGCGTCGCGGGAAGGCCGGACGGCTTGCCGGTGCGCAGATCGAAGCTCGACCCGTGCAGCCAGCACTCGATCATGCAGTCCTCGACCTCGCCCTCGGACAGGGAGACGTTCGCGTGCGAGCAGATGTCGTTGATCGCGAACACCTCGCCCTCGGTGCGGACGACGGACACCGGCGTGCCGTCGAGCTCCACCCGCTTCGGGGTGTCGTCCTCCAGCTCGCTCAGCGCGCACGCCTTGACGAAGGTCATCAGACCGACGCCTTCAGCTCGGTCTCGATCTTGTCGAGGAGACGGGCTTCGACGTCGGGCAGGCCGATCTGCTGGACCAGCTCGGCGAAGAAGCCGCGCACGACGAGACGGCGGGCCTCCTCGGCCGGGATGCCGCGGGACTGGAGGTAGAAGAGCTGCTCGTCGTCGAAGCGGCCGGTCGCCGAGGCGTGGCCCGCGCCGACAATCTCGCCGGTCTCGATCTCCAGGTTCGGCACCGAGTCGACCCGCGCACCGTCCGTGAGGACCAGGTTGCGGTTCATCTCGTAGGTGTCGGTGCCCTCGGCGGCGGCCTGGATGAGGACGTCGCCGATCCACACGGCATGGGCGCCGTCGCCCTGCAGCGCGCCCTTGTAGGCCACGTTGGACTTGCAGTGCGGGGTGTTGTGGTCCACCAGGAGACGGTGCTCCTGGTGCTGGCCCTTGTCGGTGAAGTACAGACCGAAGAGTTCGGCCTCGCCGCCGGGGCCTGCGTACGCGATCCGCGGGTGGAGCCGGACCACGTCGCCGCCGAAGGTGACGACGATGGACTTGAAGGAGGCGTCCCGGCCGACCAGGGCGTTGTGCTGGCCGACGTGGACGGCCTGTTCGTCCCAGTCCTGGACGGAGACGACGGTCAGCTTCGCACCGTCACCCAGGACGTAGTCGACGTTGGCGGCGAGCACCGCGTCACCGGTGTGGTCGATGACCACGACGGCCTCGGCGAAGGCGCCCAGCTCGATGACCTGGTGGCCGTAGGCCACACCGCCCTCGCCGTGCACGGCGATCCGGATCGGCTCGGTGAGCACGGCTTCCTTGGCGACGGTGACGACGGAGGCCTGCTCGAAGGACGAGTACGCCTGTGCGGCGACCCGGTCCACCGGCGTACCGGCCTTGCCGAGGCGGGTGTCGTCGCGGCCGACGGTCTCGACCGTGACGCCCGCGGGAGCCTCGATGGCGACCTTGACACCGCCGCCGTTGGCGACGGCCGTGCCGTCGTGCAGCCCGCGCAGCCGCTCCAGCGGCGTGAACCGCCACTCCTCCTCGCGGCCGTGCGGGACGGGGAAGTCCGCGACGTCGAAGGACGGGGGGGCGCTCATGCGCGTGGCGACGGTCGACTCGGCGGCCACCGCGATGGAGCCGGCGGTCGTCGAACCGGCCGGAATGTTCTGAGCCTCAGCCATGGCTGTCGTAGTGCTCGCTTTCTCAGTCGGACAGATGTCAGGGGGGTTCGGGCGGTCGGCGTACTAGCCGACCGAACCCTCCATCTGGAGCTCGATCAGCCGGTTGAGCTCGAGGGCGTACTCCATCGGGAGCTCCTTCGCGATCGGCTCGACGAAGCCGCGCACGATCATCGCCATCGCCTCGAACTCGGTCATGCCGCGGCTCATCAGGTAGAAGAGCTGATCCTCGGAGACCTTGGAGACGGTCGCCTCGTGACCCATCGACACGTCGTCCTCACGGACGTCGACGTACGGGTACGTGTCGGAGCGCGAGATCGTGTCGACCAGCAGCGCGTCGCAGAGCACGTTGGACTTCGCGCCCGGTGCGCCCTCGCCGATCTCGATCAGACCGCGGTAGGAGGTGCGGCCGCCGCCTCGTGCCACCGACTTGGAGACGATGTTGGACGAGGTGTTCGGAGCCATGTGGACCATCTTGGCGCCGGCGTCCTGGTGCTGGCCCTCGCCCGCGAAGGCGATGGACAGGGTCTCGCCCTTGGCGTGCTCGCCCATCAGGTAGACGGCCGGGTACTTCATGGTGACCTTGGAGCCGATGTTGCCGTCGACCCACTCCATCGTCGCGCCCTCGTAGGCGACGGCGCGCTTGGTCACCAGGTTGTAGACGTTGTTCGACCAGTTCTGGATCGTCGTGTAGCGGCAGCGGCCGCCCTTCTTCACGATGATCTCGACGACCGCGGAGTGCAGGGAGTCCGAGGAGTAGATCGGCGCGGTACAGCCCTCGACGTAGTGGACGTAGGCGTCCTCGTCGACGATGATCAGCGTCCGCTCGAACTGGCCCATGTTCTCCGTGTTGATACGGAAGTAGGCCTGGAGCGGGATCTCCACGTGCACGCCCTTCGGCACGTAGATGAACGAGCCACCGGACCACACGGCCGAGTTCAGCGAGGCGAACTTGTTGTCACCGACGGGGATGACGGTGCCGAAGTACTCCTTGAAGAGCTCCGGGTGCTCCTTCAGCGCGGTGTCGGTGTCCATGAAGATGACACCCTGCGCCTCCAGCTCCTCGTTGATCTGGTGGTAGACGACCTCGGACTCGTACTGCGCGGCGACACCGGCGACGAGGCGCTGCTTCTCCGCCTCGGGGATGCCGAGCTTGTCGTACGTGTTCTTGATGTCCTCGGGCAGGTCCTCCCAGGACTCCGCCTGCTTCTCCGTCGACCGCACGAAGTACTTGATGTTGTCGAAGTCGATGCCCGACAGGTCCGAGCCCCAGTTCGGCATGGGCTTCTTGCCGAAGAGCTTGAGGCCCTTGAGCCGCAGCTTCAGCATCCACTCGGGCTCGTTCTTCTTGTCCGAGATGTCGCGGACCACGGCCTCGGAGAGGCCGCGCTTGGCCGCTGCGCCTGCCGCGTCGGAGTCGGCCCAGCCGAATTCGTACGTGCCCAGGCCATCGAGCTCAGGGTGGGCAGTCTCCGTAGGGAGCGTCATGCGGGGTTCCTCCCGGACTTGCTGGTGGATGCTGAATCAGTGGTCTGTGGGGTGGGGTGGCCGCTGCGCGGAATGTACGTCGTACACACCCCGTCGCCGTGGGCGATGGTGGCCAGACGCTGCACATGGGTCCCCAGGAGGCTGGAGAAGATCTCCGTCTCCGCCTCGCACAGCTGCGGGTACTGCTCGGCGACATGCGCGACCGGACAGTGGTGCTGACACAACTGCTCGCCCTGCTGCGGGCCCGGCGCGCTGCGCGCCGTAGCAGCGTACCCGTCGGCGGACAAGGCCTTGGCCAGCGCCTCCGTACGGGATTCGGGCCCCGCGGCGTCGATCGCCGCTCGGTAGGCCGCCGACTGATCGGCGACCCTGGCCCGGGCGAACGCCATGACGGCTTCGTCGCCCGAGGTCTCGGCGATCCAGCGCAGGGCGTCCGCGGCAAGCTTGTCGTACGACTGGTCGAAGGCGTCCCGGCCGCAGTCGGTCAGGGCGAACACCTTGGCCGGACGGCCGCGGGTCCGTGCCCCGTACACCCGCTGCTCGCGGGCCTCGACGACATCGTCGGTGACGAGGGCGTCGAGGTGGCGGCGGACGGCGGCCTGGGTGAGGCCCAGGCGCTTCGCCAGGTCCGCGACGGTGGACGGCCCGTGGTCCAGGATGGAGCGCGCGACCCGGTTGCGCGTCGAGCGCTCACCGGTCGCGAGTTCCTCCTGCGGAGTCTCGCCCACGTATTTCACAACGCCATTGTTGCGTAATTCCTCCGGCCCTGACAACCACGGTCCGGAACGATCACGGGTGGAATCCATCACTTAGGGTCACCTAATCAAGCCCCCGGACCGGGTCCCCGCAGGCGGCTGCCTAGACTTGCCCACCATGACAAGCGAGCCCGTCGTCCACATCACCTCGCTGGTGAAGCGGTACGGAAACAAGACCGCGGTGGACGGCCTCGACCTGGACGTCCGGGCCGGCGCGGTCACCGCGGTCCTCGGCCCCAACGGTGCGGGCAAGACCACCACGATCGAGACCTGCGAGGGATACCGCCGCCCCGATGACGGGACGGTCCGGGTCCTCGGCCTCGACCCCGTCGCCGACGCGGCGCGGCTGCGCCCCCGGATCGGCGTGATGCTCCAGTCGGGTGGCGTCTACTCCGGCGCGCGCGCCGACGAGATGCTGCGCCACATGGCGAAACTGCACGCCCACCCGCTGGACGTGGACGCCCTCATCGAGCGTCTGGGCCTGGCCGGCTGCGGCCGCACGAGCTACCGGCGGCTCTCCGGCGGCCAGCAGCAGCGGCTCGCCCTGGCGATGGCCGTCGTGGGCCGCCCGGAACTGGTCTTCCTGGACGAGCCGACGGCGGGCCTCGACCCGCAGGCCCGCCGCTCCACCTGGGACCTCGTACGGGAGCTGCGCGCCGACGGCGTGTCCGTCGTGCTGACCACGCACTTCATGGACGAGGCCGAGGAACTCGCCGACGACGTCGCCATCATCGACGCCGGCCGCCTCATCGCCCGGGGCAGCCCCGAGACGCTGTGCCGCGGTGGCGCCGAGAACACCCTGCGCTTCACCGGCCGTCCGGGGCTCGACCTCGGCTCCCTGCTGAAGGCGCTGCCCGACGGCACGGAGGCGGCCGAACTCGTCACCGGCGCGTACCGCATCACCGGCGACATCGACCCGCAACTGCTGGCGACCGTCACCTCCTGGTGCGCGCAGCACGGCGTGATGCCCCAGGGCATCTCCGTCGAGCGCCACACCCTGGAGGACGTCTTCCTCGAACTGACCGGCAAGGAGCTGCGCGCATGAGCGCCGGTACGTACGCCCCCCGGCCGGGGGCCGCCCCGCTGGGCCGCATGATCGCCGCGCAGACCGCGCTGGAGACCCGGATGCTGCTGCGCAACGGCGAGCAGCTGCTGCTGACGGTGATCATCCCGACGCTGCTGCTCGTGCTGTTCAGCGCGGTCGAAATCGTGGACACCGGCTCGGGCGAGTCGGTCGACTTCCTGACGCCCGGCATCCTCGCTCTCGCCGTGATGTCCACGGCCTTCACCGGCCAGGCCATCGCCACCGGGTTCGAGCGGCGCTACGGCGTGCTGAAGCGGCTCGCGGCCTCGCCGCTCCCCCGCTGGGCGCTGATGACCGCCAAGACCCTCGCGGTCCTGGTCACGGAGGTGCTCCAGGTCGTGCTGCTGACGGTGATCGCCTTCGCGCTGGGGTGGTCGCCGCAGGGCAACCCGTTCGCCGTGCTGCTGCTCCTGGTCCTCGGCACCGCCGCCTTCTCGGGGCTCGGTCTGCTGATGGCCGGGACACTGAAGGCTGAGGCGACGCTGGCCGCCGCCAACCTGGTCTTCCTGCTGCTGCTGGTCGGCGGCGGGGTCATCGTGCCGCTGGAGAAGTTCCCGGACGCCGTGCAGTCGGTGCTGGGGCTGCTGCCGATCGCCGCTCTGTCGGACGGCCTCAGGGACGTGTTGCAGCACGGCGCCGCCATGCCGTGGGGCGACCTGGGCATCCTCGCCATCTGGTCGGTGCTGGGGCTGGGCGCTGCGGCGAGGTTCTTCCGCTGGGAGTGAGCCCGCGGATGCGTTGCGTCGCCCTTTCGCGTAACTCGTCCCCCTCGTGAAAGCTTGCACAAGCGGCCGCCTACGATGGTGCGCGTGCCCAAGCTGACCCGAGCCGATGTCGCTCAAGCCGTGCGGAACCCGCTCCTCTTCATCGCCGAGCGCTGGACGCCGTCCCCCCGGACCGTCCGCCGGGCCGCGATGTCGGCCGTCGTCATGGCCGTCCTGATCGTCGTCACCGGCGGAGCCGTACGACTGACCGGCTCCGGTCTCGGCTGCCCGACCTGGCCCAAGTGCACCGACGACAGCCTGACGACGACGAGCGAGATGGGCTTCCACGGCGTCATCGAGTTCGGCAACCGGATGCTCACCTACGTCCTGTGCGCGGCGGTCGGGTGGGCGATCATCGCCGCCCGGTCCGCCAAGCCCTGGCGGCGCGGCGTGACCCGGCTCGGCTGGGCGCAGTTCTGGGTGGTCATGGGCAACGCGGTGCTCGGCGGCGTCGTGGTGCTGGTCGGCCTCAACCCGTACACCGTCGCGGCCCACTTCCTGCTCTCCACCGCGCTGCTCACGATCGCCCTGGTGACGTGGCAGCGCGTCCGGGAGGGCGACGCGGCACCGCGCCCCCTGGTGGGCAAGGCCGTCTCGCAGCTCACCTGGCTGCTGGCGGTCGCGGCGGGGCTGCTGATCGCGGTCGGCACGGTGGTCACGGGGGCCGGGCGGCACGCCGGTGACTCCAGCGACGTCCACCGCATCCCGATCGACTGGAAGATGATCGCCCAGCTGCACGCCGACCTGGCGTGGGTCGTGGTGGCGCTGACCGTCGCGCTCTGGTTCGTCCTGAAGGCCGTCGACGCGCCCGTGGGCCCGCTGCACCGCGCCCGGGACCTCTTCCTGATCCTGATGGCGCAGGGCCTGATCGGGTATGTGCAGTATTTCAACGACACCCCCGAGATCCTGGTCGGCCTGCACATGTTCGGCTCGTGCCTGGTCTGGATCGGCGTGGTCCGCGTCCTGCTGTCGCAGCGTGAGCGGCCGGTGGACGCCGCCCCGGTTCCCGGCCCCGCGGCCGAGCGGCCGGAAGCCGCCCCGGCCCTCTGAGGCCCTCCGGGACCGCACACCTCGCTCCGCACACAGGGGCTCCCCCGCACGGCGAGTACGCCGTTCCGCGGGAGAGCCCCTGTCGCGTCGCCGGCCCTTCCTCAGGCCTTGTTCTTCCTCGGGCCTTGTTCTTCCTCGGGCCCGGTTCGTTCCTCAGGCCTTGTTCGCCGGGCCGCCGATCTGGATGCCGGCCATCCGGGTCCACTCGTACGGCCCCGTGTGGACCTTCGCCGCGAACTCGCCGTCGAAGGACTCGTGCATCGTGATCCCGGACTTCTGCGCGGCGCTCTCGGCCACCGCGTACGACGGGGCGACCAGATCGCCCCAGCCGCCGTCCTCGCCGACGAGGACGATGCGGGTGCCCATCTGCCCGATGTAGGCGAGCTGTCCCTCCGCACCGCCGTGCGCCTTCGCGAAGGCACCGATCTGCTTGGCCAGCCTGGCCGCCCTGCGCTCCGCGCGCGCCGCCTGCTTGCCGTCCACCTGCTGGGTCTCAGCCGTCTCTGCCATGCACAGGATGCTACCGATGGGTAGGTCAACGTGCGACGGGCGGGGAGCGTGGCGTGGGCCACGGTCCCCGCCCGTCGGGCAGGTCGTACGAGCGAGGGTGCTACCTCAGGAAGGGGTCCACCGCCACGGCGACGAACAGCAGGGACACATAGGTGATCGACCAGTGGAACAGCCGCATCTCCTTGAGCTTCCCGCCGGTCACGCCGGACTTGGCCCGGCTCAGCAGGCCGTGCGCCTCCCAGAGCCAGAAGCCGCCGGTCAGCACCGCCACCACCGTGTAGAACCAGCCGGTGTAGCCCAGCGGGGTCAGCAGCAGCGAGACGGCCACCATCACCCAGCTGTAGAGGACGATCTGGCGGGCCACCACCCGGTTGGACGCGATGACCGGGAGCATGGGAACGCCGACCCGGGCGTAGTCGTCCTTCACCTTCATCGAGAGCGGCCAGTAGTGCGGCGGCGTCCAGAAGAAGATGACGGCGAAGAGGATCACCGCGGCCCACGACATCGAGTTCGTCACGGCCGACCAGCCGATGAGCACCGGCATGCAGCCCGCGATACCGCCCCAGACGATGTTCTGCGAGGTACGGCGCTTCAGGATCATCGTGTACACGACGACGTAGAAGAGCAGGGCGCCGAGCGACAGGGCCGCCGACAGCCAGTTCACCAGCAGGCCGAACCAGACCGTCGAGATCACCGCGAGGGCGATGCCGAAGGCCAGGCACTCGCGCGGGCTCACCATGCCGGTGACCAGCGGGCGCTGCGACGTACGGTCCATCAACGCGTCGATGTCGCGGTCGATGTACATATTCAGAGCATTGGCACCGCCGGCGGACAGGTATCCGCCGACCGTGGTCGTGAGCACGAGCCACAGGTCGGGTACACCCTGAGCGGCCAGGAACATCACCGGAACAGTGGTGATCAGCAACAGCTCGATGATCCGAGGCTTGGTCAGCGCCACGAATGCCTTGACACGGGCCCCGAACGGGCGATGGCCCCCCGGGCTCGGAGTCAAGGCGACCCCTGCGGGTCGGGACTCGACGGCCGTCACGCACACCCCTGACAGAGAAATCCCAGCAAGCTCCGGGCGTGAAGGCCCAGTAAAGACTTGCGCGAACCAGACCACTGTAGACGTTGGGGACAGGCCGCCCTTCGCGGGGGTGGGGTCGTGTTGATGTGGCGTGGGCCGTTGCCGCCGCACACGTGCGAACGCCCGCACGCGCCCCCGCGGAACACCGGGCCACCCGGCGCACGCACCGCTCGCACAGGTGTGCTCCAGGACACGCGCCGGAGGCCTCTCAGAAGTGGGGGCCGACGCTCGTCGGAGGCCTCAGGAGTGAGCCCGCACGCTCATCGGAGTGGGCCCATCGGTGAGCCTCCGCGCTCATACGGGAGGCGGATTCCGCGGGCCGCCCGCACCCTGGTAGGAGCCGGAAATCGCGGGTACGGACGGGGGTAGGCTCGACAACGTCCGGTGCGGTCACAGTCACCGGTTTACGACAGTGGAGAGGAGCCCTGACTCAGGGTGAGCACCAAGCCGACCACCACAGACCTCCAGTGGACCGAATTGGACCAGCGGGCCGTGGACACCGTCCGCGTCCTGGCCGCGGACGCCGTACAGAAGGTCGGAAACGGCCACCCGGGTACGGCCATGAGCCTGGCTCCCGCCGCGTACACCATCTTCCAGAAGGTGATGCGGCACGACCCCGCGGACGCGGAGTGGACCGGCCGCGACCGGTTCGTACTCTCGGCGGGCCACACCAGCCTGACCCTCTACATCCAGCTCTACCTGGCCGGGTACGGCCTGGAGCTCGATGACCTGAAGGCCTTCCGCACCTGGGGCTCCAAGACCCCGGGGCACCCGGAGTACGGCCACACCACCGGGGTGGAGACGACGACCGGCCCGCTGGGCCAGGGTGTCGCCAACGCTGTGGGCATGGCCATGGCCGCCCGCTACGAGCGCGGCCTGTTCGACCCGGAGGCGGCCCCCGGCACCTCCCCCTTCGACCACATGGTCTGGGCCATCGCCGGCGACGGCTGCCTCCAGGAGGGCATCTCCGCGGAGGCGTCCTCGCTGGCCGGGCACCAGAAGCTGGGCAACCTGGTCCTGCTGTGGGACGACAACCACATCTCCATCGAGGGCGACACGGAGACCGCGGTCTCCGAGGACACCCTGAAGCGCTACGAGGCGTACGGCTGGCACGTCCAGCGCGTCGACCAGCTGCCCAGCGGCGACCTGGACCCGGCGGGTCTGTACGAGGCGCTGCTGGCCGCCAAGGCCGAGACCGAGCGCCCGTCGTTCATCGCGGCCCGCTCGATCATCGCCTGGCCCGCGCCGCACGCCCAGAACACCGAGGCCTCGCACGGCTCCGCGCTCGGCGACGACGAGGTCGCCGCGACCAAGCGCGTGCTGGGCTTCGACCCGGAGAAGTCGTTCGAGGTCGCCGACGAGGTCATCGCGCACACCCGTCAGGCACTGGACCGCGGCCGCGAGGCCAAGGCCGAGTGGGAGAAGGGCTTCGCCGCCTGGCGCACCGCCAACCCGGAGCGCGCCGCCGAGTTCGACCGGATCTCCGCGGGCGAGCTGCCCAAGGGCTGGGAGGACAAGCTCCCGGTCTTCGAGCCCGGCAAGGGTGTCGCCACCCGTGCCGCCTCCGGCAAGGTGCTCCAGGCGCTCGGTGAGATCGTCCCCGAGCTGTGGGGCGGCTCCGCCGACCTCGCGGGCTCGAACAACACGACGATCGACAAGACGTCGTCGTTCCTCCCGGCCGGCAACCCGCTCCCCGGCGCGGACCCGTACGGCCGCACCATCCACTTCGGCATCCGCGAGCACGCCATGGCCGCGGCCATGAACGGCATCGCGCTGCACGGCAACACGCGCATCTACGGCGGCACCTTCCTGGTGTTCTCCGACTACATGCGCAACGCCGTGCGCCTGTCCGCGCTGATGCACCTGCCGGTGACGTACGTGTGGACGCACGACTCGATCGGTCTCGGCGAGGACGGCCCGACCCACCAGCCGGTGGAGCACATCGCCTCGCTGCGCGCCATCCCGGGCCTGAACGTGGTCCGCCCGGCCGACGCCAACGAGACGTCCATCGCCTGGCGCGAGATCCTGCGCCGCTACACCAAGGTGTTCGGCAAGGGCGCTCCGCACGGCCTGGCGCTGACCCGGCAGGGCGTGCCGACGTACGAGGCGAACGAGGACGCGGCCAAGGGCGGCTACGTGCTCTTCGACGCGGAGGGCGGAGAGGCCCAGGTCCTGCTGATCGGCACCGGCTCCGAGGTCCACCTCGCCGTCGAGGCGCGCGAGGAGCTCCAGGCCGCCGGCATTCCGACCCGTGTGGTGTCGATGCCGTGTGTCGAGTGGTTCGAGGAGCAGGACCAGGCGTACAAGGACAGCGTCCTGCCG
This sequence comes from Streptomyces sp. NPDC005775, assembly GCF_042871565.1. Lineage (NCBI taxonomy): Bacteria > Bacillati > Actinomycetota > Actinomycetes > Kitasatosporales > Streptomycetaceae > Streptomyces > Streptomyces sp. NPDC005775. The sequence continues at coordinate 304,345 of NZ_JBIAIU010000011.1, read as the reverse complement.
TCGTCCGTGAAGGCCCGCGTCGCCGTCGAGGCGGGCATCGGCCTGACCTGGTACCGGTACGTCGGGGACGCCGGCCGGATCGTCTCGCTGGAGCACTTCGGTGCCTCGGCCGACGCGAAGGTCCTCTTCCGCGAGTTCGGCTTCACCGGCGAGGCCGTCGCGGCCGCCACCCGGGAATCTCTCGCCGCCGCCACGCGCTGACGCCGTTATACGACTAGTAGGAGATGTAATTCTCATGACAGACGCACTCAAGCGCCTCTCCGACGAGGGCGTGGCGATCTGGCTCGACGATCTCTCGCGCAAGCGGATCACCTCGGGCAACCTCGCCGAGCTGATCGACCAGAGCCACGTCGTGGGTGTCACGACCAACCCGTCGATCTTCCAGAAGGCGATCTCCTCGGGTGACGGTTACGAGCAGCAGCTCACCGACCTCGCGGCCCGCAAGGTGACCGTCGAGGAAGCCATCCGCATGATCACGACGGCCGACGTCCGTGACGCCGCCGACATCCTGCGTCCCGTCTTCGACGCGACGGACGGACAGGACGGCCGGGTCTCCATCGAGGTCGACCCGCGCCTCGCGCACAACACCCTGGCGACGGTCGCCGAGGCCAAGCAGCTCGCGTGGCTGGTCGACCGGCCGAACACGCTCATCAAGATCCCGGCGACGAAGGCCGGTCTGCCGGCGATCACCGAGACCATCGGCCGGGGCATCAGCGTCAACGTCACGCTGATCTTCTCGCTGGAGCGCTACCGCGAGGTCATGGACGCCTACCTGGCGGGCCTGGAGAAGGCGAAGGCCGCCGGCCTGGACCTCTCCAAGATCCACTCGGTGGCGTCGTTCTTCGTGTCCCGCGTGGACACCGAGATCGACAAGCGGCTCGACGCGGTCGGCAGCGACGAGGCCAAGGCCGCGAAGGGCAAGTCCGCGCTCGCCAACGCGCGCCTGGCCTACGAGGCGTACGAGGAGGTCTTCGCCGGTGAGCGCTGGGCCGCCCTCGACAAGGCGCACGCGAACAAGCAGCGCCCGCTGTGGGCCTCCACCGGCGTGAAGGACCCGTCCCTCAAGGACACCCTGTACGTCGTCGACCTCGTCGCACCGAACACGGTCAACACCATGCCGGAGGCGACTCTGGACGCGGTGGCCGACCACGGCGAGATCAGCGGCAACACCGTCGCCGGTTCCTACGACCAGGGCCGCGCCGACCTCGAAGCGATCAAGAAGCTCGGGGTCAGCTACGACGCCGTCGTCCAGCTGCTCGAGGACGAGGGCGTCGAGAAGTTCGAATCCGCCTGGAACGACCTGCTCAACTCGACAGAGGCAGAGCTCAAGCGCCTCGCCCCTTCGGAGGGCTGACCACTTTGTCTGGTGTTCCCGGAGCCAACCCGCTCCGTGACGCCCAGGACCGACGGCTCCCGCGTATCGCGGGGCCGTCGGGCCTGGTCATCTTTGGCGTCACGGGCGATTTGTCCCGTAAAAAGCTGATGCCCGCCGTCTACGACCTGGCCAATCGCGGCCTGCTGCCGCCGGGCTTCTCGCTCATCGGTTTCGCGCGCCGCGACTGGGAGGACGAGGACTTCGCCCAGGTCGTCCATGACGCCGTCAAGGAGCATTCCCGTACGCCCTTCCGCGAAGAGGTCTGGCAGCAGCTCAGCCAGGGCATGCGCTTCGTGCAGGGCAACTTCGACGACGACGTGGCCTTCGAGACCCTCAGGGCCACGATCGAGGAGCTCGACAAGGCGCAGGGGACGGGCGGCAACTTCGCCTTCTACCTCTCCGTGCCGCCGAAGTTCTTCCCCAAGGTCGTCCAGCAGCTCAAGAAGCACGGTCTGGCCGACCAGAAGGAGGGCTCCTGGCGGCGTGCCGTCATCGAGAAGCCCTTCGGCCACGACCTGAAGAGCGCGCAGGAGCTCAACCAGCTCGTGCACGACGTCTTCCCGCCGAACGAGGTCTTCCGGATCGACCACTACCTCGGCAAGGAGACGGTCCAGAACATCCTGGCGCTGCGCTTCGCCAACACGATGTGGGAACCGATCTGGAACAGGTCGTACGTCGACCACATCCAGATCACGATGGCCGAGGACATCGGCATCGGCGGCCGGGCCGGCTACTACGACGGCATCGGCGCGGCCCGCGACGTGATCCAGAACCACCTGCTCCAGCTCCTGGCGCTGACCGCGATGGAGGAGCCGGGCTCCTTCCACCCCAAGGCCCTGGTCGCCGAGAAGCTCAAGGTGCTCACGGCCGTGGAGCTGCCGGAGGACCTCGGCAAGCACACCGTGCGCGGCCAGTACACGCACGCGTGGCAGGGCGGCCAGGAGGTGCCCGGCTACCTGGAGGAAGACGGAATCGACCCCAAGTCGACGACCGACACCTTCGCCGCGGTGAAACTGACGATCAACAACCGCCGCTGGGCGGGTGTGCCGTTCTACCTCCGTACCGGAAAGCGGCTAGGCCGCCGGGTCACGGAGATCGCGGTCGTCTTCAAGCGCGCCCCGTACCTGCCCTTCGAGTCCGGTGCGACGGAGGAGCTCGGCGGCAACGCCCTGGTCATCCGGGTGCAGCCGGACGAGGGCGTGACGGTGAGGTTCGGTTCCAAGGTGCCCGGCACCTCGATGGAGGTGCGGGACGTCACGATGGACTTCGCCTACGGCGAGTCCTTCACGGAGTCCAGCCCCGAGGCGTACGAGCGGCTCATCCTCGATGTCCTGCTCGGTGACGCCAACCTCTTCCCGCGCCACCAGGAGGTCGAACTCTCCTGGAACATCCTCGACCCGATCGAGGAGCACTGGGACAAGCACGGCAAGCCCGCCCAGTACCCGGCCGGCACCTGGGGTCCGGCCGAGGCGGACGAGATGCTCGCACGCGACGGACGGAGCTGGCGCCGGCCATGAAGATCGATCTCACGGAAACCACGTCCAGCAAGATCAACCAGGCCATGATCTCGGCCCGGCGCGCAGTCGGCGCCCCGGCCATCGGCATGGTGCTCACCCTCGTCATCGTCACCGACGAGGAGAACGCCTACGACGCGCTCAAGGCCGCGAGCGATTCCTCGCGCGAGCACCCCTCGCGCATCATCGCCGTGATCAAGCGGGTCAGCCGTTCGCCGCGCGCCCGCCGCGACGCGCGGCTCGACGCCGAGGTGCGGGTCGGTTCCGACTCGGGCTCCGGCGAGACCGTCGTGCTGCGCCTGCACGGCGAGCTGGCCAACCACGCCCAGTCCGTCGTCCTGCCGCTGCTGCTGCCGGACGCCCCGGTGGTGCTGTGGTGGCCCCAGGACGCTCCGGCGGACCCGGCGAAGGACGCGCTGGGCGCCCTCGCCCAGCGGCGCATCACCGACACCTACTCGGCCGAGCAGCCGCTCGACGAGCTGGCGGTCCGTGCGGCGACGTACCGGCCGGGTGACACGGACCTCGCCTGGACCCGCATCACGCCCTGGCGCTCGATGCTGGCGGCGGCGCTCGACCAGCAGCCGGCGGAGGTCCTCTCCGCCACGGTCGAGGGCGAGTCCGACAACCCGAGCTGTGAACTGCTGGCCATGTGGCTCGCGGACCGGCTCCAGGTGCCGGTGGAGCGCACGACGTCCGGCGGCCCGGGTCTGACGGCCGTCCGGATGACGACGAAGAACGGCGACATCGTCCTGGACCGGGCCGACGGCTCGCTCGCCACGCTCTGCATGGTGGGCCAGCCGGACCGTGCGGTGGCGCTGAAGCGCCGGGAGACGGCGGAACTCCTCGCGGAGGAGCTGCGGCGTCTGGACCCGGACAACATCTACGAGTCCACCGTGAAGTTCGGGGTGGAGCGCCTCGAGAAGGTGGCGGAGCCCGTGGCCGCGAAGAAGGCGGCCCCGTCGTCCGAAGCACCCGCCGCAGCCAAGAAGGCCGCACCGGCGAAGAAGGCGGCGTCGAAGTGAGCGTCGTCCCGCAGCTCGTCGTGCACCGCGACAAGGAGCTGATGGCGCAGGCCGCGGCGGCCCGGCTGATCACGAAGGTCGTGGACGCCCAGGCCGCACGCGGGTACGCCTCGGTGGTGCTCACCGGCGGCCGCAACGGCAACGGCCTGCTGGCCGCACTCGCCGACGCGCCCGCCCGGGACGCGATCGACTGGTCGCGGCTCGACCTGTGGTGGGGCGACGAGCGGTTCCTGCCGGAGGGCGATCCGGAGCGCAATGTCACGCAGGCCCGCAAGGCCCTGCTGGACTCGGTGCCGCTGGACCCGGCCCGGGTGCACGCGATGCCCGCGTCGGACGGGCCGCACGGCCAGGACGCCGATGCGGCGGCGGCCGCGTACGCCGCCGAACTGGCCGCCGCGGCCGGTCCCGAGGACCACGGTCCGGTGCCGGTGTTCGACGTGCTGATGCTGGGCGTGGGTCCGGACACCCATGTCGCCTCGCTCTTCCCCGAGTCGCCCGCGGTGCGGGAGACCGGGCGCACCGTCGTCGGTGTGCACGGGGCGCCCAAGCCGCCACCCGTCCGCGTCTCGCTCACGCTGCCCGCCATCCGGGCGGCGCGCGAGGTGTGGCTGCTCGCGGCGGGCGAGGACAAGGCGGAGGCCGCGGCCATCGCCCTGTCGGGGGCCGGGGAGATCCAGGCCCCCGCGGCGGGTGCGTACGGTCGCAGCCGCACGCTGTGGCTGCTGGACGCGGCGGCGGCCTCGCGGCTGCCGCGCGCCCTGTACCCGCCGGCCTCCGCCTGAGCGTCGTGACCGAACGGCCCGGTCCGCCCCCGAGGGTGTGCCGGGCCGTTCGCGTGCCCGCGCCGACGAGCCGTCAGCTGCCCGGACGCCGCGTGCCCGGCCGCCGCCTCGGTCGCGGTGGCACAGTCGGGCCGACGCGCCGTCGTCGGGTCGAGGGCGTTGCGTACGAGCCGCAGGTCGACCGGGTCGTAGGGGCTGCCCATGTGGCCCGTCCGGTCCTGCGGGCAGTTGTTTTGGACGGTGATGATGGTGACCTGGTCGGCGGGGGTGCGGGGCGGAGGTACTGCCGTGCGTAGGGGGGCACGATCCTGTCCCGCCGGGTGACCACCGTGGTGTACCGCACGCCCGGCACGGTGTCACCGCCCGCGTCGAGCCGGGTGTCGACGGCCGAGCCGTCGTCCGGTCGGGCGGCGGGAGCGAGACCGTGCAGCCGCTGCGCGAGGGTGGCCGGTACCGCGACGGTGCTGCCGGGGTCGGCCGGGGCGATGCCGATCAGGTGGCGGACCTTGTTGCGGGCCGGGTCTTCGGCATCGGCGCCGCCGGGCACCCCGTGCCGTTGCCCCGGGACGCCCCTCCGCCGGCCGGCGTCGCCGCCTTCGGCGCGACCACCCTGGCGGCCCCCTGATCCCGGGCGGGCCGGCCGGAAGAACCGTGTCCGCCCGGTGTACGGCTCACTTCGGCTCGACGAACGGCGCCAGCAGGCCCGGCACGGCCTCCGCCGCGAAGGCGAGCCCCTCGGACGCGTCCGCGTCGTACACCGTGTAGGCGCCCGCTCCCGCGGCCGTCGTCGCGGTGATGTTCAGTACCCCGGCCCGTCGCTGGAAGTACGACTGCCGCACCGTCCAGCCGATCACCCCGGCCCGCTCCAGCGCGGCGGTGGAGCGCCGCAGGGTGCCCGAGCGGGTCACCAGGTAGCCGCCGCTGAGTGCGTGACCGAGACCGCGGTACGCGTCACGGGCCAGGAGCGCCCCGACGGGCAGCCCGACGACCGCGCAGCCGAGCGCCGTCCAGAGCAGGACGGGCGTCAGCAGGGCGCCGAGCAGGGCCTGCACCAGGACGGGCCCCAGGACCGCCCCGTAGGCCCGGCGCAGTCGCCGGCCGCGTGCGGCGGCCGGGTGCGGGGTCAGTGCGACACCGGTCGGGGACACCGTCTCGCGCAGCACGGCGGCGGCGGTCTCGTCGGCGACCGGCCGGGGCGCGGCGGGCAGCAGGGTGTTGTGGTCGCCGCGCTGTTCCTCGTCGTCCCCGGCCAGTCCGGTGGTGATGGCGTCGACCCGGGCGGCGCCCAGCAGCCGGACGCCGAGCGGCTCGACGAGGTCGACACCGCGCAGCCGCCGCTCCTCGATGGAGACGGACCGGGAGGTGAGCAGGCCGCGCCGGATGCGCAGGGTGCCGCCCGGTTCGCGTTCGAGGCGGTAGTTCCACCACATCTCGGCCCAGAGGCCCAGTGCGCCGACGACGCCCGCGAGCGTCGCGGCGAGGGCGAGGAGCACGATCACGGACGGCAGGGAGAAGTCCCGCAACCGCTCACCGACCCACTCGATCACCCGGCCCTGCGCCCCGAACCAGTCGCTGACCTGCAGCACGGCCCCGGCCGCGGCGCCACCGAGGGCGGGCGCGACGAACGAGACCGGTGCGTAGCGGATCCAGCGCGGGTCGAGCGTGACGAGTTCGCCCTCGCGGTGGCTGCCGCCGGACGCCTCGGTGCCGGTCCGCTCCAGGAGTGCGCGGCGCAGCCGTTCACCCTCGGCGCGCAGGACCGGGTCGAGTTCCAGGGTGGAGTCTTCTCCGGTGTGCTCGCCGGTGCCGATCCGGACGGTGACGAGGCCGAGGACGCGCTGGAGCAGGGGGGCGGTGAGGTCGACGCTGCGGATGCGTTCCCGGGCCAGGGAGCGCTTCCTGACGAGCAGGAGGCCTGTGTGGAGCTCCACCCGGTCGGCGCCGACGCGGTAGCGGGTGCGGCGCCAGCGTATGTAGTCGGCGCCCGCGCTGCCCGCGATCAGCAGGGCCGCGCCCGCCGCCACCCAGGCGACGGCGGCCGCGAAGCCGAACCGTCCGGAGAGCCCGAGCGTGGTCGGCACGGCGGCTCCGGCCGCCACGCCCGCCGTGACGAGGGCGGTGGCCAGGACCGTACGCCGGTCGAGGCGGCGCCATTCCACCGCGGTGGAACCGCCCCCACCGCTGTCCGCGGCGGTTCCCTCAGGGGCGGTGTCCGCCGTGGTCATGTGGCGTCACCGGGGGTGTCCTGGGTGATGCGGGTCAGCCGCTCGGCCAGCTCGGCCGCCAGTTCGTGGTCGAGGCCCTCGATCCGGACGGCACCCTTCGCCGACGCGGTGGTGACGGTGACGGTGGCGAGCCGGTAGAGCTGTTCGAGCGGGCCGCGCACGGTGTCCACGGTCTGGATCCGGGACATCGGCGCGATCCGCCACTCCTGCCACAGCACCCCGGTCCGCACGTACACCGCCTCGTCCGTGACCTCCCAGCGGTGGGTACGGAACCACCAGAGGGGGACGAGGACGGCGCAGCCGATGCCGAGCACCGCGAGCACCGCGGCGGGCAGCAGCAGCCAGAAGCGGGCGGACGCGAGGAACGCGCCCAGTACCGCCAGAACCGTCACCGGCACGGCGGTCAGCAGCAGCCACCGCGCCCGCCACCAGCCGACGGCCCGCGGGGCCGGCGCATGGGCCGGCGCCCGCAGCCGTACCGCCCCCTCCCCCGTGGCCATGCGCTCAGCGCCCCCGCAGCTCGCGGTACGCGGCGACGAGCGCGGCGGTCGAACTGTCGAGCTGTTCGGCGCCCTTGCCCTCCGTCAGCACCGGCTCGATCTTCTTGGCGAGGACCTTGCCGAGTTCGACACCCCACTGGTCGAAGGAGTCGATGTTCCAGACGGCGCCCTGGACGAAGACCTTGTGCTCGTACAGCGCGATCAGCTGGCCGAGCACGGACGGGGTCAGCCGGTCGGCGAGGATCGTCGTCGTCGGGTGGTTGCCGCGGAACGTCTTGTGCGGCACCAGCTCCTCGGAGACTCCTTCGGCGCGCACCTCGTCGGGCGTCTTGCCGAAGGCCAGGGCCTGGGTCTGGGCGAAGAAGTTGGCCATCAGCAGGTCGTGCTGGGCGACCAGTCCGGGCAGCAGGGCATCGACCGGTTCGGCGAAGCCGATGAAGTCGGCCGGGATGACCTTGGTGCCCTGGTGGATCAGCTGGTAGTAGGCATGCTGGCCGTTGGTGCCGGGGGTGCCCCAGACGACCGGGCCGGTCTGCCAGTCGACCGGATTGCCGTCCCGGTCCACGGACTTGCCGTTGGACTCCATGTCCAGCTGCTGCAGGTACGCCGTGAACTTGGACAGGTAGTGGCTGTAGGGCAGCACGGCGTGCGACTGGGCGTCGAAGAACGCGCCGTACCAGACGCCCAGCAGACCCAGCAGCAGCGGGGCGTTCTCCTCGGCCGGGGCGGTGCGGAAGTGCTCGTCGACGAGGTGGAAGCCGTCGAGCATCTCACGGAACCGGTCGGGACCGATGGCGATCATCAGCGAGAGGCCGATGGCGGAGTCGTACGAGTAGCGGCCGCCGACCCAGTCCCAGAACTCGAACATGTTGGCGGTGTCGATACCGAAGTCCGAGACCTTCTCGGCGTTCGTCGACAGGGCCACGAAGTGCTTGGCCACCGCGTCCTGACCCGCCCTCAGGCCGGTCAGCAGCCAGTCGCGGGCCGAGGTGGCGTTGGTGATGGTCTCGATCGTGGTGAAGGTCTTCGACGCGATGACGAAGAGCGTCTCGGCCGGGTCGAGGTCGTGCACCGCCTCGTGCAGGTCGGCGCCGTCGACGTTGGAGACGAAGCGGACGGTGAGCGAGCGGTCCGTGAAGGAGCGCAGCGCCTCGTACGCCATGGCGGGGCCGAGGTCGGAGCCGCCGATGCCGATGTTGACGATGTTCTTGATCGGCTTGCCGGTGTGACCGGTCCACTCGCCCGACCTGACGCGCTCGGAGAACGCCGCCATCTTGTCGAGCACCGCGTGCACGGCCGGCACCACGTTCTCGCCGTCGACCTCGATCACGGCGCCCCGCGGGGCGCGGAGCGCGGTGTGCAGGACGGCGCGGTCCTCGGTGGTGTTGATCCTGTCGCCGCGGAACATCGCGTCGCGCAGCTCGGCCACCCCGGTGGCGGCGGCGAGCTCACGGAGCAGCCGGAGCGTCTCGTCGGTGGCCAGCTGCTTGGAGTAGTCGATGTACAGATCACCGACGCGCAGGGTGTATCCCGTGCCGCGCTCCGGATCGTCCGCGAACAGCTGTCGCAGATGGGTCGTCCCGAGCTGCTCACGGTGCTTACCCAGCGCCGTCCATTCCGGCGTCTGGTTGAGCCTGGTTCGACTTTGTGCGTTCATCCCGGACATCAGCCCACTTCTCTCGTCACCGCAGTTCCCCGCTGCCCCTCCAACCTAATTGATCAGGACGGCGGACGGGACAACGGCGGGCTGCGGCACGGCAGAAGCGTTCCGGCCGGGCACCCTGGGGGTGTCCGGCCGGTGAATTACTTCCGCAGAGGTACGAGAGGCGTCAGATCTCGCCGCGGAGCTTGGCGAGTGCCTCGGCGAGGATGGCCTCCCCGTCCGCGTCGCTGCGCCGCTCGCGCACGTACGCGAGATGCGTCTTGTACGGCTCGGTGCGCGGGGGGTCCGGCGGGCTGTCCCGGTCCTGACCGGCCGGGAATCCACAGCGCGGGCAGTCCCAGGTCTCCGGTACCTGCGCGTCATGGGCGAAGCTCGGCTGCGTCTCGTGCCCGTTCGAGCACCAGAAGGAGATGCGGGCCCGGGGCGCGGACTCGCCGCGCTCGGCCTCCCCCATCGGCCCCGCTCCGACCCGGCTTCCCCGGATCGCGTTGCCACTTGCCACGGTCGTAACTCCCTGCGTGATGGTGCTCGAAGATGCCCCAGTCTACGTAAGGCCCAACGCGCGTCCAGTGGTTGGAGTTACACCCTCACCGGAATCGCGTACGACGGGTCAGTTGTCCAGCTTGATGAGCAGACCAAGCACCACGATGCACGCGAACCAGCCCAGACCCACCACGACGGTGATCCGGTCGAGGTTGCGCTCGGCGACCGATGAACCGCCGACGGAGGACTGCATTCCGCCACCGAACATGTCGGAAAGACCGCCGCCCTTCCCCTTGTGCATCAGCACCAGCAGCATCAGCAGCAGGCTGAAGACGATCAGGGCGATCTCGAACCCCAAAATCACGGCTGGTCCCTACTTTCCGAAAATTCCTGACTGCATGTGCGAACAACGGGGGCCGGGAGGCTGCCCTCCTGGCCCCCGCAAGGGTACGACGGATCTGCGCTACCGCATACTCACTGGTCGCGGAAGCGGACGATCTTGACGAACTCGTCGGCGTCCAGTGCGGCGCCGCCGATCAGTGCGCCGTCCACATCGGGCTGCGCCATGATCGCGGCCACGTTGCCGGACTTCACCGAGCCGCCGTACTGGATACGGACCGCGTCGGCCAGCTCCTGCGAGTACAGCTCGGCGAGGCGGACGCGGATCGCACCGCAGACCTCCTGCGCGTCCTCGGGGGTGGCGACCTCACCGGTGCCGATGGCCCAGACCGGCTCGTAGGCGATCACGATGGTCTCGGCCTGCTCGGCCGGGATGTCCTTCAGCGCGCCGTCGAGCTGCGCCAGCGTGTACGCGACCTGGTCACCGGCCTTGCGGATGTCCAGGCCCTCGCCGACGCAAAGGATCGGGGTCAGACCGTGCTTGTACGCGGCCTTCACCTTGGCGTTGCAGACCTCGTCGGTCTCCGCGTGGTACTGGCGGCGCTCGCTGTGGCCCACGGCGACGAAGGTGCACTTCAGCTTGGCGAGCATCGGGCCGGAGATCTCACCGGTGTACGCGCCGGAGTCGTGCGCCGAGATGTCCTGGGCGCCGTACTTGATCTTCAGCTTGTCGCCGTCGACCAGCGTCTGCACGGAGCGCAGGTCGGTGAAGGGCGGCAGGACGGCGACCTCTACGGCGTCGTAGTCCTTGTCGGCCAGGGCGAAGGCGAGCTTCTGGACGTGGGCGATGGCCTCGAGGTGGTTGAGGTTCATCTTCCAGTTGCCCGCCATCAGCGGGGTGCGAGTGGTCATGAAAGGTCAGTCCTCCAGAGCGGCGAGGCCGGGAAGCGTCTTGCCCTCGAGGTATTCGAGGCTGGCGCCGCCACCGGTCGAGATGTGTCCGAACGCGTTCTCGTCGAAGCCCAGGATGCGGACCGCGGCGGCGGAGTCGCCACCGCCGACCACGCTGAAGCCCGAGGAGTCGACGAGGGCCTGGGCGACGGCCCTGGTCCCCTCGGCGAAGTCGGGGTGCTCGAAGACGCCCATCGGGCCGTTCCAGAAGACGGTGGCCGCGTCGGCGAGCTTCGATGCGTAGAGCTTGTTGGTCTCCGGACCGTTGTCCAGCCCCATCTGCCCGGCCGGCATCGCGACGGCGGCGACGGTGGCGGGGTGTGCCGGGGCCTTGGTCTTGAGGTCCGGGAACGCCGGGGCGACCACGACGTCGACGGGGAGCACGAACTCCACGCCCTTCTCCTCGGCGCGCTTGAGGTACTCCAGCACCACCGGGATCTGGTCCTCCTGCAGCAGCGAGCTGCCGACCTCGTGGCCCTGGGCCTTGAGGAAGGTGTACGCCATGCCGCCGCCGATGAGGATGCGGTCGGCGCGCTCCAGCAGGTGGTCGATGACGCCGAGCTTGTCGGAGACCTTGGCGCCGCCGAGCACCACGGCGTACGGGCGCTGGACGTCGTCGGTGAGCTTCTTCAGGACACCGACCTCGGTGGCGATCAGGTCGCCCGCGGCGTGCGGGAGCCGGGCCGGGAGGTCGAAGACCGAGGCGTGCTTGCGGTGGACGGCTCCGAAGCCGTCGCCCACGTACAGGTCGGCGAGCTCGGCCAGCTGGTCGGCGAAGGCGCCGCGCTCGGCATCGTCCTTCGACGTCTCGCCGGCGTTGAAGCGGAGGTTCTCGATCACGGCGACCTGGCCGTCGGTCAGCGCGGCGACGGTGGCGCGGGCCGACTCGCCGACCGTGTCGGTCGCGAAGGCCACGTCGGTTCCGAGCAGCTCACCGAGGCGTGCGGCGGCGGGCGCCAGCGAGAACGCCGGGTCCGGGGCACCCTTGGGCCGGCCCAGGTGCGAGGCGACGACGACCCGGGCGCCGGCCGCTGCCAGCTTCTCGATGGTCGGCTGGACGGCACGGATGCGGCCGTCGTCGGTGATGGTGGTGCCGCTGAGCGGCACGTTGAGGTCGGCGCGGACGAATACGCGCTTGCCGGTGACCCCTTCGGCGAGAAGTTCGTCGATCGTCTTCATCTGTCTGGACTCCTTGGAGGACGAGGGAGCATGCAGCGGGGCTCGAACGGCGCTGCGTTGCGCTGTTCGAGCCCCGTGCTCACATCGAGGTGCCTGCCGATCCGAGGATCAGAGCTGGCCGCCGACGAAGACGGTCAGGTCGACGAGGCGGTTGGAGTAACCCCACTCGTTGTCGTACCAGCCGAGGATCTTCACCGTGTTGCCCTCCTGGACCATGGTCAGGGAGGAGTCGAAGGTGCAGGAAGACGGGTCGCCGACGATGTCCGAGGACACGATCGGGTCCTCGGTGTACGTCAGGAAGCCCTTGAGGTCGCCGTCGTCCGACGCCTTCTTGAACGCGGCGTTGACCTCGTCCTTGGTGACCTCGCGCTGCAGGGTCACGACGAGGTCGGTGGCGGAACCGGTCGGGACCGGAACGCGCATCGCGATGCCGTCGAGCTTGCCCTTGAGCTGCGGCAGGACCAGGGCGGTGGCCTTGGCGGCACCCGTCGTGGTCGGGATGATGTTCTCCGCGGCGGCGCGGGCGCGACGCAGGTCGGAGTGCGGGAAGTCCAGGATCCGCTGGTCGTTCGTGTACGCGTGGACCGTCGTCATCAGGCCCTTGACGATGCCGAAGTTCTCGTCAAGAACCTTGGCCATCGGCGCCACACAGTTGGTGGTGCAGGAGGCGTTGGAGATGACGTGGTGGTTGGCCGCGTCGTACTTGTCCTGGTTGACGCCCATCACGATGGTGATGTCCTCGTCCTTGGCCGGAGCCGAGATGAGGACCTTCTTGGCGCCGCCCGCGATGTGCTTGGCGGCGTCGGCCTTCTTGGTGAAGATGCCGGTCGACTCGATGACGATGTCGACGCCCAGCTCGCCCCACGGGATGTCCGCCGGGTTGCGCTCGGAGAGCACCTTGATGGTGTGACCGTCGACGGTGATGGTGTCGGCGGTGTGGCTCACCTCTGCCTTGAGACGACCCAGAATGGTGTCGTACTTCAGCAGGTGGGCCGTGGTCGCAGTGTCACCCAGGTCGTTGACAGCCACGATCTCGATGTCCGCACCCTGCTCCAGCAGCGCGCGGAAGTAATTACGACCGATGCGGCCAAAGCCGTTGATGCCTACGCGGATCGTCACGAACCGATCTCCTCGTTAGGTACGCCGGTTTTCGACGCCGGCGAGTTGTATGGGATGTCCCCGACCGCCTCCGACCCTACCTCTCCGAAGCCCCAGGGGTGACATCGAGCAGGGCCGCAGGAACGGCGGATGCCCGTACTCCCCAGTAGGAGTACGGGCATCCGCTTGTCCTCCCCCGCCCGCTGCGACGATTACGCAGCGTCAACAGCCGCGGGTGCGCGGCCCGTTCCCGCCGCTGCTCGCCGACGGGGGTGCGGGTCAGCCGACCAGGTTGTCGGCCAGCTCTTCGCTCAGAGTGGATTCCGTGCCCGGGATCCCGAGGTCCTGGGCCCGCTTGTCGGCCATCGCGAGCAGTCGGCGGATCCGGCCCGCGACGGCGTCCTTGGTCAGCGGCGGGTCCGCGAGGGCGCCCAGCTCCTCCAGGGAGGCCTGCTTGTGCTCCATGCGCAGCCGTCCGGCCGCCGCGAGGTGCTCGGGGACCTCCTCGCCGAGGATCTCCAGCGCACGTCCCACCCGGGCGCCCGCGGCGACCGCGGCCCGGGCGGACCGGCGCAGGTTCGCGTCGTCGAAGTTGGCGAGCCGGTTGGCGGTGGCGCGGACCTCGCGCCGCATCCGCCGCTCCTCCCAGGCGAGCACCGACTCGTGGGCGCCCAGCCGGGTGAGCAGGGCACCGATCGCGTCGCCGTCGCGGACGACGACCCGGTCCACGCCGCGCACCTCACGGGCCTTGGCCGCGATGGAGAGCCTGCGGGCGGCGCCGACCAGCGCGAGCGCGGCCTCCGGGCCCGGGCAGGTAACCTCCAGCGAGGAGGAGCGGCCCGGCTCGGTGAGCGAGCCGTGGGCCAGGAAGGCCCCGCGCCAGGCGGCCTCGGCATCGCAGGTGGCCCCCGAGACCACCTGCGGGGGAAGTCCGCGGATGGGTCGGCCGCGGCCGTCCACCAGGCCGGTCTGACGGGCCAGCTGATCACCGCCCGCCACCACCCGCACGACATAGCGGGAGCCGCGCCGCAGCCCGCCGGGAGCCATCACGATCAGCTCCGAGCTGTGCCCGAAGATCTCGAGAATGTCCCGCTTCAGCCGGCGCGCCGCCATCGCGGTGTCCAGCTCCGCCTCGATCACAATCCGGCCGCTCACCAGGTGCAGCCCACCAGCGAACCGAAGAATCGCCGAGACTTCTGCCTTCCTGCAGCAGGTCCGGGTTACGGGAAGCCGAGAGATTTCGTCCTTCACCGCTGGCGTCATCGCCATGGGCCGATCCTTCCATGCATCCGAAAAATACGGTCGTACGCGGCGGCCAACAGCTCCGGATCATGAATCGGATCGCCGTCGGGTGAGGCCACGGGCGCCAGCTCGACCGCGGCGCCGAGCCGTTTTGCGGCGTCGGCGAGGGACTCGCGGTCGGGCACGGCGGCCTCGTCGGCCAGCACCACGTCCAGGGCGAGTTTAGGGGCGTGTCGTCCCAAAACCTCCAAATGACGCTGCGGAGAGAAGCCATCTGTTTCACCGGGTTGCGGTGCGAGGTTCAGCGAGAGGACCTTCCGGGCCTTCGTTTCGATCAGTGCGTCCAGCAGATCCGGCACGAGGAGGTGCGGAATGACCGAGGAGAACCAGGACCCGGGGCCGAGCACCACCCAGTCCGCGTCCAGGACCGCCGCGACCGCCTCGGGGACGGCCGGCGGGTCGTGCGGGACCACGTGCACGGACTGGACCTCGCCGGGGGTGAGCGCCACGGTGGCCTGGCCGCGCACCGTGTCCACCCGCTCCGGATGGTCCGGGTCGTGGCCCTTCACGAGGGCCTGGAGCTCCAGCGGCACGGCGGACATCGGCAGCACCCGCCCGTGCGCTCCCAGGAGCTTGCCGACCAGGTCCAGGGCCTGTACGTGGTCGCCGAGCTGCTCCCACAGGGCGACGATCAGCAGATTGCCGACCGCGTGCTCGTGCAGGTCGCCCTTGGACTGGAAGCGGTGCTGGATGACCTGGGCCCACGTCTGGCCCCAGTCGTCGTCACCGCACAGGGCCGCCAGCGCCTTGCGCAGGTCGCCGGGCGGCAGGACGCCCAGCTCCTCCCGGAGCCGGCCGCTGGATCCGCCGTCGTCGGCGACCGTGACCACGGCGGTCAGGTCGCCGGTGATCCGCCGCAGCGCGGTGAGCGAGGCGGACAGGCCCATGCCGCCGCCGAGCGCGACGACCTTGGGCTGCGCGCCGCGCTTGCGGCCGGACAGCGGGGTGCCCCTGCGCAGTCTGCGCAGGCGCATGTTGCGACTGGTCACTCGCGCCCCATGTCCCGGTGCACGAGCACGGTCTCGATGCCCTCGGTGGCCAGCCGGGCGGCCAGCTTCTCCGACATGGCCACGGAGCGGTGCTTGCCGCCCGTGCAGCCGACGGCGATGGTCACGTACCGCTTGCCCTCGCGGCGGTAACCCGCGGCGACGAGCTGGAGCAGCTCCGTGTACTGGTTGAGGAACTCCTTGGCGCCCGGCTGGTCGAACACGTACGCGGACACCTCCTCGTTGAGCCCGGTGAACGGGCGCAGCTCGGGGACCCAGTGCGGGTTGGGCAGGAAGCGGCAGTCCACCACCAGGTCGGCGTCGACGGGCAGCCCGTACTTGTAGCCGAACGACATCACGGTGGCGCGGAGCTCCGGCTCCTCGTCGCCCGCGAACTGGGCGTCCATCTTGGCGCGCAGTTCGTGGACGTTGAGGCTGGAGGTGTCGATCACCAGGTCGGCGTCGCCGCGCAGCTCGCGCAGCAGATCGCGCTCGGCGGAGATCCCGTCGACGATGCGGCCGTCGCCCTGGAGGGGGTGCGGCCGGCGGACCGACTCGAAGCGGCGGACCAGGGCGTCGTCGGAGGACTCCAGGAAGACGATCCGACGGGTGACGCCCTTGGCTTCCAGGTCGGCGAGGGACTCCCGGAGGTTGTCGAAGAAGCGGCGGCCCCGGACGTCTACGACGACGGCGATCCGTGCCACGTTGCCCTGCGAGCGGGCGCCGAGCTCCACCATGGTGGGGATCAGCGCGGGCGGCAGGTTGTCGACGACGAACCAGCCGAGGTCCTCCAGACACTTGGCCGCCGTGCTGCGGCCCGCGCCCGACATTCCGGAGATGATCACCAGCTCCGGGATGGCCACCGTGCTGTCGCCCGTCTCGATCGAGGTGCCCGTACTCACGTGTGCTGCTCCGTCTGCTCGGTCTGTGCGGTCGTGCCCTTGTTCATTCTCGTTCTCGGTCATGTCGTGCTGCCCCCGTCGTCCTCTTCAATGATCTCTCCTGTGGCCGTGTTCACGGCGGGCGTGGCCGGGGCGGCCGCGGCGAGGGCGACAGCCACTGATTCCGCCGTCCTGCGGCCTATCCCCGGAACCTCGCAGATCTCGTCGATTGTCGCCTGCCGCAGCTTCTTCACGGAGCCGAAATGCTTGATCAGGGCCTGCTTCCGGGTCTCTCCCAGACCCGCGACCGCGTCCAGCGGGCTGGCGCGGATGCGCTTGGCCCGTTTGGCGCGCTGGTAGGTGATGGCGAAGCGGTGCGCCTCGTCGCGGACGCGCTGGAGGAGGTAGAGGCCTTCGCTGGAGCGGGGCAGCACCACCGGGTCGTCGTCATCGGGCAGCCACACCTCTTCCAGGCGCTTGGCCAGGCCGCAGACCGCGATGTCGTCGATCCCCAGCTCGTCCAGGGCGCGCTTGGCCGCGGCGACCTGGGGCTGTCCGCCGTCGACCACCAGGAGCTGCGGCGGATAGGCGAACCGCTTGGGCCGGCCGTCGTCCTCACGGGGCTCGGCGCCCGCGTCCTGGTCGGGGGCGGCGGGCACGGGGCCCGTGGGCGCGGGGCCGTCGACGGCGGAGGCCGCCGGGACGGGTCCGGTGGCGGCGGGCCCCTCCTCCCACTCCCCCGTCCGTTCCTTCTCATGGAGGTAGCGCCGGAAGCGCCGGCTGATCACCTCGTGCATCGAGCGGACGTCGTCCTGTCCCTCGAAGCCCTTGATCTGGAAGCGGCGGTACTCCCCCTTGCGGGCCAGACCGTCCTCGAAGACCACCATCGACGCCACCACGTCGTCGCCCTGGAGGTGGGAAATGTCGAAGCACTCGATGCGCAGCGGGGCCGTGTCGAGTCCGAGCGCCTCGGCGATCTCCTCCAGCGCCCGGGAGCGGGTGGTCAGGTCGGATGCGCGCTTGGTCTTGTGCAGTCCGAGGGCCTGCTGGGCGTTGCGCTGGACCGTGGCCATCAGGTCCTTCTTGTCGCCGCGCTGCGGGATGCGCAGGCTGACCTGGGAGCCCCGGCGGCCGGCCAGCCACTGGGAGACCGCCTCGGGGTCCTCCGGGAGGGCGGGGACGAGGACCTCCTTGGGCACCGAGTCGCCGGTCTCCTCGCCGTACAGCTGCTGGAGGGCGTGCTCGACGAGGCCCGAGGTGTCGACGTTCTCCACCTTGTCGGTGACCCAGCCGCGCTGGCCGCGCACCCGGCCGCCGCGGACGTGGAAGATCTGGACCGCGGCCTCCAGCTCGTCCTCCGCGACCGCGATCAGGTCGGCGTCGGTGGCATCGGCGAGCACGACCGCGCTCTTCTCCATGGCCCGCCTGAGCGCCTCCACGTCGTCGCGCAGGCGTGCCGCGCGCTCGTACTCCATCTCCTCGGCCGCCGCCGTCATGTCCTTCTCCAGGCGGCGGATGTACGTGCCGGTGCGCCCGGCCATGAAGTCACAGAAGTCGTCGGCCAGTTCGCGGTGCTCCTCGGGGGTGACGCGGCCGACGCAGGGGGCCGAGCACTTGCCGATGTAGCCGAGGAGGCAGGGGCGGCCGCTCCTGGCGGCGTTCTTGAAGACACCCGCGGAGCAGGTGCGCACCGGGAAGACCCTGAGCATCAGGTCGACCGTCTCGCGGATCGCCCAGGCGTGCCCGTACGGACCGAAGTAGCGCACGCCCTTCTTCTTGGCGCCGCGCATGACCTGGACGCGTGGGAACTCCTCGTTGAGCGTGACCGCGAGGTACGGATAGCTCTTGTCGTCGCGGTACTTGACGTTGAACCGGGGGTCGAACTCCTTGATCCAGGAGTACTCGAGCTGCAGCGCCTCCACTTCCGTGGAGACGACGGTCCACTCCACGGACGCGGCGGTGGTCACCATCGTGCGCGTGCGCGGATGGAGGCCGGACAGGTCCTGGAAGTAGTTGGCCAGGCGCTGGCGCAGGCTCTTCGCCTTCCCGACGTAGATCACCCGGCGGTGTTCGTCGCGGAATTTGTAGACCCCCGGGGAGTCGGGGATCTGTCCCGGCTTGGGGCGGTAGCTGGAGGGGTCTGCCATGTCTCCCACCCTACTGGCGGGCAGTGACAGCACGGCGTGCTCATGGAGGGTGCCGCGCTCCGGGACACGGGGTGGGGGCACGTGTCCCGGGGCGCGGGGTCATCGGGTCCGCACGGCCCCGGCGGTCAGCGTGTCCCGCGCCGGCGGCTGCGGGCCCGCAGGGCGGTGACGCCGCAGAGGGCGAGCACGGCCACGGCGCCCGCGGCCGCTGCCCCGGAGGCCGCGGTCAGGGCGGTACCCGCGGGGCTCGCCGGGGTGGCGTCCGCGGCGATGGCGGGTGCCTGGGCCATGGGCCCGTAGCCTCCGGCACGGCCCGCGCGGGCGTAGCCGGAGCCGGGGAGCTTGTCCGCGTACGCCGCCCGCACCCGGGTGCCGTAGGCGGCCAGGGTGGTGCCGCCCCGGCCTACCGCCCGGACGGCGTCCCCGTCCAGCGGGAGGACCCGGCCGCCCTTCCGGACGTACCAGGCGTCGATCTGCGGTTCCCGGAAGACGGTGCCGCCGGGCAGCTTGCGGGCCCCGGCGAGCGCGTACCGGGTCTCGTCGTCGCCGGTGGCGATGTTCACCACCTGCCAGTTCCCGTCCTTCCCCGGCTCGGGAAGCGTCCAGAGGGATGCTCTCTGTCCGTCGGAGGAGACCGCCGTGCTGGCGAGGTAGTCCAGCGTGGCGACGGGCGCACCCGGCTCCCCCGCGACGAAGGCGGCGGACAGGGTACGTACGGGCACCGCCGCCCCCTCGATCCTGGGTTCGGCGGAGGCCCTGGCGACGGCGCCCTCGCGGGCGAAGAACCGGGACAGCGTGTCCAGGGTCGTGGCGTCGGTGGCCGCCGCGTGGGCCGCCGCCAGCGCCGCAGGTGTGGCCGAGGGTCCGGTGGCGGCGGCGGCCTGAGGGGCGACGGTGAGCAGGGCGGCACCGGCGAGGACACCGCTCGCGGCCAGGGCTGCCGCCAGGGAACGTGCGGTACGTGTGGCCGGGCGGACCGCGGATTCGGTGGAGGTCATGCCGTCACGCCCCTATCCGGTAGAGCGAGTGCGTCCAGGAGAACTCGCCGTTGTTCACGTACCAGGCGTGCGAGGCCCAGTTGTAGCGGTTGCTGGAGGGCCAGGGATCGCCCCAGTAGACCCAGCTGTTCGCGTCGTCGTACCCGTACAGCACGTGCATGTGGCCGCCGCCCGAGGCCCACTGGATGCGGGTCTCCACCGGGCGTCCCGCGGCGATCTCGGTCTGCACGGTCGGGTAGCGCAGCCAGCCGGTGACGTACGAGCCGGGGGTGATGCCGGCCCAGGACAGACCGTCCTGGACGTTGCCGAGCGAGGCCTGCGAGTTGGGGCACTCATAGCCCTGGGCGCGGCCGAACGCCGCGTTGCAGAACTGGTTCTGGCTGTAGTTCCGGCCGAACCAGGTGGCGATGGTGTTGCCGGAGGCGGCCCAGCACCAGTTCGTCTTCTGCTGCGCCTGCATGCTGATGTTCAGCCGCTGGGCGGCGGCGAGGGCGCCCGTCACCGCGGCGACCGGGGCGTGGTGCCGGCCGGCGGTGGTGGCCGGGGTGTGCCGCTGATGGGCGGCGGTGTGGTGCTGATCGGTGGCGGTGGCGGTCGTCGTGGGGGCGACGAGCAGTACGGCGGCGAGCACGGCTGTCACCGACAGCCGACCCGGCCTGACTCTTCGGTTGCGCATGGCGGCGTTCCTCCCGTGGCGGGGGGTGGGGGATCCAAGGGGCGCGTCCGGACGCTGCCGAGGAGCATCAACCGTTGTCGGGAGCGGGTCAACACGCTTCAATGCGGGGGAACACCGCGGTGTGAACGCCGGTGGCGGGTGCGTGAACGCTCCCCCCCGGCCACCTGCGGCCCCACCCCCGTCGGCGCGGCCCGGCTGCCGCCCGTCGTGAACGTTCACCTGGAGGACCCATGCAGCACACCGAGGCCGAACTGGCGCAGGTGCTGCACACCGGCCCGTTCCACCTGGCGCTGCGCACCGCGCTCTCGGTGCGCGGACTGCCGCTCCAGCGCGTGCAGCACCATCTGGCGCACCGCGGTGTCAAGGTCGGTGTGACCAGCCTCAGTTACTGGCAGCAGGGTGCCCGCCGCCCGCAGCGCCCGGAGTCCCTGCGGGCCGTCAAGGCGCTGGAGGAGGTGCTGGAGCTGCCGGGGAACTCCCTGCTCGGGCTGCTCGGGTCCGGGGAGTCCCGCCCGGACACCGACCGCCCCGCGGCCCGCTCGTACCGCTCCCTGGTGGACGCGTCCGGCGCGGTGGAACGGCTGCTCGCGGCGATGGAGTCACCCGCGGACGGCGGGCTGCACACGGTGGGGCATCAGGAGCGGGTACGGATCGGGCCCGGCCGTCGGATGCAGTACCGGAGCTCGCAGCACGTCGTGCGCGCCCACCGCGACGGCGTCGACCGCTATCTCGCCGTGTACCGCGGCGACCTCGGATGCGATCCGGCCCGGGTCGGGGTGCGCGCCCGGGAGAACTGCCGGACGGGTCGGGTCCGCTGGGACGCGGAGGCAGGGGTGCTGGTCGCCGAACTGCTCTTCGACACCCGGCTGCGGGCGGGTGAGACGTACCTCTTCGGATACGGCTTCGAGGACGGCACGGGAGGGCCCTGCGGCGAGTACGTCCGCGGCTTCAGCTTCGGCGGCGGGCAGTACGTGCTCCAGGTCCGGTTCGACGAGGAGGCGCTGCCCGTCCGGTGCCGTCGCTTCGCACAGGTCTCGGCGGGGGCGCCGCGGGGCGCCCGGACCGACCTCACGCTCACCGGCCGGCACCGGACCGTTCACCTGGTGGAGCAGGGGGTGCGGCCCGGTCTGGTCGGCATCGACTGGGACTGGGAGTGAGGCGGGCCCACTGGACGCCCGCCGGAGCGGCTTGACGGCCGGGTCAGGCGTCGGGGCCCGCGATCAGCTTTCCGCCTTCGACCTTGACCGGGACGGAGGGCAGCGGCACGGTCGCGGGACCGTGCACGGCCTTGCCGGTCGTGGTGTCGAACAGGCTGCCGTGGCAGGGGCAGTGCCCCTCGTTCTTCTCGACCTTGTCCAGCAGGCAGCCCGCGTGGGTGCACTGGGCGCTGAACGCCTTGTACTGCCCCTTGGCCGGGCAGCTGACGATGACGCGCTGCTCGCGGTAGAGCTTGGACTCGCCGACCGGGATCTCGTCGGGGGCGCCGAGCTCGACGGGCGCGGTGGGGGTCGGCGTCTGGGCGTGCCCGAGCTTCGAGTCGGTCGAGCAGGCGGCCACTCCCAGCCCGGCGACGCCTGCGAGAGCGGCGCCCTTCAGCACGGTGCGGCGGGCGGCGGGCTGGCCGGACATGCGGTCTCCACGGGTCAGAGGGGTAGAGGGTGCCAAGGCTGGCGCGACGCCCCGGACGGCGGGACAGCGGTGACGTAACCGACGATACCGGCGGAGACGGACGCCCCCGCGCGCGGGCCGGTCGCGCACGATCGCGCCTGGTCAGGGCCTGTTCAGGACGCGACGGACCGGGCGGTCGGGACGGTAACTCCGTCGGCGCGGGACGCGGCCGGAACGAAAGCCCCGGCCGAACCGGGACGGGAGCTCGGCCGGCCCGGGACGCGGCGAGGTGGCGGCCCCTCCCTCGGGAGGAGCCGCCACCTCGCCCACATGAGCCCAGTGGTCAGGCCTTGCGCGCGCGGGCCGCCTTCTTGGCCGCGGGCTTCTTCGTCGCTGCCGTCCCGGCGGCCTTCGGCGTGGCCGTCCTGGCCGTGGTGGCCTTCGCCGTCGCCGCCTTCCGCGCGGGGGCGGACTTCGCGGCGACCGCCTTCTTCGCGGCCGCCTTGCGTGCCGGCTTGCGCGCTGCGGGCACGGCCGCCTCGCTCACCCGGTCCGCGCCCAGGATGCTCTGGAGGAACTTCCCGGTGTGGCTGGCGGGGACCCCGGCCACGTACTCCGGGGTGCCCTCGGCGATGACCAGGCCACCGCCGTTGCCCCCTTCGGGGCCCATGTCGATGACCCAGTCCGCGGTCTTGACGACGTCGAGGTTGTGCTCGATGACGATCACCGTGTTCCCCTTGTCGACCAGGCCGGAGAGCACCTTGATCAACTTGGAGATGTCCTCGAAGTGCAGACCGGTGGTCGGCTCGTCCAGGACGTAGACCGTGCGTCCGGTGGAACGCTTCTGGAGCTCACTGGCCAGCTTCACGCGCTGGGCCTCACCGCCGGAGAGCGTCGGAGCGGACTGACCGAGCCTGACGTATCCGAGACCGACCTCGTTGAGCGTCCGCAGGTGACGCGCGATGGTGGGTACGGCCTCGAAGAACTCCAGGCCCTCCTCGATCGGCATGTCCAGCACCTCGGCGATGGACTTGCCCTTGTAGTGGACCTCCAGCGTCTCCCGGTTGTAGCGCGCTCCGTGGCAGACCTCGCACGGGACGTACACGTCCGGCAGGAAGTTCATCTCGATCTTGATCGTGCCGTCACCGGAGCAGTTCTCGCAGCGGCCGCCCTTGACGTTGAAGGAGAACCTGCCCGGGAGGTAACCGCGGACCTTGGCCTCCATCGTCTCCGCGAACAGCCTGCGGACGTGGTCGAAGACGCCGGTGTACGTCGCCGGGTTGGACCGGGGTGTCCGGCCGATGGGCGACTGGTCGACGTGCACGACCTTGTCGACGAGGTCGTCCCCGTCGACCCGGGTGTGCCGGCCGGGCACCGACTTCGCGCCGTTCAGCTCGCGGGCCAGGTGCGTGTAGAGGATGTCGTTGACCAGCGTCGACTTCCCGGAGCCGGAGACGCCGGTCACGGCGGTCAGCACCCCGAGCGGGAAGGAGACGTCGATGTCCTGGAGGTTGTTCTCCCGGGCACCGTGGACCGTGAGCAGCCGCGAGGGGTCGACGGGGCGCCGGATCTCGGGCATCGCGATCGACTTCTTGCCGGTCAGATACTGACCGGTGATCGACTTCTCGTTGGCCAGCAGTTCCTCGAGTGATCCGGAGTGGACCACCTTGCCGCCGTGCTCGCCGGCACCGGGGCCGATGTCGACGACCCAGTCGGCGACCTTGATGGTGTCTTCGTCGTGCTCGACGACGATGAGCGTGTTGCCCATGTCGCGGAGCCGGACCAGGGTCTCGATCAGGCGGTGGTTGTCGCGCTGGTGCAGGCCGATGGACGGCTCGTCCAGCACGTACAGCACGCCGACCAGGCCGGAGCCGATCTGCGTGGCGAGCCGGATGCGCTGCGCCTCGCCACCGGACAGGGTGCCCGCCGCGCGGTTCAGCGACAGGTAGTCCAGACCGACGTCGACCAGGAACTTCAGCCGCTCGTTGACCTCCTTGAGCACCCGCTCGGCGATCTTCTTGTCGCGGGCATTCAGCTTCAGGCGGCCGAGGAACTCGGCGCACTCGCTGATCGACATCGCGGCGACCTCGGCGATGGACTTCTCCATCACCGTGACCGCGAGGACGATCGGCTTGAGCCGGGTGCCCTCACAGGTCGGGCAGGGCACCTCGCGCATGTAGCCCTCGAAGCGCTCCCTGCTGGAGTCGCTCTCGGCCTCCGTGTGCCGCCGCTTGACGAACTGCACCGCGCCTTCGAAGGAGGGCGTGGTGTAGGCGCGCTCGCGCCCGTACCGGTTGCGGTAGCGGACCTCGGTCTGGATCTTGTGACCGTGCAGCAGGGCCTTCTTGGCCCGCTGCGGCAGCCCGGCCCAGGGGATGTCCGTACGGAATCCGAGGGCTTCGGCGAGCGCGTTGATCTGCCGGCCGAAGTACTCCTTGGTGTGGCCGTGCGACCAGGGGTGGATCGCGCCCTCGTCGAGGGACTTGTCCTCGTCGGGGACGATCAGCTCCGGGTCGACCTCCATGCGCGTACCGATGCCCGTGCAGTCGGGGCAGGCGCCGAAGGGGGAGTTGAAGGAGAAGGAGCGCGGCTCCAGCTCTTCGAAGGAGAGGTCGTCGTACGGGCAGTAGAGGTGCTCGGAGTACATCCGCTCACGCTCGGGGTCGTCCTCGGGGAGATCGACGAAGTCGAGCACGACCATGCCGCCGGAGAGGCCCAGCGCGGTCTCGACCGAGTCGGTCAGCCGGCGCTTGGCGCTGTCCTTCACCGTGAGGCGGTCGATGACCACCTCGATGGTGTGCTTCTCCTGCTTCTTCAGCGTGGGCGGCTCGGAGAGCTGGATGGTCGCGCCGTCGACCCTGGCCCTGCTGTACCCCTTGGTCTGCAGGTCGGCGAAGAGGTCGACGAACTCGCCCTTGCGCTCGCGCACCAGCGGCGAGAGGACCTGGAAGCGGCTGCCCTCGGGCAGGCCGAGGACCTTGTCCACGATGGCCTGCGGCGACTGGCGGGAGATCGGACGGTGGCACTCGGGACAGTGCGGCTTGCCGATCCTGGCGAAGAGCAGGCGGAGGTAGTCGTAGACCTCCGTGATGGTGCCGACCGTCGAGCGCGGGTTGCGCGAGGTCGACTTCTGGTCGATGGAGACGGCGGGCGACAGCCCCTCGATGAAGTCGACGTCCGGCTTGTCCATCTGGCCGAGGAACTGCCGGGCGTACGAGGAGAGGGACTCCACGTAGCGCCGCTGACCCTCGGCGAAGATCGTGTCGAACGCGAGCGACGACTTGCCCGACCCGGAGAGCCCGGTGAAGACGATGAGGGAGTCGCGGGGGAGGTCGAGCGAGACGTTCTTGAGGTTGTGCTCGCGAGCGCCACGGACGATGAGACGGTCGGTCACGCCGGTCCGCACCTTTCTAGAGAGAAGCGGGGGAACTGAGCCCCTGCCCCAGGGTATGGGGGGTGCCACAGCGATGTACGAAGCTTTCGACTCCGAGCGTATAGCACGCGCATTCGATTTACGGACGACTGATGACTCCTTCACCCGATTGAGTGGCCGACGCTAGGCTCGGCCCATGACTGATCATGTGCACGACCTGGCCGCACTGCGCGCGGCGACCGACCGGCTGCTCAGCGCCACGGAGAAACTGGACGCCGCAGCACTCGCCGAACCGTCGCGCCTCCCCGGCTGGAGCCGGGGTCATGTCGTCGCGCACCTCTCACGTAACGCCGACGCGCTCGTAAATGTTCTCCAGGGCCGGCCCATGTACGCAGACAGCGAAACCCGCGACCGTGACATCGAGCGCGACGCGCCCCGGTCGCAGGCGGAACAGCTGGCTGACCTGGTCGCGAGCGCGGACCGCTTCGTGGAGGCCGCCGCGGCCCCGGCCGACTGGTCACGGACCGTCACGATGCGCAACGGTGTGACGGACTCGGCCTCCCGGATCCCCTTCCGCCGCCGCATCGAGGTCGAGCTGCACCACGTCGACCTGGGGGTCGGCTACGAGCTGGAGGACCTGCCCGACGACTTCACCGCGCGGGAGATCGACTTCCTGGCCGAGCGCTTCGCCGGGCACCCCGACGTCGTCCCGACGGGCGTGGCCGACGACCGGGGCCGGATCTGGACGACCGGCGGCGGCGCGGAGGGCGGGCCCGTCACGGTCCGCGGTACGGCGTCCGACCTGCTCGGCTGGCTCTGCGGGCGGCGCGACGGGGCCGTCCTGACCGTCGAGGGCGGAACCCTTCCCGCCCTGCCCCCGCTATAGGCTGAGACGCATGACGTACAGCGGAACGGTCAAGGTCGGCGGGCGCGCTGACGTGCACGAGTTGACGGATCTGATGATCTCCAAGGTCGCCGTCGGCCCGATGAACAACAACGCCTATCTGCTGCGCTGCCGGGCGACCGGGGAGCAGCTCCTGATCGACGCGGCGAACGAGGCCGGGACCCTGCTGCGGCTGATCGGTGAGGACTCGATCGCCTCGGTCGTCACCACGCACCGGCACGGCGACCACTGGCAGGCGCTGGGCGAGGTGGTCGCGGCCACCGGTGCGCGCACGTACGCCGGGCGCTTCGACGCCGAGGGGATCGCGGTCCCGACGGATGTGCTCGTCGAGGACGGGGACACGATCCGGGTCGGCCAGGTCGCGCTGACCGCCCGGCACCTGACCGGCCACACCCCGGGCTCGATCGCGCTCGTCTACGACGACCCGCACGGCGCTCCGCACCTGTTCACCGGGGACTGCCTCTTTCCGGGCGGGGTCGGCAACACGTTCAAGGACCCCGAGGCGTTCGTGAGCCTGCTGCACGACGTGGAGACCAAGCTCTTCGACGCCCTGCCCGACGAGACCTGGGTCTACCCGGGCCACGGACACGACACCACCCTGGGCGACGAGCGACCGCGACTGCCCGAGTGGCGCGAACGGGGCTGGTGACGACGGCGGGGGGTGTGGGCGCACGACCTGCGCACCCACACCCCCCGCCTCCGCTCAGGTGCCCCGCCTTCGTCAGGCGTCTATACCGGCGCCCTTGTCCGCGGGGTCCGCGGCCTTCCCCGCCTCCGCGGCGGCCTCCGCCTCGGCCGTCCTCTTGTTGGCGATGAGGCTGGTGATCGTGGTGATCACCAGCACGCCACAGATGACGCCGAGCGAGACCGGGATGGAGATCTCGGGGACGTGCACCCCGGACTCGTGCAACGCGTGCAGCACCAGCTTGACGCCGATGAAGCCGAGGATGACCGAGAGCCCGTAGCTGAGGTGGACCAGCTTCTTGAGCAGGCCGCCGATCAGGAAGTACAGCTGCCGCAGCCCCATCAGCGCGAAGGCGTTGGCGGTGAAGACGATGTACGGGTCCTGGGTCAGGCCGAAGATCGCCGGGATGGAGTCCAGCGCGAACAGCACGTCGGTGGTGCCGATGGCGAGCATGACGACCATCAGGGGCGTCAGGACGCGCTTGCCGTTGACGCGGATGAAGAGCTTGGTGCCGTGGTACCGGTCGGCGACACCGAAGCGGCGCTCGATGGTCTTGAGCAGGCGGTTCTCCTCGAACTCCTCTTCCTCCTCGTCGGCCCGCGCTTCCTGGATGAGCTTCCAGGCGGTGTAGATCAGGAACGCGCCGAAGATGTAGAAGACCCACGAGAAGTTGGCGATGACCGCGGCACCGGCGGCGATGAAGATCGCCCTCAGCACCAGCGCGATCATCACGCCGACGAGCAGCACCCGCTGCTGGAGGTGGGAGGGCACCGAGAACTTCGCCATGATCAGCACGAAGACGAAGAGGTTGTCGACGCTCAGCGACTTCTCGGTGATGTAGCCGGCGAAGAACTCGCCCGAAGCCTGACTCTCGCCGAAGGCGAGCAGCCCGAGCCCGAAGAGTACGGCCAGCACGATCCAGACGATCGTCCAGATTCCGGCTTCCTTGGTCGACACGTCATGGGGCTTGCGCCCGATGAAGAAGTCGACGGCGATGAGGGCGCACAGACCAAGAATGGTCAGCGCCCAGAGGGTCCATGAAACGTCCACTGCGCCTCCGGCAGTTCGCTACGGCTACTGATCAGCGTCGTCGCTGCCGGAGGTCTCTTCCACCTGGGCGCACGGGATGCGCGCCTGGGCCGGCGCCCCGGGACCGGTCACAGTCCGTACTGACGGGCACGCCGCGATCGGGAGTACTCCCCTCCGCCCAAAGAACAGTACAGGGAACACCAAGGAAAGGTAAAGACAAGGGTAAAGATCATTCAAAACAGCAGGTCGGAAGTGGTGCGGTCCGAGCGGTCCGACCGGTGGGCTCAGCGGTGCCCGGTACGGCGCGCGGCCGCCACCCGGGCCAGTACCTGCTCCAGCACCCGGCTTCCAGCCGGGGTCCTGAGCGGCTCGTACGTCCATGCGTGACCGACCCAGGGGTCGGCCAGATGGTCGTCGGCGACCGGAGTGACGCGGAGCAGGGACCGCCACAGCGGGTCGAGCACCGGACCGTACGCGGAGGCGTCCTCCCGGTCCGCGACCATCATCAGATGTACGCCGACGGAGGGCCCCTCGTCGGCGAGGTAGCGCAGTTGGGTGACGGCACGGTCGTCGAAGCCGTGCGGGAAGTCGTTGACGATCAGCAACTGCTCGGCCGGGTCCAGATCGGGCGGCAGCGAATCGGCGGCCCCGGCCCTGAGTGCCATCTGCACCAGGTCGACCCGGCGGGTGAGGTGGGCGAGGACCGAGGACACTCCCCCGGGCCCGGAGGCGGGCGGACCCGCGAGCACGCCCGCGCCCACCAGCGGGGCCAGTGCCGCGGCGGCGGAGCCCGCGGGGTCGATGACATGGACCGAGAACTCGTTCGGCGGGTAGACGGCCAGCATCCGCGCGGCGTGCAGGACGGCGCTCTCCATGGCCAGCCTGCGCAACTGGTCCGCATCGGTCAGGGCTGCCGCCTCGGACGCCGTGCGCCCGCTGTCGATCCACATGCCGCGCTCCAGCGGCAGCCGGACGAGCAGGGGGATGCTCATCCCGGTGCTCTCCGGCAGATGCAGGTCCCCGATCCGCAGGGCCATGGGAATCTCCATCGGAACCCGGTAGTCGTGCCAGACCGGGTTGTCCCAGCCCGCGTACGCGGCGGGCAGCGCGGGTTCCACCACGGCGGCCTCGGCGGCGAGCTGCGCGAGGTCGCGGTCCAGCGCCTCGCGGGCGCGGCCGGTCAGCTCGTCGCGCTTGGCGCGGGCCTGCTCACGGGCCCGGTCGCCCGCGCCGCCGATCCGGCTGCGCGGATCGGACAGGGTCCGCTCCAGCTCCTGGTCCATCCGGGACTCGGCGAAGTCGACGGCGCTGCGGTAGGCGGCGGTGGCCCGGGCCAGGTCCTCGAACATGCCCCAGACCTGGTTGTAGAGGCGCTCGTCCATGGACCAGCCGGTGGCGTCCCCGGCCACGGGAGCCGGGGGGCGGCCGGGCTGGGCGGGAGGCGCCGCGGGCGGAGGCGGCGGGGGCGCCGTGGCCCGGCGGCGCGGGTGCGCGTAGTCGATGGGGCCCCCCGCGGGGGGCGAGCCGGGGGCGATCGGGGTGGTGGCGGGCGCCGGGGGCTCGTCCTGGGAGGCGGGCTGCGGGGCGGCCTGGGGCCTGCCCGCGCCCTGGGTGGCCGCGGAGCCCCCCGCATGCCTGACCCGGTCACCCTCCTGGGTGCGGGGCGGGGGCGGGGCCACCGAGCGCGCCAGGCCGCGGGCGACCGCTTCCTGGATCGACCGTGCCAGTTCGGCGGCGCCGGTCACCCCCTGATCGGCGAGCATCGCGGCGAGACCGCCCGCGTAACCCTGGCCGACGGCGCGGACCTTCCACGCCCCCTGCCGCCGGTAGAGCTCCAGGGCGGTGACAGCGGACTCGGTGTCCAGGCCGGTCAGGGTGAAGGTGGCGATCTCCGTGCCGTCGAGTCCGGTGACCGCGACGAAGGGCGAGGCGACGGCCCCGAACCGGTTCGGGCCGCCCGCCTCGAGCGGCAGCGCCAGCAGCACCGTGACCCGGTGCACCCCGTCGGGCAGGGCGTCGAGGTCTACGGCGAGCCGGTGCTCGGCCGCGGCCTGCCTGGACACCTCCAGTCCCGGCAGCTGCGGAGATCCGGGGTGGGCTATCCACTCGACGCCGCGCACCGTGCCGTGCTCGTTCCCGAGCGTGGCACCGGCCACGACGGGTGCGCCGGCCGAAACCCGGATCTCCAGACGGGTCTGGGGCAAGGTGTGGTTCTGCCCCCGGACCAGCTCGGCCGTCATTGCCCTGTCCCCTCGACGAGTTGCTGCTGCGCAATGCGTGTCGTACGTGGCGCGGTGTCATGCGTGGTGCGGTGTCGTGTGGCGCGGTGTCGTGTGTGGCGCGGTGTCATGCGTCGTGCAGCGCGGTGCCTCGTGCGAAGCCGGGCGGTACCGGTGCCGCGATGCGGTGCAGCTCCCGGCGGCCGATGCCGCCGGGAGCTGCGCGTCATGATGCGGACCCGTGGGCCCGGCACTGCCTACAGGTGCGGCAGGATCGCCGGCATGAGGTCCTGGAAGGTGCGGCCGTTGGCCGGGGTACCGATGGCGGTCATCTGCCATCCGCTCCCCGAACGGCTCACCTTCGCCATGATCTGGGCGGTGTACTGCCCACCGCCGTCCAGCGTGTAGCGGGCGAGCTCCTGGCCGTTGGTCTCGTCCACGATGCGGCAGAAGGCGTTCTGCACCTCCTGGAACGTCTGGCCCGTGAAGGAGTTCACCGTGAAGACGATCTGGTCGATGTGGACCGGCACCCGCTGGAGGTCGACCAGGATCGCCTCGTCGTCGCCGCCCGAGCCGGCGCCGCCGACCAGGTTGTCCCCGGTGTGCTTGACCGAGCCGTCGTCACTGACGAGGTGCCGGAAGAACACGACGTCGACCGGCTGCTTGTCGGCGAACAGGACCGCCGAGGCATCCAGGTCGATCTCCCGGGTGCGCGAGCCGAACAGACCGCGGCGCGGAGCCGCCTGCCAGCCGAGCCCCATCCGTACCGCGGTCAGGGTCCCCCCGTCGCTCTTCTGCAGGCTGATGGCCTGACCCTTGGTCATATTGACCGTCACGCGCTGTCCCCTCTCCGCTGTCCCCGCAACCGTCCTTGCGCGGTTTTCCAGCACCCTACGCATTCACACCACGGGCACAGCCCCCGAGGGCCGTTTTGTGTCGGTCTTGCAACACACCACGTGCGGCGTGGTCAGGCCAGGCCCGCCTCCCGCATCTGGCGCAACTCCTTCTTCAACTCCCCCACCTCGTCACGCAGTCGTGCGGCCACCTCGAACTGCAGGTCGGCAGCGGCCGCACGCATCCGGTCGGTCATCTCCTCGATGATCCCGGCGAGTTCAGTGGCCGGGCGGTCGGTGACCGCGGCCTTGTCCGCGCCGGCCTTCCCCTTCGCCGCACCGGCCTTGATGCCCAGCGTGGGAACGGGCGTCTTGGCCCCCGCGGTCTGGCGGTAGCCGGTGCCGAGCAGCTGCTCGGTGTCGATCTCCTCGCGGGCAATCGACGCGACGATGTCGTTGATCTTCTTACGGAGCGGCTGCGGGTCGACCCCGCGCTCGGTGTTGTACGCGATCTGCTTCTCGCGGCGGCGGTTGGTCTCGTCGATGGCCTGCGCCATCGCCGGGGTGACCTTGTCCGCGTACATATGGACCTGACCCGACACGTTACGGGCCGCGCGTCCGACGGTCTGGATCAGTGAGGTGGCCGAGCGCAGGAAGCCCTGCTTGTCGGCGTCGAGGATGGCCACGAGCGACACCTCGGGCAGGTCGAGGCCCTCACGCAGCAGGTTGATCCCGACCAGGACGTCGTACTCGCCGGAGCGCAGTTCGCGCAGCAGCTCGATCCGGCGCAGGGTGTCGACGTCACTGTGCAGGTAGCGGACCTGGATGCCCAGCTCCAGGAAGTAGTCGGTGAGGTCCTCCGACATCTTCTTGGTGAGGGTGGTGACCAGGACCCGCTCGTCCTTCTCGGTGCGCGTGCGGATCTCGTGCACCAGGTCGTCGATCTGGCCCTCGGTGGGCTTGACGACGATCTCCGGGTCCACGAGGCCGGTGGGCCGGATGATCTGCTCCACGAAGCCGTCACCCCGGGAGAGCTCGTACTTACCGGGGGTGGCGGAGAGGTAGACCGTCTGATTGATCCGTCCGAGGAACTCCTCCCACTTCAGCGGGCGGTTGTCCAGGGCCGAGGGCAGCCGGAATCCGTGGTCGACGAGGGTCCGCTTGCGGGAGGCGTCACCCTCGTACATCGCGCCGATCTGCGGCACGGTGACGTGCGACTCGTCCAGGACGAGCAGGAAGTCCTCGGGGAAGTAGTCGAGGAGGGTGTGGGGAGCGGTGCCCGGATCGCGGTCGTCGAAGTGCATCGAGTAGTTCTCGACGCCGGAGCAGGTGCCGATCTGGCGGAGCATCTCGATGTCGTACGTCGTACGCATGCGCAGTCGCTGGGCCTCCAGCATCTTGCCCTGCTTCTCCAGCTCGGCGAGGCGCTGCTCCAGCTCCCTCTCGATGCGGCCGACCGCCTTCTCCATGCGCTCGGGGCCCGCGACGTAGTGGCTGGCGGGGAAGACGTGGAGCGAGCGGTCCTCGCTGATGATCTCGCCGGTGAGCGGGTGCAGCGTGGAGAGGGCCTCGATCTCGTCACCGAACATCTCGATGCGGACCGCGAGCTCCTCGTAGACCGGGAAGATCTCGATGGTGTCGCCGCGCACCCGGAAGGTGCCGCGGGTGAACGCCAGGTCGTTGCGGGTGTACTGCATCTCGACGAACCGGCGCAGCAACTGGTCACGGTCCATCTCGTCGCCCACCTTGAGCTGGACCATCCGGTCCACGTACTCCTGCGGGGTGCCGAGGCCGTAGATGCAGGAGACGGAGGCGACCACGACGACGTCGCGCCGGGTGAGCAGCGAATTCGTGGCGGAGTGGCGGAGCCGCTCGACCTCCTCGTTGATCGAGGAGTCCTTCTCGATGTAGGTGTCCGACTGCGGGACGTACGCCTCGGGCTGGTAGTAGTCGTAGTACGAGACGAAGTACTCGACGGCGTTGTTCGGCAGGAGCTCGCGGAACTCGTTGGCCAGCTGGGCGGCGAGTGTCTTGTTCGGCGCCATCACCAGGGTGGGGCGCTGGAGCTTCTCGATCATCCAGGCAGTGGTCGCCGACTTGCCGGTGCCGGTCGCGCCGAGCAGCACGACGTCCTTCTCACCTGCCCGGACGCGCCGCTCCAGCTCGGCGATGGCCGCCGGCTGGTCGCCGCTGGGCTGGTAGGGACTGACGACCTCGAAAGGCGCCACCGAACGTTCGATCTTCGAAACGGGCCGCATGCAACCACCGTACGACCCCCCACTGACAACGGGGCCCGGTCAGCGCCCGCGGCGGCCTCCTGTCACCAGTCCCGGGGCTGTGCCGAGTCCTGTCGCTGCGAGTGGAACGAGGCCGGGTCGGCGTGCGTACCGAACCGGGGCACCTGTCGCTGGGCGGGAATCCCGGGCATCCGGGCTCCGCGCGCGGCCGAGGGGTCATCCCAGTCGGGGGTGCCCATGACCACCAGGGGGTCGAACATCACGACGACGGCGGCCAGCACGAGGAAGCAGGCCGGGCCGATCAGCATGGGGACGAGCAGCGCGGTCGCGCTGTCGCCGGTGCCGGAGGGGGTCCCGGTGAGGGCGGCGGGATGGAGATGGACCCTGAGCGCGGCCATGCCGGTGTAGTGCATGCCGGTCACCGCGACGCCCATCACGACGCCGGCACCGAGGCTGGGCAGGAAACCGTGGATGGAGACGGCGGCCCACAGGGCGGCGGTCGAGGCCACCACGGCGATGACGACGGAGAGCGACACGGTGATCGTGTCGTACTCGAACTGCCCATCAAGTCGCATACCGGCCATGCCGAGGTAATGCATGGAGGCCACGCCGAGTCCGGTGATCGTGCCCCCCGTCACCAGCGCCATGCGGGTGGCGCCGCGGTACCCGACCAGGAAGATCCCGATACCGACCATGACGATCGCCACGGCGAGGCTGGCGAAGGTGATCGGCTTGTCGTAGCCGACCGGCACCTCTTCGACCGTGAACCCCACCATCGCGATGAAGTGCATCGTCCAGATGCCGGAGCCTATGGAGGTCGCCCCCAGAGCGAGCCAGCCGGCCTTGAACGATCGCTCGGTGCGCAATGACCGGGTGGTGCAGCGCAGGCCCAGGGCCGCGCCGAGACAGGCCATGAGGAAAGCGGCCACGGGAGTGACCATCCCGTAGCCGAAACCATCGATTGTGCCCTGCATGCTCGTACGCCCTTCGCAGAAGCCCGGGTGCGGATGACCCTGAGGCGCAAGGCCCGGCAAACAAACAGAAGAGCTGCATGTTACCGACAGCGGTAGCGGCCCGTGCCCCGGTCCCCGGAGCGCGTTCACGTCGCGGCCACCCTTCGCCCGTCCGCCGTTCCGGGACGGCTGGGAGCCTCGGGCCGTCCGTGTCCCTGACGCAAGGAGTGTCCCCGTGTACGCAGGCACCGCGACCGCCTCCGTCGCCGCCGCCGCCCTGCTGGGTGCCGGCACGCTGCTGATGTCGAGTACCACCGCCGCCGCGCCGGGCACGGAAGCCCGGACGGCCGACCCGCTCGTCATCGCCCACCGGGGCGCGTCCGCGTACGCGCCGGAGAACACCCTGGCGGCGGTGGACAAGGCTGACGTCCTGGGCTTCGAGTGGGTGGAGAACGACGTCCAGCTGACCCGGGACGGCGTGCTGGTGGTCATCCACGACACCGGTCTGAAGCGGACCACGGACGCCGAGGAGGTCTTCCCCGACCGTGCGCCGTGGGCGGTCAAGGACTTCACGGCCGCCGAGATCGCCCGGCTGGACGCGGGCAGCTGGTTCGGTCCGCAGTACGCCGGGGCCCGGGTCCCGACGCTCCGGCAGTACCTACGGCGGATCGGGCGCAACCAGCAGAACCTGCTCCTGGAGATCAAGAGCCCCGATACCTATCCGGGAATCGAGCGGGCGACCCTGCGGGTGCTGCGGCAGGAAGGGTGGCTCGACCGCGATCACGTTCGCGGTCGTCTGGTGATCCAGAGCTTCGGCGCCGGCAGCGTGCGCAAGGTGCACGAGCAGCGCCCCGACGTCATCACGGGCCTCCTCGGCACCCCGGCCGCAGCCGACCTGCCCTCGTACGCGGAGTTCACCGACCGGATCAACCCGGCGTACACCTCGATCTCCGGCGAGTACGTGGCGGCGGTGCACGCGCTGAAGGGCCCCCATGGCAAGCGGCTCCAGGTCAACGCCTGGACGGTCAACGACGCGGAGCAGGCGCTCCGGGTGGCCGGCTACGGCGTGGACGGCATCATCACCAACGCCCCCGACGTGGTGCGCGAGGCCACCGGCCGACCTGCCGGGGACACTCGGGCCCGGCCCTGACGGCCGGCGCCGCCCGTTGTCAGTGGGCGGCCGTACGGTGGTTCCCATGAACAGCGACGGGGTTGTCGAGTGGGCCGTGGTCGACAGTGACATCGGCCCGCTCCTGCTGGCCGCGACCGGGAGCGGGCTGGTGACCGTGGCCTTCCACGCCCGGCCGGCGGTCCGGGACGCGGTGCTGGACCGGTTGCGCACCCGGCTGGGCGCCGAAACCGTGGAGTCGCCCGGCTCCGCCCGTCTCGCCGAGCCGACACGTCAGCTCGCCGCGTACTTCGCGGGCGCCCTGCGCGAGTTCTCGCTCGACCTGGACTGGTCGCTGACCAGTGGCTTCAACCGCCAGGTGCTGCGCGAGCTGGCGGCCGGCGTGCCGTACGGCGCGGTCGCCGGGTACGGGGATCTCGCCGACCGGGTGGGGCAGCCGGGGGCGGCCCAGGCGGTCGGCGCCGCCATGGGCTCAAACCCGCTGCCCGTGGTGGTGCCCTGCCACCGGGTGGTGGAGAGCGACGGCGGACTCGGCGGCTTCGGCGGCGGTCTGGAGACGAAGCGGCGGCTGCTGGCTCTGGAGGGCGTGCTGCCCCAGCCGCTGTTCTGAACCGGCACGGCCTGCGGGGGCTGGGGGGCGGGGACCTGAGGGCCTGCGGGGGGGGTGAAGCGGCGTGACCGACGGGGGTTCGAACGCGGCGTACCGCCTGGCACACTGCGTCGGTGACCAACACCCTCGACGACCCCGACGCACCCGGCGGCCCTAGCCCTGCCCGGCCGGTCACCGCGGCCGACCTGCCCCGACTCCGGCGCAGGACCTCCGCCGTGCTCATCGTCAGCCAGATACTAGGGGGCCTCGGCGTGCCCATCGGCATCGCCCTGGCCCCGGTGCTGGCCACGCGCGTCAGCGGCTCCGAGGCGCTGTCGGGCCTCGCCCCCACCGCGTCGGTGACCGGCACGGCACTGCTGTCGCTGCCGCTGGCCGCGCTGATGACCTCGCGGGGGCGCCGCCCCGGGCTCGTACTGGCGTATCTGATCGGGGCACTCGGCGCGGGTCTCGTGGTGCTGGCGACCGTCGTGGAGAGCTTCCCGCTGCTGCTGCTCGGCATGGCCGGGTTCGGCGCGGGTTCCTCGGCCAACCTCCAGGCCCGGTTCGCCGCCGCCGACCTGGCCGAACCCGACCGGCGCGGCCGGGCGATCTCGACCGTCATCTGGGCCACCACGATCGGCTCGGTGCTCGGGCCCAACATCGCCGCCCCGGCGGGCCGGGTCTTCCGCGGCACGGCCGTCTCGGAGACGGCCGGACCGTTCGTCTGGGCGGCCGGCATCTTTCTGCTCGCCGCCGTCGTGGTCGCGGTGCTGCTGCGGCCCGATCCCCTCCTCACCGCGCGCGCCCTGGCGCCGCAGGAGACCCGGTCGGCCGGGGGCCGTTCGCTGCGGGCGGGGGTCGCGGCCGTACGGGCGTCGCCCATGGCCCGGCTCGCCCTGGTGACCGTGACCGTCTCGCACACCGCTATGGTCTCGATCATGGTGATGACGCCGGTCGACCTCGGTCACCACGGCGCGGACCTCCAGCTGATCGGCCTGGTGATCAGCGGCCACATCGCCGGGATGTACGCGTTCTCGCCGGTGATGGGCTGGCTGTCGGACCGCTTCGGCCGCCTCACCGTCATCGGGCTCGCGGCCGGGCTGCTCGCCCTCGCCGCACTGCTGGCAGGCACCGCGGGCGCCGCCCACGGCAGGACAGCGGCCGGACTGTTCGTGCTCGGGCTCGGCTGGTCCGCGGGCCTGGTGGCGGGTTCGGCACTGCTCACCGACTCCGTGCCGCAGGCCGCGCGCGCCGCCGTGCAGGGACTGTCGGACCTCACCATGAACGCGTCGGCGGGCATCGGCGGGGCGGTCGCCGGGGTGATCGTCTCCCAGGCAGGCTACGGCTGGCTCAATCTGGCCGGGGCGTGCCTGCTGCTGCCGATGGCGGCGTCGGCACTGCGCCGGACCCTCGCCCGCAGGCCCGCGGTCTGAGATCGCGAGCGTCCCGGGGCCGGGCCGCCCTGCCGCGAACCGGACCCGAGGCTGCTCAGAGGCTGATGTGGTACGCCTTGCGCAGCGTCTCGTGCACGGTCCACGTCGTACGGTCGCCCTCGCGCAGCACACAGGCGTCGCCGGGTCCGATCTCCAGCGTGGCGCCGCCCTCGACCGCCACGGTCGCGCGCCCACTGACGACCACGAACAGCTCGTTGGCCTCGGTGTCGGTGACCACGCCCGGCGTGATCTGCCAGATCCCGCGCACCTGCTTCCCGTCGGCCGACTCCCACAGCACCTTGCCGGTGACCTCGGGCTCGCCCGAGACGATCTGCCCGGGTTCGAGCGGTTCCGGTTCGAGTACGGCATCCGGAATGTGCACGGCGAACGAGGCAGGAGCTTGATCAAATGTGGTCATGGCCGGTCACCTTAGCCACCGCCTGTAGACGTCTCGCCACCAGGACGGGCTGAAAGCAGTCCGACACCCGTCGGGGTCACGCGCGTCCCCGACACCCGTCGCGGTCGCGCACGTCCCTGCCACCCGCCGGGTCGTGCACAGGGGCTTCATGGCCCGACGCCACGGCGGGCGAAGCGACTTCCGGCCGCCCGCACGCACGCACGTTTGAGGCCTCCCCGTCCGCGACAGGGATGTGAACATGTCACTGACTGAGTCGTCCGACACCGCTCCCCGCACTCCCGTTCTCTCCGCGGAGGTGCGGGCCGCTCTCGCCGAGCACCGGCCCGTCGTCGCCCTGGAGTCGACGATCATCGCGCACGGCCTGCCCCGCCCCCGCAACCTGCGGGTCGCCGAGGAGCTGGAGCAGATCGTGCGCTCGGCCGGTGCCGTGCCCGCCACGGTCGCCGTGCTGGACGGCAGCGCCCGGGTCGGGTTGGACAAGACCCAGTTGGAACGGGTCGCCGAGGACCCGGCGATGCGCAAGCTGGGGCACCGGGACCTCGCACCGGCACTGGCGACGGGTGCGAGCGGGGCCACGACGGTCTCGGCGACCGCGTTCCTGGCCGCCCGGGCGGGGCTGCGCGTCTTCGCGACCGGCGGGCTCGGGGGCGTCCACCGGGGCTGGACCGAGACGCAGGACGAGTCCGCGGATCTCCGGCTGCTGGCGCGGACGGGGATCACCGTGGTCTGCGCGGGAGTGAAGTCGATCCTGGACGTGCCCGCCACGCTGCAGCGTCTGGAGACGCTCGGGGTGGGGGTGCTCGGTTACGGCACGGACCGGTTCCCCGGCTTCTACCTGAGCAGTTCGGGCGAACCGGTCGACTGGACCGTGCGGTCGCCCGAAGAGGTGGCCGACGTGATGGGGGCGCAGGACGCGCTCGGCGGTCCGCAGGCCGCGCTGATCGTGGCCAATCCCGTAAGGCGGGAGGAGCAGCTCGATCCCGTCCTGCACGACCGGGTGCTGGCCGAGGCGCTGGACGCGTGCCGGGAACGCGGCATCGCCGGACAGGCCGTCACCCCGTTCCTGCTCGACCATCTGATGCGCTCCACCGGGGGCGCCTCGCTGGAGGCCAACCTGGCGGCCGTCCGCGGCAACGTGGCGCTCGCCGCGCGCATCGCCACCGCCTGGGCCGCCCGGTGACCGGCGGCCTTCTCGTCGTCGGGGACGTGGTCACGGACGTGGTGGCCCGGCACGGTTCGGAGCTGCTCCACGGTACGGACACGACGGCGAGGATCCGGACGCGGGCCGGCGGTGCGGGGGCCAACGTCGCCTGCTGGGCGGTGCGTTCGGGATGCCGGGACGCCCGTCTGGTGGCCCGTGTCGGTGCCGACTCGGCCGACTGGCACCGGGACCTGCTGCGGCGCGCGGGGGTGCGCGGGCTGCTGGCCGTGGACGAGGGGGCGCCGACCGGCACCGTCGTCGCGCTGGTCGACCCGTCC
Source organism: Streptomyces sp. NPDC005775 (assembly GCF_042871565.1). Lineage (NCBI taxonomy): Bacteria > Bacillati > Actinomycetota > Actinomycetes > Kitasatosporales > Streptomycetaceae > Streptomyces > Streptomyces sp. NPDC005775. The sequence continues at coordinate 265,335 of NZ_JBIAIU010000011.1, read as the reverse complement.
GCCGAGCGCACTTTCCTCACCGACAGCGGGGCGGTGATCCGCCTCTCCCCCGACGACTGGTCACCGTCCATGCTCGACGGCATCGCCCACCTCCACCTGTCCGGCTACCTCCTCTTCGCCGCGACCAGCCGCGCGACGGCCCTGCTCGCCCTGGGGGAGGCCCGACGGCGGAACATCCCGGTGAGCGTCGACCCGGCGTCCGCCGGATTCCTCGCCGGACTGGGCGTCGACCGGTTCCTGGCCCTGGTCGCGGGCGCCGATGTCCTGCTGCCCAACGCGGACGAGGCCCGGCTGCTCACCGGGCTCCCCGAACCGGCCGACGCCGCCGCGAAGTTGAGCCTGCTGGTCCGCCAGGTCGTGGTCACCCTGGGCGAGGGCGGCGCCCTGCTGGCCACGGCGGGGGTGGTGACCGTCCGCGAGCCGGCCGGGGCCGTGCCCGCGGCCGTGGACTCAACGGGGGCCGGCGACGCGTTCACCGGGGGCTTCCTGGCGGCCCGGCTGGCGGGCGCCGACGACGCGGCAGCCGTGGCGGCGGGGTGCGGGGCCGGGGCGGAGGCCGTCATGACCGTGGGCGGCAGACCCCCGCTGCCCGCCGGGTGACGCCGTGGGCGCCTCCCCTACCCGTCCTGCCGCAGCCCGGTCCAGGCCGGATGGTGCGGGTCGTCGGCCCTGACCACCGCGTCCGCGGCGGCGGTGGGGGCCACCTCGTCCTCGTACCGCGCGAAGGCGGGCAGGGTCCACTGCTCGTCCGCCTCCGTGCGCCGCCGCAGCGCGCCGGCCGACAGCCGCAGATGGACGCTCAGGTCGAACGGGAACCAGTGCCCCAGCAGCAACGGCCCGTGCAGGAGCAGCACGCCGCCCTCCGGCAGGGCCCGGTACGGGCTCCGGGTGGCCCGGTCCGTCACCGGATCCCACAGATCGGGCAGCACCCGCCCGCTGCCGCCCGGCTCCAGCGGGCCGAACACCTCGCGCCACAGCGCCCCCGTGTCGAACCAGCTGCCGTAGTACGAGTCGGGGTCGCGCCTGCCGTACTCGTACCGCAGACTGGCCGGCCGGAGGAACCCCGCGGTGGACACCGGGAGAACGGCCCTCCCGCGCAGCCGCAGCCCCTCCGCGACGGACTCGGCCAGCTCGCCCGTACGCGAGGCCGGAGCGCCGTCGACGGCGACCTTGAGCCAGGGCCCGGCGTCGGACGGCTTCAGGGCGTCGGCGTGTGCCGCCAGCGCGTCCGCCAGCCGTTCCCAGGTGATCGCTTCGAATCGCACGTGACCATCGTGCTCCCCTCAGCCGAAAAAGCCGCTTTGCCGAAAAATGCGCGACGCCCACCGGCTGCGCCCCTTACCGTCCTGCCCATGGATCTCGAATTCGCCCGCAGGTTCGCCACGCAGTGGCAGAACGACTGGAACTCCCACGACCTGGAGCGCATTCTGGCGCACTATCACGAGGACGTGACGTTCAGCTCACCCATGATCGCCCGGTTCACGGGCGACGCCTCCGGTACGGTCCGCGGCAAGGCTGAGCTGCGCGCTTACTGGGCACGCGGGCTGGAGCTGATCCCCGACCTCGCGTTCGAGGTGATGGACGTGCGGGTGAGCGTCGACACGGTGGTGATCGACTACCGCAACCAGATCGGGGGCCGGGTGTACGAGGTGCTGACCTTCTCGGGCGGCCTGGTGAGCGCCGGTCTCGGTGCGTACGGGGAGACACTCGCCCGCTGACGGTCGGCGCCCGGCGGCTCGGTGGCCGTCCGGGGCGCCAGAGGGCGGGTGCCTCGCGCTACTTCCCGCCGCCGCAGTCCACCGCTTCGGCGTCGTCGGAGAGCGGACTGCCCTCGGGCAGCAGATAGGTCACCCAGAGGACGACGGGCTCGGTGCCCAGGTTGCGTCCGACGTGGCGGTGCTTCGTGCCGGCGGGCTCGATGAAGGACGTGCCCGCCGGCGTCACCTCGACCGTGCAGTCGTCCAGGGTGCGGGTCAGCGCCCCGGACTCGACGACGACGATCAGCTGACCGCGGTGGGTGTGCCAGCCGGTGGAGCCGCCCGGCGCGACGGTGATCGTCCGGAAGGTGACGTCGGTGCGCCCCTTCGGCGCCTTCACCTTCAGCTTGCCCGCCGATGTGCCTTCCGCGACGACGGTGCCGCTCACCCCGCTGCCGGGGGTGGCGACGGCCGCCGCCGGTACGAAGCCGAGCGCGGCCACACAGCCCCCGATGACGAGCGCCTTGCCCAGGCGCCTCTGCTGTCCCTGCCGCTCCCGCCGCCCCTGCCGCTCCTGCTGTCTGCCGATTCTCACGGGCAACTCCTTCCTATCGGTGTCCCGGACATCCCAAATGCCCCGACGCTACCCAGAAGTTGACCGATCAAATCACGCCACCGCAACCGTCACGCGCCGCGCAACTCCGCGGCGAGCGGCCCCTCACCATCCACCTCGATCCGCCCGTCCCGCACGGCCTCGGCGAACGTCAGCTCGCCACGTCCCAGCGCGAGACAGACCTCGGCGTCGAGGGTGATGCGCGCGTCGGCGCGAGCGGCGGGCCCGTCCCCGTACACCGGTTCGCCCGGGGCCGGCTCCCCCGTACGGACGTGGAACTCGCCCTCGTCCAGGTGCACGTCGACCACGCCGCCGGCAGCCCTCGCCCCGGCCCCGTCCAGCGCGCGCAGCAGCGGAAGGGCGAACCAGTGCGCCCGGACCGCGTCCGTGGGCCGCCGCTCCGCGAGGGCCGGAGCCCCCCACTCGGCGAGCGCCGCGAGGACGGGCAGCAGTCCCTGTCCGCGCTCGGTCAGTTCGTACACCGAGGCGGCGGCGGGCGGAGGCAGCCTGCGACGGGTGACCAGCCCGCCCTGCTCCATGTCCTTGAGCCGGGAGGCCAGGACGTCCGTACTGACGCCGGGGAGGTCGGCGTGCAGATCGGTGTAGCGGCGGGGGCCTGCCAGCAGTTCACGGACGATCAGCAGGGTCCACCGGTCTCCGACCGCGTCCAGCGCCCGGGCACCGGCACAGAACTGGTCGTAACTCCGGCGGCGGACCGGGCGGGTTGCGGGCTGTTGCTGACGTGGCATGCGACGCAGTCTAGACATGTTGTTGGACTTTCCAAGCTCAAGCTTGGTAAAACCAAGTATCGCAATCGGGTCGGGGAGGCAGCACCGCATGGAATTCCGCCAGTCCAGCAAGCTCAACGAGGTCTGTTACGAGATCCGGGGCCCGGTCATCGAGCACGCCAACGCCCTGGAGGAGGCGGGCCACAGCGTGCTGCGGCTCAACACGGGCAATCCGGCACTGTTCGGCTTCGAGGCGCCCGAGGAGATCGTCCAGGACATGATCCGGATGCTTCCGCAGGCCCACGGCTACACGGATTCCCGCGGCATCCTCTCCGCCCGCCGGGCCGTGGCGCAGCGCTACCAGGCGATGGGGCTGGCCGAGATCGGCGTCGACGACGTCTTCCTCGGCAACGGCGTCTCCGAGCTGATCTCCATGGCGGTACAGGGGTTGCTGGAGGACGGCGACGAGGTGCTCATCCCGTCCCCCGACTATCCGCTGTGGACCGCGGTGACGACGCTGGCCGGCGGGAAGGCCGTGCACTACGTGTGCGACGAGGCCTCGGACTGGAACCCCGACCTCGCCGACATGGCCTCGAAGATCACCGACCGCACCAGGGCCGTCGTGATCATCAACCCGAACAACCCGACCGGCGCCGTCTACCCGCGCGAGATCCTCGAAGGCATCCTCGACTTGGCCCGCCGGCACGGTCTGATGGTGTTCGCCGACGAGATCTACGACCAGATCCTGTACGACGACGCCGAGCACCACAGCGTGGCGACCCTTGCCCCGGACCTGGTCTGCCTCACCTTCAGCGGGCTCTCCAAGACATACCGCGTGGCCGGGTTCCGCTCGGGCTGGATGGTCGTGTCGGGGCCCCGGCAGCACGCCCGCAGCTACCTGGAGGGGCTGACGATGCTCGCCTCCATGCGACTGTGCCCCAACGCCCCGGCGCAGTACGCGATCCAGGCCGCGCTCGGCGGCCGCCAGTCGATCCGGGAGCTCGTCGTGCCCGGGGGCAGGCTGTACGAGCAGCGCAACCGCGCCTGGGAGAAGCTGAACGAGATCCCCGGGGTGTCGTGCGTGAAGCCGAAGGGTGCCCTGTACGCCTTCCCCCGCATCGACCCGAAGGTGCACCCGATCGTCGACGACGAGAAGTTCGTCCTCGACCTGCTGCTGCGCGAGAAGATCCAGGTCGTCCAGGGCACGGGTTTCAACTGGCCGCGGCCCGACCACTTCCGGATCCTGACGCTCCCGTACGCTGACGATCTTGACGCGGCGATCAGCCGCATCGGCCGCTTCCTGGCGGGATACCGGCAGTGAGCGGACGCCGGCGATGAACGGACACCGATCGTGAGCTGCCCCACCTGTCAGGTCCCCGTGCACACCCAGTTCGCCTCGTTCGAGCTGGTCGGGCTGATCGTCGAGGGCGGGCTCGACCCGGCGTCCGACCCCGCCTGGCCGGACTCGGGCGCGGACTCACCGGCGGAGTACGCGCGCTGGGCGGGCCATCTGTGCGGGATGACCTGCCTGCGCATGGCTCTCGGCGCCGGCGCTCCGTCGCTCTTCGCGCTCCGGGACGGAGCGCTGGGGTACGGCGCGTACACGGAGGACGACGACGGCACGATCCGGGGCCTGGTGTACGCGCCCTTCGCCGCCTACGCCCGCGAGAAGCACGGCCTGGACGCCACGGTCCACCGGCATCTCGCACCGGCGGAGATCCTGGACCTGCTGGACGCGGGCCGCTCCGTCATGGCGTCGGTGCACTACGCGATCCGGCACCCGCAGCGGCCCGCACCGGGACGCGGCGGCCACCTGGTGCTCCTGACGTCCCGCACGTCCGACGGGACGGGCGTGCACTTCCACAACCCGTCCGGCACGACGGCCGCGACGCGCGCGGCGGATCTCCCCCTGGCCGAGTTCGAGCGCTTCTTCGCCGGCCGCGGGGTGTCGCTGCGCGTGGCGGGGTGACGACGGGCCGCTGGAAAAGGAGCGGGCCCGGGGGCATAGCCGGCCCCCGAGCCCTGTGGTTGCCGCCTGTACGGCACGCCGGCACTTTTAAAGGTCCCGTGTCAGTTTCATGTCGCCGCGTCCTGCCTTTAGACGACCGCGGATCGAAGCTCCACGGGCCGGAGTCGAACCGGCATCTCGACGCGCACGGGCACGGGCCCGGTTGATCCGGCGATAGGCGGCGCATGCTGAGTCTGGAGCAAGAGTCTGAGATTGATCGCGGTCGCCTCTGCCAGTTGGGCCACCCCGGCCCGTGCCCGTACGGGAGGTACAGAAGTGCCGGGGGGAGGACTCGAACCTCCACTTGAACCGCGTCGTCAGGACAAGCTTCATTTTCAGCTTTGCGCTCCTCGCGCACCCCGGCGGCGTTGACCGTCGCCGGGGATTCCATGGCCGGTCACCTCATCCGAAGAGGTAACCGAAGACCGCATCACCCACCCGCCGGTCCGTGACGTCCACACCGTTGGCCTCCTCGCGGGCGAACTTGACGGCCTGCTGGAGCTTCTCCACCCGGTCGAGCAGTTCGTTGATCCGCCGCGCGGGCAGCGCCCCGGAGAACTTCACCGTCGTCCAGTAGCCGATCGGGATGTCCTCGTAGTACACCTCGACCTGCGCCGGGTGCTTGTCGGTGGCCTCCGCCTTCACGTGGTTGCGCGGGACCTTCTTCGTGCGCAGGGTCCGCACCGGCTCGGTCTTCCAGGAGTCCGTGGACGGGTCCTGGGCCCATGCCTCGGACGCGTCGAGCACCGGGAGCTTGCGGACGAAGGTGTTGATGTCGGTGAGCTGCTTCTCCAGGAAGAGCAGGTACGACACCGGCACGCCGCTCACCAGGACGCGTCCGTCGACCGAGACGTCGGCGCGGGCCGCGCAGTTCGCCCAGTCCTTCGTGGCGGTCACGTCGAAGAGACGGGTCAGGGTCGCCGCGGTCTCCCGCAGCACGTCCTCGGCCTTGATCTGCACCAGGGTCGACTCGGACGGCAACTGCTCGCCCTCCTCGTCCTTCGGCTGGTACGTCCGGGAGATCCCGGCCAGCAGTCCGGCCTTCTGGAGGCCGTGATGCGCCGCCGTCAGGTCCTGGTGAGCCTTGGACTTGACGCCCTTCTCCACTGCGATGATCTGATTGAGTTTCGCCACGTCCCGGAAACTAGCAACAGCAACACGCGCCGCACCAGCGGTTTTTGCCGCGCCGGATGCGCCTGGAGCACTCGGAGCGCCGCCCGCGTGTGTGCGCTCCCGCCCGTTCGGGTGGTTTCCGGGCGGCGCCCCTGCACCACGGCGGTCCGGCGGGAGCCGCTTGCCAGAGTGGGCCCGCGCGTCCGCGCCTCCCCCACCACTGGAACGAAGGGCCTGCCCATGCCTCGTCCTGCCCACTTCACCGACGCGCAGAGCCCTGCCACCCTCCGCCCCCTTCGCCATGCCGCGCTCGCCGCCGCCACGGCCGGCCTCGCGGTCCTGGCCATGGGCACACCCGTCGCGTATGCCACGCTGGGCGCCCACTCCCCGGAGGACGCCAGGCCGGTGACGGGTGCCGCCGTGCGGGGCAAGGACTACGTCGAGACGCGCCTGCTCTTCGGCACCGAACGCCCGGACGCGGGCCCGGACGTGACCGACCGGCAGTTCCTGGACTTCATCGACGCGGAAGTCACGCCGCGCTTCCCGAACGGGCTGACCATCCAGGACGGCCGGGGACAGTGGCGGGACTCCCACGGGGCCATCGAGCGGGAGCGCAGCTACGAACTGACATTGCTCTACCCGGCATCCGAGGCCCGGTTGCGCGATCCGCAGATCGAGCGGATCCGCGACGCGTACGAGAAGGCGTACGCGCAGGACTCGGTGGCCCGGCTGGAGGAGCGTACGACGGCGGACTTCTGAGCACGGGCGCGGTGCCCGGCCGCCCGCACCGTTCACACACCGCCCGTGCGCCGGCCTGACAGGAGGCGGGCCGCCACGTGCACACCCGCCACGGCCACCGGCAGGAACACCATCCCGGCGGCCACCGTACGGCCCCCGCCCGCCGGGACGCCCGCCGCCCGCAGCCGGCGCACCGCCCAGAGCGAGTACGGAATGACGACGGTCGGCGACGTGGCCACTCCCGGCGTGTAGCCGCCGTACGCCGCCGACTGCGCCAGGTGCACCACACCGTGCAGGCCGAAACCGACCAGGACGGCGCGGTAGAGCGGGCTGTGTCCGCCGGTGCGCGCCCCGTCCGCAGCAGCCGCCGCGATGATCCCGCCCATGAGACCGATCGCCGTGTTCACCTCGCGCTGCGAGAGGGCCGTCCGTTGCCACACCCGTTCGGGCACCCGGGGCCACCGCTTCCCGAGCTTCGGCCGGGCGGTCCGGAGCCAGCCCGCCATGGTGGTGATCTCCTCCAGGTCGTTGGCCGCCCAGGCCGCCAGCAGTCCCCACGTCACCGCTCCGGAAACCTTGTCCCCCGCCATGGCGAACCCCCTCCGTCGTAGGCCGGTACCGCTGTGTCCGGCAACCGAGCGGGCAGCCGGGCAGTCGGGTAGCCACCCTATAATGCAACGCAACGTTGCGTTGCATTATAGGCATTCCCGAGGAGCCGCCCCATGCCCGCCCCGACCTCGCACCGCCGCTCCGGCAAGGGCCCCCGCGCCGCCGAGGCGATCTTCGACGCCACTCTGCGGCTGCTCACCGAGCGCGGGTACACCGGACTGACCATGGAGGCCGTCGCCCAGGAGGCAGGGGTCAACAAGACGACGATCTACCGCTGGTGGCCGTCGAAGGCAGCGCTGCTGCACGCCGCGCTGCTCCGGGCCCGGGTCCTGGACATCGACCTTCCCGACACGGGCACGCTGCGCGGGGACCTGATCGCCCTGGCGGAGCAGATCATCGACCTGGTCACCGGCGTACGCACCCAGCCGGTCGTACGGGCCGTGACCTCGGGGTCGGGGCTGCCGGACGACGAACTCACCTCGCTGACCCGCGACTTCTTCGCCGACCGGTTCTCCCGCGAGCAGCCGGTGTTCGCCCGGGCCACCGCACGCGGCGAACTCGCCCCGGACGTCGACCCGATGCTGTTGCTCGACCTGATCGCCGGAGCCGTCTGGATGCGGGCGCTGCTGCGGAGCGAGCCGGTTCCGCCCGGTTTCGCCGCTGCCGCCGTCGACGCGGTGCTGCCCGCCCGGCGCGGCGCCTGAGCCGTCGGGTACTGTGCCGCGGCCGGGTGCCGGGGGCACCGGACTTCGACCAGCAGGGAGCAAGCCGAATGGGTACGCCCGTACGTCACTTCACGGCGACGACCGAGCAGGGGCAGGTGTTCACGGTCAACATGGAGCGCGACTTCAGGTACGACCCCTACCGCGACTTCCTCGTCTGTACGCACTGCGACTGGTCTCCGTCGCTCCTGACGACCCGGCGGATCATCGACATGGCAGGCGAGCACCTGGCGTCCGCCCACGGTGCCGGCCGCGGGCTCGCGCAGCAGGACGACGAGTCGTTCCGCAAGGCGCGGCTGATCGTGCTGCCCGTCGTCGCCGTGCTGTTGATCGGTCTGCTGATCGTCCTGAACAGCTGAGCTGCCGGTCGGCTCAACCGCCGCTGAGTTCCAGCAGCGCGCCCACCGGGTCGGAGGCAGGTGCGGCCCTGGGCCACCACTCGTCCTCGCCGGGGTCCGACTCGTAGCCGTACCACCAACCGTCGTGGCCGAAGCGGAGCTGGAGTGTGCCACCGGGGTGGGTGAGGTGGTTGCGCCATGGCTGGAAGCGGGGGAAGCCGGCCGCCGCGAGGGCCGGGCGGGCGCGGTCGAACGGGCCGGCCGGGGGGTCCCACGGTGTCTCCAGGACGGCGAGCCCTTCGGCGCCGCCCTGGCGCCACGCGGCCACGGCCCGGGCCAGGTCGGTGGTGTTGCGGCCGGTGGCGGATGCCAGTTCACGGTAGAGGGCGCGGGTGGTGGAGGTGAGTCCGGCCGTGGGGCGGGCGGCGGCCAGCCGGACCGCGTCCTGCCAGGCGGTGAGCCCGGCCAGCGGGTCGGCACCGGTCGTGAGCAGCGCGTGGGCGCGGGCGGCGGCGTCGGAGGCGAGCTGGTCGAGGGCGAGCGGGTCCCGGGCGCCGGGGAACTCCGGGTACGAGGGCGGCCGGCCCGGATGCGGCTCCACCGGGAACGGCGCCGGCAGCGGCGGCAGGAAGCGCTCGGCGAGCGCCTCCTGGGCCGGTACGGAGGGGGCGGCGGGCGGCGCGGGCCGCTCGCGCGCGGAGTGTGCGGCGTTGCGACGGCCCAGGTCCTCCAGGAGTGCGCGCTCGCCCCGGCCGCGCAGCAGCAGGAGGACGAACGGGTCGGCGTCCAGCAGTCGGGCCATCTGGTAGCAGAGTGCCGCCACGTGCTTGCACGGCCAGCCGTGGTCGGGGCAGGAGCAGCCGGGGTCGAGGTCGTCGGCCGTGGGGAGCAGGGCGACTCCGGCGGCGGCTGCCGTGTCGGCCAGGGAGTGCGGCATCTCCTTGGCGAGCAGGGCGGCGAGATGGCCGGGGCGCGCGGCGACCGCGTCGAGGAAGGTGTCCCAGTCGGGGTCGGTGAACGCGCGCAGCCGGAGCTCGGCGCGGTAGGGGCGGGCGCGGCTGCCGTGCACGTAGGCGACGACGCGGCCCGGGGTGACGGTGATCGCGGCGACGTTGCCGCTGTCCGCGTACGCGCGTCCGCGGGCCAGGCGCGGCGCGTCCATCGAGAGGTCCTCCAGGGCCGTCACCCAGGCCCTGCCCCACCAGCTGTCCGCGAACGGTTCGTCGTCGCCGGAGGTGCGTGCGGGCACGGCCTCGAAGGTCCGCCGCAGGTCGTCGGGGCCCGGGCGGGAGCGCGTCACGGGCCGCGCGCGCGAGGGGGACGGGGGGCGGGGGCTCATGACGGCCTCCGGAGCGAGACGAGGTCGGCCAGGTCGCGGTCGCTGAGCTCGGTCAGCGCGGTCTCCCCGGTGCCGAGCACGGCGTCGGCCAGAGCCCGCTTGGCCAGCAGCATCTCGCCGATCCGGTCCTCGACCGTTCCCTCGGCGATCAGCCGGTGCACCTGGACCGGCTGGGTCTGCCCGATGCGGTAGGCGCGGTCGGTGGCCTGCTCCTCGACGGCCGGGTTCCACCAGCGGTCGTAGTGGATGACATGGGCGGCCCGGGTGAGGTTCAGCCCGGTGCCGGCGGCCTTGAGGGAGAGCAGGAAGACCGGTACCTCGCCGGACTGGAAGCGGTCCACCATCCGCTCACGCTCGGGCACCGGCGTGCCCCCGTGCAGGAGCTGGGAGGGAATCGCGCGCGAGGTCAGGTGCGCGGAGAGCAGCCGGGCCATCGTCACGTACTGGGTGAAGATGAGCACCGAACCGTCCTCGGCGAGGATCGTGTCGAGGAGCTCGTCGAGCAGGGCGAGCTTCCCCGACCGGCCGGTGAGCCGGGTCGGTTCCTCTTTCAGGTACTGCGCGGGGTGGTTGCAGATCTGCTTGAGCGAGGCCAGCAGTTTCATGATCAGGCCGCGCCGCGCGATGCCCTCGGACGCCTCGATGTACGCCATGGTCTCGCGCACCGTGGCCTCGTAGAGCGTGGCCTGTTCGCGGGTGAGGAAGACGGGGTGGTCGGTCTCCGTCTTGGGCGGCAGCTCGGGGGCGATGCCCGGGTCGGACTTCTTGCGGCGCAGCAGGAAGGGCCGGACCAGCCGCGACAGCCGTTCCACCGCTTCGTCGTTGGCGATCCCGGCGGCCGTGCCGGTGTTCTCCACGATGCGGGCGTGGCGGGCGCGGAAGGCCTTGAGGGGGCCGAGCAGTCCGGGAGTGGTCCAGTCGAGGAGCGCCCAGAGTTCGGAGAGGTTGTTCTCGACGGGGGTGCCGGTCAGGGCGACCCTGGCGGGGGACGGGATGGTGCGCAGCGCCTTCGCCGTGGAGGAGTGCGGGTTCTTCACGTGCTGCGCCTCGTCGGCGACGACCAGGCCCCAGCTGTGGGCGGCCAGTTCGGCCGCGCTGGAGCGCATCGTGCCGTACGTGGTGAGCACGAAGCCGCCGTCGGGCTCGGCGAGGGTGCGGTCCGTGCCGTGGAACCGTCGCACGGGGACGCCGGGCGCGAAGCGGTTGATCTCCCGGTGCCAGTTGCCCAGCAGCGAGGCCGGGCAGATCACCAGCGTGGGCGCGGGGTGGGCGCGGTGCAGGTGGAGGGCGATGAGGGTGATCGTCTTGCCGAGGCCCATGTCGTCGGCGAGGCAGCCGCCGAGGCCCAGCGAGGTCATCCGGTCGAGCCAGGCCAGGCCGCGCAGCTGGTAGTCGCGGAGGGTGGCGTCGAGGCCTGGCGGCGGGGCGATGACGCTGTCGTCGTCCGTGATGCGGGTGCGCAGCGCGGCCAGCGCACCCACCGGCACCGCCTCGACCTGCTCGCCGTCCACCTCGGCGGTGCCGGTCAGGGCGACGGCCAGGGCGTCCACCGGGTCGAGCAGGCCCAGCTCCCGCTTGCGCGCCTTGCGTACGAGGGCGGGGTCGACGACGACCCACTGGTCGCGCAGCCGCACGACGGGCCGGTGTGCCTCGGCGAGCACATCCATCTCGGCCTCGGTCAGCTTCTGGTCCCCCAGAGAGAGCTGCCAGTTGAAGGAGAAGAGCTGTTCGGCGTCGAAGAACGAGGTGCCGTCGGTGGCCGAGCCCGGCGCCGGGCGCACCACCGCCGCAGCGGTGAGGGAACGGGCGAGCTCCCTGGGCCAGTGCACGCTCACCCCGGCGGCCGAGAGCCTGGCCCCGCCGGCGCCCAGCAGTTCGTACAACTCGTCCTCGGTGAGAGCCAGTACGTCGGGGACGGGCTGGTCCAGCAGTCGTTCCAGCGGGGCCCAGACGCGGGCGGCGCGGCGCAGGGCGAGGACGGCGTCGATCCGGGACCGCGGGCCGAAGGGCTCGCCCGCCGTGCCGTCCCACAGGGCGGCCGCGTCGACGACGTAGGTGGGGTCGGCGAGGCTGTGCACCTGGGTGATGGCGGCGCCGGCATGCCGAGCGGCGGCCGGTGTGTAACCGTCGGCCGCCCCGTCGTCCGCCACGCCCTCGGTGGTGCCGGTCATCTCGGTCGCGCCGGTCGCGTCGGTCGGGTCGGGCACGTCGGTCGAGTCGGGCACGTCGGTCGCGTCGAAGAGTTCGTACGCGGAGAGGTCCAGGCGCAGCGACACCCGTACGCCCGCGTCCAGTCCGGCCGCGACCTCCACTGCCCATTCCCGGGCGCCGGGCAGGTGGCGCCCCTCACGGGCCGCGAAGGGCGCGCCCATGGCGAAGGCGGCCGCGGGGGTGCGGGGCAGGGTGTCGGCCACCGCGTCGAGGAAGGAGCCGATGAGCGGCTCGGGGTCGGGGACCCGCGGGGGCGAGCGGTCCGGGACGGGCACCGCGTATCCCTCGGCCGGCATGGCCGCGGCGACCGCACGCAGGTGGGCGACGTCCTCGGCGTCACGCGGTCCGGCCCGCCAGGCGTCATGGTCGCCGGCGGTCAGCCCGGGGAGCATCCGGCCCCGGGAGACGAGGTGGAGGGCGTGCAGGGTGGCGGCGCCCCAGCAGCGGGTGGCGGGGTGGGCGGATCGCAGGTGGCGGGCGCGGGCCAGCAGGGGCACGGCCTCGGCCACCGGGAGCAGCAGGGCGGGCACGGTGATCCGGCGGACGTCCGCCTCTTCGTCATGGCGCCGGACGACCGCGGTCTCCGCGGCCTGGACGGCCGCGGTCCCGGAGGCCTGGACGACGGTGATCTCGGAGGCCCGCACTCCCGAGCCGTCCGCCTCGGCAGGTCCGGCGGGGCCCGCCTGCGCGCCGGCACCGGGCCACAGGTCCTCGGGGTCGGGCAGCGGGCGCCCTTCCGGGTCCCAGAACGCGATCCGCCCGTCGCGAGGGAGCTCGGCGGGCAGGAAGACCGCGGCGCAGCGCAGCAGGCGGCCGACGGCCGCGTCCTGCGGTGGCGGTGCGCTACCCACCGGCCTCTCCCCCTTCCCGTCCGGGCCCGCTCGTGGGCCTGCGCGTCCTCGGTTTCTCCGTGCCCGGCCGGTCCGACCGGCACGCGAACCCTCCGACTGGCGAGTCTAGGCGGGCGGTCTGACAACGGACCGGCCGCCGCCTTGCCCGCACCTCGTACGGGGTCCGGCGGCGGCCGGAACATGTCCGGGGCAGTACCCGGCGGGCTGCCCGGTCAGTGCCTGGCGAGCGGCTTCGATCGGGTCGGGCTGGGCCGCCCGGAGGCCGGAGCGTCGGTCTCCGGCGTGACCGGGCGCAGGCGGCCTGGGGCCGAAGCCGACGGAGCGGATGGGGCAGGCGCGGCCGGTTCGGGCGACGGCGACGGGGCTGCCTCCGGCGCCCGGTCCACGGGCTGCGGCGCCGGCTGCTGCTGGGCCCGCTCCAGGAAGCGGAGGAGCTCGACGGGGAACGGCAGGACCAGAGTGCTGTTCTTCTCCGCCGCCACCGCCACCACGGTCTGCAGCAGCCTCAGCTGCAACGCGGCAGGTTCGGCGGACATCTCGGACGCCGCCTCGGCCAGCTTCTTGGAGGCCTGGAGTTCCGCGTCGGCGTTGATCACGCGGGCACGCCGCTCACGGTCGGCCTCCGCCTGGCGGGCCATGGAGCGTTTCATCGTCTCCGGCAGCGAGACGTCCTTGATCTCGACCCGGTCGATCTGCACGCCCCACCCGACGGCGGGGCTGTCGATCATCAGCTCCAGGCCCTGGTTGAGCTTCTCCCGGTTGGACAGCAGATCGTCCAGATCGCTCTTGCCGATGATCGAACGCAACGATGTCTGCGCCATCTGCGAGACGGCGAACCGGTAGTCCTCCACCTCCACGACGGCGCTCGCCGCGTCGACCACCTTGAAGTAGATGACGGCGTCCACCCGCACCGTGACGTTGTCCCGCGTGATCCCGTCCTGGGCGGGCACGGGCATGGTCACGATCTGCATGTTGACCTTGCGGAGCCGTTCGACACCGGGCAGCACCATCGTGAATCCCGGCCCGCGCACGTCGTCGCGGAGCCGGCCGAGCCTGAGCACCACGCCCCGCTCGTACTGCTTGACGACCCGGGCGGCCGCCGCCGTGTACAGGGCTGCCGCCGCTATCACGGCAACCACTGCGATCAAGAGCTCCTGGACCATGACGGCCCCCTGCCATCCGGAAGTACCGGAACATCCGCTTCACTCTGAATATCGAGCTATTACCACGTTATGCCCCCTTTGGGCACCGGGCGAACCTCGACCCGTCCTCCTGTCCCCCGCCCGGCCGCCTCCCGGATGCCGGGCCCGCCGCGAGCGGGCAGGGTGACCAGCGTCAGCACGTCCCTCCGTGGCACACGGGGGTGGCGTGACGGAGTGCGTACGGATGAGCCGGACGAGACAGACGAGGACCCGCCCATGCCCGTGATCGACCACCGACGCCGCCGTCTCGGCATCGCCGCCGGGACAGCGCTCCTGACCCTCACCGTCGCAGGCTGTTCCGGCCTCGGCCGGACAGCGGTCGGCCCGGTCGTCTACACGACCGAGCGGGATGCCGTGATCATGGTGAACAGTCCTTCGGTGAAGGGATGCCACCGGCTCGCCCCCGCGGGCGCCAAGGAAGTGACCAACGAGACGCTGATCGACATCATCCTGTACCGCACCCGGAACTGCACGGGCCCGGGCACGACGTACCTCGCGACCACGCTCTCCGACGTCACCGCGCCGAGCGCACTCCCGTGGCGCAGCTTCACCACCGTGCACTGAACCAACCCGACCACTGCCCAGCCCGGCCCCTGGCCAACCCGAGACGGGCCCTCCCGACGACGGGCCCTCCCGACGACGGGCCCTCCCGACGACGGGCCCTCCCGTACGGACATGCGCCGGGGGGGCGCCCCCCCCCCCGGCCCCCCCCCCGCGCCCCCCCCCCCCCCGGGGCCCGCCCCCCCCCCCCGGCGGGCCCGCGCGGGCCGGGGCGCCCGCCCCCCCCGGCGGGCCCGGGCGGA
>NZ_JBIAIU010000011.1:0-250353 GCF_042871565.1 Streptomyces sp. NPDC005775 | reverse complement strand
CGCGCGCGGCGGCGCGGGGGGGCCCCCCCCCCGCGCGCCCCCCGCCCCCCCCCCGGGGGCCCCCCCGGCGCGCCGGCGCGGGGGCCCCCCCCCCCCCCCCGGGGCCCCCCCGCGCCCCAGCCCCGCGCCCGTGTCCGCTCTCACGCACCGCGGCGGACCAGCGCGATCAGCGCCGCCGTCCCCTCACGGCGGTCCCGGGCGATCAGGGCCATCACCACGATCAGGACCACGGGCATCACCGCGTTCGGCGGGTCGAGAAGCGTCAACTGGACGATCGACGCCCCCGCCAGCAGCCCGCAGAAGGCGATGGCCGCCACCCCCGCGAGAACCGGGATCAGCAGGGCGATCGCCCCGGCCGTCTCCAGTCCGCCGATGGCGTACATCGCACCGTGGCTCCAGCCCATCCGGTCGAAGGACTCGATCGCGGACTCATGGGCGATCAGCTTGGCGATTCCGCTGAAGCCCAGGAACAGGGCGAGGGCGTACCGCGCCACGGTCAGTGCGACCGCACCGCGGCGACGGTGGCCGGGTGCGGCAGAAGGGGATGCGGGGGTGGCGGACGTGGACACGGCAGTCGTGCTCTCGGACATGGCGGTCTCCTCGGGGAAGCGGTGCTCGGTGTCGCTCACACAAGGTCAGACCGGTGTTCCACGCCGGACTCATCGCTTCGCCGCCCGTGAATTCGCGGTTCTTCCGCGTTACTTGGGCACGGCCCTCACCCAGATGCCGTCGTCGGTGAGGTAGCGGTCCACCCGCAACCCGGCCGCGTCCAGACAGCCCTCGAACCGCTCCTTCGTCAGGGGCCGCGAGAGGAAGGTCTGGGTCCAGCGCGCATCCGCGAACTCGTACTCGCAGAGCACCGAGTCCACCCCGTCGCCGACGGGTTCCGCGGAGACGATCCGGACCGTGTACCCGGCAGGATGGACGCGCTCGCGCGGCAGATCCGTGTGATAGTCCTCGCCCTCGCGCTGGAAGAGCACCACTCCGCCGTCGCGCACGTACCTGCGGCAGGTCCGCAGCAGCCCGTCCCGCACCCGGTGGTCGCCCGCGTGCACCAGGAACGACGCCAGCATGACCACGTCGAAGGTCTCGTCACCGAGGTCCAGGGACTCGATGGGGCTGCACACGGTCCGTGCGCCGCGCACCTGCTCCAGCATCTGCGCCGACTCGTCCACCGCCGTGACGTCGAACCCGCGCTCGACCAGGGGATGCGTCACCCGGCCCGCCCCGCTGCCCAGCTCCAGAATGCTCGATCCGGCAGGAACGGCGGCGGCGATCACGTCCGGCTCGTCGGCGACGGCCAGGCGGGTGTACAGCTCGACCGCGCAGCCGTCCGGGGTGATCGCGCCGGGCCCCGTCCCCGCATATCCCTCACGTACCACTCGTTCACTCATACTCGGCCGAACGAACGGTCGGCTCCCGCCGTTCCCCCGTCTCACACGGAACGGCGGGCGACCAGTGCGGCGTTGAGGTGCTGACCGGACCGCCCGGTCAGCACCCCGGGTACCGGCCCTCCGGCCACGTGAGCGTGTGCTCGAACTCCAGGGACAGGTCGTCGGCCATCTCGGCGATCACGGCCCGCCCCTCGGTGAGCACCAGCCACGACGGCGGAAGGTGCGTGTCGCCGTGGCGGACGCCGAGCAGATTGCCGCAGACCGCGCCGGTGGAGTCGCTGTCGCCCGAGTGGTTGACCGAGAGCAGCAGCGACTCGCCGACCTGTCCGGCCTCCGGCAGGACCAGCGCGCAGTACACGGCGATGGCCAGGGCCTCCTCGGCCACCCAGCCGGCGCCGAGCGACTCCACCTTCTCGGCGCTCGGCGCGCCCTGTGCGGCCAGCTCCACCGCTCCGCGCAGAGCGGCGGTCGTCTCCTCGTGCCCGGGGTGGCGGGCCAGCAGGTCCATGGCCCGCAGGACGGATCCCGGCAGGGAGTCGCCCTCCAGCAGATGCGCGACGATCGCGGCGAACGCGCCGGCGGCGTAGGCACCGGTGGGGTGGCCGTGGGTGATCTGCGCGCACCGGGCGGCGAGGGCGAAGCTTCCGGCCGCGTCCCCGCCGGTCAGGCCGAAGGGTGCGGAACGCATGACCGTGCCGCAGCCCTTGGACCCGGTGTTGACGGGGCCCGGCTCACCGATCGGGCCCCTCGGGTCGGGGACGTGCCCGGCCGCCAACCCGGTCAGGCAGGCGTTTCCGGGGGCCCGCCGCACGTACAGCCAGGGCTGCTGACGGAGCCATCCGGTCCGGACGAGGTCGTCCCCGCCGCGAACCGGCGGGGCTGGGTGATTCTGGGTGTCGAGCCAGCGCAGGTACGCGTGCTTGATGATCGCCGTCTCGGCGCCGCCGATCCCCTTGGACATGGCCCGGGAGTGCGCCCTGATCAGCCCCTCGACCGTGAAGAGGGTCATCTGGGTGTCGTCCGTGACACGTCCGACGGCCCCTTCCTCATCCGCGGTCAGCCCCCGCACGCCCTGCTCCCCGTGCGCCCGGCGGATGCCGGCGAGCGACAGGAACTCCACCGGGTTTCCCAGCGCGTCCCCTATCGCCCCGCCCAGCAGACACCCGCGGACCCGGGCCCTGCGGACTGCCGCGTCTCCCCCTGCTGTGCCGTTCATGCCTGCCCCACCCCTTTTTTTACGCGCCGGACGACCGCACGAGGCCGTCGCGGGTCCATGCTGGTAGGAGAGGCGATCGCCATGCGTACCGGTAACGAACCGACGACTGCCCGCAGTCCTCTGCGGATGCGGCTCTGGCTGAGTCTATGGGGCCTGGCCTGGGCCGTCTTCGGCCTGACGGCCTTCACCCTCACCGGCAGAGCCGGGTGGGCGACGGCCTGCGGGATACTCCTCCTGCTGGTCCTGATCGACCTGACCGTGATCGTCCACCGCCTGCATCAGGGGTCGCACTACCAGCCGGGCCGCACCGTCCCACCGTACGAGCCCGATCACGGGGGACGGAGACGGTACGGGCACTGAGCCGGAGCCCTGCCCCGCCGCGTCCAAACCGGGCCCTGGCCCGCCGCGTCGAGCCGGAACCCTGTTCCTCCACACCGAGCCGAAGCCCTACCCCTCCGCTTCGAAACGGGCCGCCTTCAGGTACTCGGGGTTCGGATCCAGCGCCGCCGCCAGCCGGAAGTGGCGCCTGGCGCGCTCCGGATGACCGGAGCGCTCGAAGGTCCGGGCGAGGGCGAAGTGTGCGAACGCGTTGTCCGGCTCCCGCTCCAGGACCAGTTCGAACTCAAGCTCGGCAGGGCGCAGTTGGGCCGCCGCGAAGAAGGCGCGGGCGCGCAGCAGCCGGGCCGCGGTGTTCTCCGGATGGGAGGCGATCACGGAGTCGAGCAGCTGGACCGCACCACGGGGATCGCGCGCCGCGAGCAACTGCTCGGCCGCACGGAAGTCGATGACGTGTGTTTCGGGGTTCCTCTCGGGCACGGTTCCATCCTTCCCTCGTCCACCACCCGGTGAACGTCGGCCCGGCCACCGGTGTTCCGGCCCGGGGTCAGGCGGCCGCGGCCCGCCGGGTCAGTTCCGCCCAGACCGCGCGGACCTGCGGTTCCAGGGCCCCGATCGGCCCGTCGTTGTCGATGACCAGGTCGGCCACCGCGCGCCGCTGCTCCCGGGTGGCCTGCGCGGCCATCCTGGCGCGCGCCTCCTGCTCCGTCATCCCGCGGAGGTGTACGAGACGGCTCAGCTGGGTCTCCGGTGCCGCGTCGACCACGACGACCAGGTCATAGAGCGGGGCGAGGCCGTTCTCCGTGAGGAGGGGCACGTCGTGGACGACGACGGAATCGGGGCCCGCCGCGCGTTCCAGCTCGGCGGAGCGGGCACCGACCAGCGGGTGGACGATCGCGTTGAGCGCGGCGAGGCGCTCGGCGTCGGCGAAGACGATCAAGCCGAGCTTCGGCCGGTCCAGCGCCCCCTCGGAAGTGAGGACGCCGGCCCCGAACTCCCCGACGACGGCGTCGAGCCCGGGAGTGCCGGGCTCGACGACCTCGCGGGCGATCCGGTCGGCGTCGATGAGGACGGCTCCGTAGCCGACGAGCATCCGGGACACTTCGCTCTTGCCGGCGCCGATGCCACCGGTCAGGCCCACTTTCAGCATGGGCGGCAGTTTAGGCCCTGCCGTTCGGGTCACGCCGGGCCCGGTCAGCCGTCGCCTTCGCGCTCGGCCAGGAACCGTTCGAATTCGAGGCCGATCTCGTCGGCCGACGGCAGCTCGACCGGCTCGGCGACCAGATTGCCGCGGGTCTCGGAACCCGCGACCGCGTCGTACTGGTGCTCGAGGCCCTCGACCAGGGACACCAGCTCCTCGTCTCCCTGGTCGATCTGGCGGTCGATCTCCGTCTGGGTGCGGTGCGCCTCGGTGCGCA
Organism: Streptomyces sp. NPDC005775; assembly: GCF_042871565.1. NCBI lineage: Bacteria > Bacillati > Actinomycetota > Actinomycetes > Kitasatosporales > Streptomycetaceae > Streptomyces > Streptomyces sp. NPDC005775. The sequence goes on along the minus strand of NZ_JBIAIU010000011.1, from coordinate 245,989 downwards.
GCGAGTGGGCGACGGCCGGCAGGACGAGTCCGGTGGCTGCCGTGATCGACTCCAGCGCGGTGAGCGCGGCGTCGGGGTAGGCGGAGCGGGCGACGTAGTGCGGCACGTGTGCGGCGACACCGAGCACGTCGTGTCCGGCCTCCATCAGCCGGTACTCGACGAGGGCCGCGGCCGAGCCGGGCACCTGCGCCTCGTCGAACGGGCTGCGGTGGCCCGGCATGAGGTCGGTGCGGTTGCCGTGCGGGGTGACGCCGACCGGGCGGGTGTGCGGAACGCCCATCGGGATGCCGTGGAAGGTCACGGCGAGGCGGACACCGAGCCGCTCGACGATCTGCTCGACGGCGGCGGCGAAGCGCTCCCACTCCACGTCGGGCTCGGGGCCGGACAGCAGCAGGAAGGGGGCGCCGGTGGCGTCCTGGACCACCCGGACGTCCAGCGTCGGCGTCTCGTACGCCGCCCATCGGTCGCGCTTGAACGTCAGCAGCGGGCGCCGGGCGCGGTAGTCGACGAGGCGGTCGTGGTCGAAGCGGGCCACGACCTGATGGGGCAGCGATTCGAGCAGCCCGTCGACGATCTGCTCACCGGTCTCACCCGCGTCGATGTATCCCTCGAAGTGGTAGAGCATGACCAGGCCGGCCGACTCCTGGGCGAGCGCCATGTCGACGACAGCCAGGCCCTTCGGCTCCCATTCGTACAAACTCTGCGGATCAGGCACGGTTACCGCTCCTCCTTGTGTTCCTGAAGAAGAACGCCCCGGGTGGCGCGGTCATTCCCATCCGCGCCCGTTCACATGGTGTTTACCCACGTACGCGCGGGTGCAGTGCCGTGATCGCCCTCCGGACCGCGGTGAACGCCGATGGCCCGGTGGCGAGTTCACGCCCCGTCAGCCGTACGCGGCATCCGCACGGTTCCCGGTGGTCACGCTGCTCGCGTCACGCGCGGGCAATGGTCCAGACCTTGACATGCCCCTGCCCCATCTCTACCGTCACGGGGCAGCACGTTCAGGCACTCGCCCCACATTCATGTACGAGAACGCTCTGGACCCCCACGGGAAGGCACCCCCATGCGCACCCGCACCTCGCTCCCCGCCCTGCTGGCCACCGCTCTCGCCACCGGCACGCTCGCCCTCGCCTCCGCCGGCCCGGCAGAGGCCGCCACGGTCATCGAGGTGAACACCGCGTCGCAGCTCAAGTCGGCGCTCACCGCGGCCGCCCCCGGCGACACGATCCACCTCGCGGACGGCACGTACACCGGCAACTTCAAGGCACTCGTGCCCGGCACCGCCTCCGCGCGCATCACTCTGACCGGCTCGCCGGGGGCGGTGCTCAGGGCCGGTGGCGGCTACGGACTGCACCTCAACGGCGCCTCGTACTGGACGGTGCGGGGCATCACGGTCACGGGCGGCCAGAAGGGCATCATGGCCGACAGTGCCAACGGCGTGGTCATCGAATCGGTGACCGTCCACGACCTGGACATGGAGGGCGTCCACTTCCGCAGGTCCAGCAGCAACGGGGTCATCCGCGACTCACGGATCTACGACACCGGGCACGACGGCCGCGGGATGGGCGAGGGCGTCTACGTCGGCACGGCCGGCGACCTGTCCGACCGGAGCGACCGGGTGCAGATCCTGGACAACACCATCGGGCCGGACGTCGGCGGCGAGAACGTCGACATCAAGGAGGGCACCACCGGGGCGCGCATCGTCGGCAACACCTTCGACGGCAGCGGGCTGACGGGCGCCAACTACGACGACTCCTGGGTCGATGTGAAAGGCAACGACGTCCTGGTCCAGGGCAATCACGGCTCCCGTACGACCGACAACGGCTACGAGACCCACACCCAGCAGAGCGGCTGGGGCTGCGGGACGGTCTTCAAGGACAACGCCTCGGACCTGTCCGGCTCGACGGGCGCCAAGCGGCTCGCGGTCAACGTCACCAACTACAGCGCGAACTGCCCCACCACGGTCCACGCGAGCAACACCGTGACCGGCGGCAACGGCCTCACCAACATCGCCGTCACCCCGTAACAGCACGTCGCGGAAACGAGTGAGGCCCGCCCCCCGAAGGGAGCGGGCCTCACCGTCATCTGTTCAACTCAGCCGATGACCGGCCGGAAGGTCGGAGCGTCAGCTCTGGCCGCCCGCCAGCTTCTCGCGCAGGGCAGCCAGGGCCTCGTCCGACGCCAGGGCGCCGGAGTTGTCCGCGGACTCCGAGGAGTACGAGCCGCCGCCACCGCTGCCGCCCGAGGCAGCCGGAGCGCTGCCGGCCGGGGCAGCAGCGCCCTCGGCAGCAGCGGCCTCGTCGGCCTCGCGGGACTTGATGACCTGGGCCTGGTGCTGCTCGAAGCGCGTCTGCGCCTCGGCGTACTGGGTCTCCCAGACCTCGCGCTGAGCCTCGAAGCCCTCGAGCCAGTCGTTGGTCTCGGGGTCGAAGCCCTCGGGGTAGATGTAGTTGCCCTGGTCGTCGTACGACGCGGCCATGCCGTACAGCGTCGGGTCGAACTCGACCGAGGCCGGGTCGCCACCGAAGGACTCGTTGGCCTGCTTCAGCGAGAGGCTGATGCGACGACGCTCGAGGTCGATGTCGATGACCTTGACGAAGATCTCGTCGTTGACCTGGACGACCTGCTCCGGGATCTCCACGTGGCGCTCGGCCAGCTCGGAGATGTGGACCAGGCCCTCGATGCCCTCGTCGACGCGCACGAACGCACCGAACGGAACGAGCTTGGTGACCTTACCGGGAACAACCTGCCCGATCTGGTGCGTACGGGCGAACTGCTGCCACGGGTCTTCCTGCGTCGCCTTGAGCGACAGGGACACGCGCTCGCGGTCCATGTCCACGTCGAGAACCTCGACGGTGACTTCCTGGCCGACCTCGACAACCTCGGAGGGGTGGTCGATGTGCTTCCAGGACAGCTCGGAGACGTGCACGAGACCGTCGACGCCACCCAGGTCCACGAAGGCACCGAAGTTGACGATCGAGGAGACGACGCCGGAGCGGACCTGACCCTTCTGCAGGGTCGTGAGGAACGTCTGGCGAACCTCGGACTGGGTCTGCTCGAGCCAGGCACGGCGGGACAGGACCACGTTGTTGCGGTTCTTGTCCAGCTCGATGATCTTGGCCTCGAGCTCCTTGCCCACGTAAGGCTGGAGGTCGCGGACGCGGCGCATCTCGACGAGCGACGCCGGGAGGAAGCCACGGAGGCCGATGTCGAGGATGAGACCACCCTTGACGACCTCGATGACGGTACCGGTGACGATGCCGTCTTCTTCCTTGATCTTCTCGATGGTGCCCCAGGCACGCTCGTACTGAGCGCGCTTCTTCGAGAGGATCAGGCGGCCTTCCTTGTCCTCCTTCTGGAGAACCAGGGCCTCGATCTCGTCGCCGACCTTGACGACCTCGTTCGGGTCGACGTCGTGCTTGATCGAGAGCTCGCGGCTCGGGATGACACCTTCGGTCTTGTAACCGATGTCGAGGAGAACCTCGTCCCGGTCAACCTTGACGATGACACCGTCAACGATGTCGCCGTCGTTGAAGTACTTGATCGTCTCGTCGATCGCCGCGAGGAACGCGTCCGCGTCGCCGATGTCGTTGACCGCAACCTGCGGAGTGGTGGCGGTGGTCTCGGTGCTGCTCGTCATGTGGGAAAGGGCTCCGGTACGGACAGTGAGTCGAAGTTACTGCTACGCCGTGAGCCCGTATCGCCTCTGCAGAAGACCGGACAGCCTGGGAAGCGCCGATCCCGTGAACCGGGAGGCGCCTCTCGTGAACCGAGGGGACATACATACAGATGCGAGCGCGGCCTGCTAGGTCTGAGGCGCGCAGGCTCGCAGCGCAACTTGTAGCATACGGGGGCAGCAGGGCACGGTCAATGCGCGAAGGCGCACACCAAGGGCGGAACGACCCATACCCGGCACAACTCGGCTTCACCGAGGCCACATCGGCCCCGGAGATGTTCCGGACACACGGGTTCCGTGCTCACCAGCTCCCCCTGGTACGTACCGCGTACGGCGGGGTGAAGGCAAACTACAACGACGGACACGATGAGCCAAGAGATCTACGGGGCCGAACCCGAGGCGACGCGCCGCACCGCCGGCGAGGCCGAGAGCAGCCGGGCCAGCCGGGGCTGGTGGGACCGCAACGCGGACGAGTACCAGAACGACCACGGCGGCTTCCTCGGCGACGACCGGTTCGTCTGGGGACCGGAGGGACTCGACGAAGCCGAGGCCCGTCTGCTGGGCCCCGCCGAGTCGCTGAAGGGCCTGGACGTCCTGGAGATCGGCGCCGGTGCGGCGCAGTGCTCGCGCTGGCTGGCCACGCAGGGCGCCCGGCCCGTCGCCCTCGACCTCTCCCACCGCCAGCTCCAGCACGCGCTGCGGATCGGCGAGGGCGTCCCCCTCGTCGAGGCGGACGCCGGGGTGCTCCCCTTCCGGGACGGCTCCTTCGACCTGGCCTGCTCCGCGTACGGCGCGGTGCCGTTCGTCGCCGACCCGGTCCAGGTGTTCCGCGAGGTCCACCGGGTGCTGCGCCCCGGCGGCCGCTGGGTCTTCTCCGTCACGCACCCGGTCCGCTGGGCCTTCCCGGACGAACCGGGGCCCGAGGGCCTGTCCGTCGCCGCCTCGTACTTCGACCGCACCCCCTACGTGGAGCAGGACGAGCGGGGCGAGGCGGTGTACGTGGAGCACCACCGCACACTCGGCGACCGGGTCAGGGACGTCGTGGCGGGCGGCTTCCGGCTGGCCGACCTCGTCGAGCCGGAGTGGCCGGCGTGGAACAGCCAGGAGTGGGGCGGCTGGTCCCCGCTGCGCGGCAACCTGATCCCGGGGACGGCGATCTTCGTCTGCGTACGGGGCTGAGCGCCGGGACCACGGTCTTCGCCTGCGCAGGGCGCCGAGACACCCGCCGGTGCGGGACGCGGGGGCGGACCGTACGAGACTGGGGGCGTGATCCGTACCGACGCCCTGGACCAGCTGCCCGTCCGCACCGCCGTGCCCGCGCTGCGGCGGGCGCTCGACGACCGCGGGGTCGCGGTGCTGTGCGCCCCGCCCGGCACGGGCAAGACGACCCTCGTCCCCCTCGTCCTGGCCGGCCTGACCGGCGACGGCCCGGTGCGCCGCGTCGTGGTCGCCGAACCGCGGCGGATCGCCGCGCGGGCCGCCGCCCGGCGCATGGCGTGGCTGCTCGGCGAGCGGCCGGGCGAGCGGGTCGGGTTCACCGTGCGCGGGGAGCGGGTGACGGGGCCCAACACCGTCGTGGAGGTCGTCACCACCGGGGTGCTGCTCCAGCGGCTCCAGCGCGACCAGGAGCTCGCGGGCGTCGACGCGGTGATCATCGACGAGTGCCACGAGCGCCACCTGGACGCGGACACGGTGGCCGCGTTCCTCCTGGACGTACGGGAGGCGATCCGCCCCGACCTGAGGCTGGTCGCCGCGTCGGCGACCACCGACGCGCAGGGCTGGGCGCGGCTGCTCGGCGACGCGCCGGTCATCGAGGCGCAGGGTGTGTCGCACCCGGTGGAGGTGGTGTGGGCGCCGCCGCTGCGGCCGGTGCGGCCGCCGCACGGGATGCGGGTCGATCCGGCGCTGCTGACCCATGTCGCCGCCGTGGTGCGGCGGGCGCTGGCCGAGCGGGACGGTGACGTGCTGTGCTTCCTGCCCGGCGTCGGCGAGATCGGCCGGGTGGCGGGACAGCTGTCCGGGGTGGCCGCGGAGGTGCTCCAGGTGCACGGGCGGGCGCCGGCCGCGGTGCAGGACGCGGTGCTGGCGGGTGCGTCCGAGGGGCGGCGGGTGGTGCTGGCGACGTCGGTGGCGGAGTCGTCGCTGACCGTTCCGGGGGTGCGGACCGTCGTCGACTCGGGGCTGGCCCGGGAACCGCGCACCGACCACGCACGCGGGCTGAGCGCGCTGGCGACGGTACGGGCCTCGCAGGCGGCGGGCCGCCAGCGGGCGGGGCGGGCCGGGCGGGAGGCTCCCGGGACGGTCTACCGCTGCTGGGAGCAGGCGGAGGACGGGCGGCTCGCCCGGTTCCCCTCCCCCGAGATCAAGGTGGCCGATCTGGCGGCGTTCGCCCTCCAGGCGGCCTGCTGGGGCGATCCGGACGCCGCGGGGCTCGCGCTGCTGGACCCGCCTCCCGCCGGTGCGATGGCGGCGGCGCGCGAGGTGCTGACGGCCGTCGGCGCCGTGGAGGCCGACGGGCGGGTGACGGACCGGGGCGTACGGATGTCCCGGCTGGGGCTGCATCCACGGCTGGCCAGGGCGCTGCTGGACGGGGCGGCCGAGGTCGGCGGGCGCCGGGCCGCGGAGGTCGTCGCGCTGCTGAGCGAGGAACCGCCGCGGGAGTACGGGGACGACCTGGCCGCCGCGTTGCGCACCGCACGGCTGGGCAAGGACGGCTACGCGGCCCGCTGGCGCCAGGAGGTGCGGCGGCTGTCCTCCTCCACGAAGGGCACCGGTTCCGGCGGGTCCGGTCCGGACGATGCCGTGGTGGGTCTGGTGGCCGCGCTGGCGTTTCCCGAACGAGTGGCGCGGGCCCGGGGCGAGGGGACCTTCCTGATGGCGTCCGGCACGGGCGCGGAGCTGCGGGACGGCTCCCGGCTGCGCAGCGCGCCGTGGCTGGCGGTCGCGGTCGCCGACCGCCCGGCGCACGCGGCGTCGGCCCAGGTCCGGCTCGCCGCGGTGATCGACGAGGACACGGCACGGCTGGCGGCCGGGCACCTGCGGTTCGACGGCGAGGAGGTCCGCTGGGACGGCCGGGACGTGGTGGCCCGCCGGGTGGAGCGCCTCGGCGCCGTCGAACTGTCGGCGCGCCCGCTGAAACGGCCGGACCCCGCGCTGGTCCGTGAGGCCCTGGTGGAGGGGCTGCGGCGGGAGGGCCTCGGGCTGCTGCGCTGGAGCCGCGACACCGGGCAGCTGCGGGAGCGGCTGGCCTTCCTCCACCGGGAGCTCGGCGCCCCCTGGCCGGACGTCTCGGACGAGGCGCTGCTGGACCGCACCGAGCAGTGGCTGGAGCCCGAGCTGTCGCGCGCCCGGCGCCGCTCGGACCTGGGCGGGATCGACGCGGGGCAGGCGCTGCGCAGGCTGCTGCCGTGGGCGACCGGTGAGGCGGCCCGGCTGGACGAGCTGGCCCCGGAGCGGATCGAGGTGCCGAGTGGTTCACGGATCAGGGTGGAGTACGGGGGTGCCCAGCCCGTGCTCGCGGTGAAGCTCCAGGAACTGTTCGGCCTCCAGAAGACCCCGCGGGTGGCCGGTGTACCGGTTCTGGTGCACCTGCTCTCCCCCGCGGGGCGCCCGGCGGCGGTGACGGCGGATCTGGAGTCGTTCTGGCGCGAGGGCTACAGGGCGGTGCGGGCGGAGCTGCGCGGCCGCTACCCGAGGCACCCGTGGCCGGAGGACCCGACGACGGTGGAGGCGACCCGGTTCACGAAGGCGCGGCTCAAGCGGGAGTAGGCGCGGGTTCCGGTTCCCTCCGCCCCGCCGTCTCCGCCTCGCCCGGCCGCCGCGAGCGTGCCTCCAGCCACAGCGACAGCGCCAGCAGCGCCATGGCGAGGACGAGGAAGCCCCACGGGAGGTACGAGGTCAGCAACAGGACCAGTATCCGCTGCGACTTGACCATGTCGACGATCGAGACGATGTAGTCCTCGCGCATCTTCACGTGCCCGGCGAACACGGTGACGGTGTCCTCGGACAGACCCATCGCCTTCGCGTTCCGCAGTTCCTCCCTGTGGACCTCCTCGCCGTTCACCGGTGCCCCGGTGACGGGGTCGACCCAGAACATCCGCTTGGTGGTGTACCAGCGGGTGATCCCGGTCTTGGCGAGCTGCTCCGGTGTGACTCCCTCGATCGGCATCGACTTGGGCATGGGCACCTTGGTCCAGGGGACGGTCTGCTCGAAGTAGTAGACGTCCATGCCCCGGAAGTTCTGCGTGCCCTTGTAGTGGATGGGCGAACTGGTGCGGCTCTGGGCGTCGAAGTACTCGTAGTCGCGCTTCTCGGTGAGGAAGGGCCACTTGAACTCGATGCCCTCACGGCTCACCGGGTCGCCGTCGACCATTTCGCCGGTGGCGTGGACGGGGTCCTGGCTGTGGGCGTCGAAGATGTAGCGCTCGGGGATCTTGGAGACCATCTTGCCGTCGGGGCCCTGGATGTAGGAGAGGGCGTCCCACACGACGACGTCACGGCCGGCGCTGCGCTCGATCTTCTCGGACTCCTCGACGTTGCCCTTGAGGGTCTGCACGATGGTGATCTTGTCGACCTTCTCGGCCTTGAGGGTGCTGTAGTCGAGGAGGGTCGCGGGCTTCGCCTCCAGCACGGTCTCCTGATATTGGTTCGGCGGGATCTTCGCGAGCCGCGGGAAGGCGTACCAGCGCAGCAGCGGTGACAGCGCGGCGAAGAAGACGGCGAAGGCCAGGAGTACGAGGCTGGCTCGGCGGCGCATGGGGTGTCCTTCCTCTGCATTGCGTGGTGCGGGCAGCCCTTAGTTCTTCGGACCAGGGACCGTGGTCAGCAGGGGTTTGGGCGAGGTCTCGCCGGGTGGTGCGCCGATCGCGCTGATGGTGAGTACGAGGGCGAGAGCGGCGGCCAGCCCGATGGCGGCTGCGACCAGGGCACGCATACTCGGCCTCCCGGAGGCTCGGAACTGATGGGTCGTCAGGGCTGGGGCACCGTAGCAACCGGGGCGCGAGATGAGAACACGTAGAACAGCCCCTTGGCCGGGTGGCGGCCAAGGGGCTGTTCAGGGCGCGAGGGGCCCGGGTGTGCGTGGGTCAGGCGGCAGGGGCTTCGACGGTGAGGTCGATGACGACGGTGGCGCCGCCCTCGGTGGTCAGGCGCAGCTTGTACGTGCCCGCGGCGCCGTCGGCGTAGATGTTCTTCAGGGTGAGCTTGCCGTCGGCGTCCGTGGTCAGCACGAGGGTGCGGACCGGGTTGCCTTCGTCATCCGTGAAGTACGGGCCCTTGTCGTTCTCGGCCGGCTTCTCGTCGCCGGTGATCATCGTGGCGGTGACGGTGACCCGGCGGGCGGCTGCGCCCTTGAACGTGGCCTCGGCCGTGACGTCGGCGAACGTCTGCCCGGCCACGGCGGTCAGCTCGGCGGTGCCCGTCCTCGCGATGGCGTCGGCCTGCCGGGCGGTGACGGTCGCCGCGTAGCTCACGGCGGGCAGCGGGGTGCCGGTGGCCGTCGCGCGGACGGTGAACGCGCCGGTCTTCTCGCCGGCCTTCAGTACCGGTGCGGTGGCTGTGCCGTCGGCCCCGGTGACGCGGGTGACGGTGCGCTTGCCGCCCTCGAACGCGGCGTCCGTGTCACCGGTGACGGTGAAGGTCACGGGCACCTTGGCGAGCGGCCTGCCGAGGTTGCTCTTCACCCGGACCTTGACGGGTTCGGCGAAGGCGTCGCCCGCCGTGGCGGTCAGCGCGCCGGTGCCGGCGTTCTGCAGGACGGCCGGTGCCGGGGTCGGGGCGGGCTCGGGCGTCGGGGTCGGCGTCGTCGTCGGTGTGCCCGGACCGCTGCCCGGCTCGGTGGGCGTGGGGCTCGGCTTCGACGGCGGCTTGTGCGTCGGGGCCGGGGGCGGGGTGGGTGTGGCCGAACCGGACGGCGAGGTCGACGGCGAGGGTGACGGGCCACTGGCGTGGGTACCGGAGCCCTGGTGCGTGCCCGTGCTGGATTCGGCCGGCAGGACGCCGGTGCCGTCCGGCACCTCGTGCGCCCCGCGGTTGTAGTAGTCGAACCAGGTGCGGACGGTACGCAGGTACTCCTCGGAGTGGTTGTAGCTCAGGACCGCCCGGTCCAGGTCGGCGGCGAGCGCCAGATCGCGGGAGCCCGCGCAGAGATAGCGCCCGGCGGCGAGCGCCGCGTCGTAGATGTTGTTGGGGTCGCGGCGGCCGTCGGCGTTGCCGTCCTGGCCCCAGGTCTCCCACGTGGACGGGATGAACTGCATCGGGCCGACCGCCCGGTCGTGCGTCGCATCCCCGTCGTAGGCACCGTTGTCGGTGTCCTTGATCAGGGCGAAACCCTGCCCGTTGAGGGCCGGGCCGAGGATCGGGGAGAACGTGGTGCCCTGCGCGTCGACACGGCCGCCACGGGCCTGGCCCGACTCGACCTTGCCGATCGCGGCGAGGAGCTGCCACGGCAGCCGGCAGGCGGCATCCGTGCCCGCGATGGTCTGCTGGGCCTTCTTGTACGCCGCCAGGACGGAGGCCGGTATGCCTGACTCCGCACTGCCTGTCAGGGGCAGGTTGGCGGAGGTGCCCGGCTTGTCGGGCGTGGTCAGCGGCGGAAGGTCCGTGAAGTAGGGCGAGTTGCCGGACGCGGCCCCGTCGCCCGAGGGCGTCGTCGCACCCGTCGACCCTGCGGCCGGCTGGTCCGCGTCGGACGCCACCAGGGGCGAACCAGGGGCCTGCGACGCGGAAAGTGCTGCCACAGCGGCGGCGGCCACGGCAGCCGTGGTCGCCCCTCTGCGCAGTCGGCGACCGAATTGCGCTGCCATAACGTGTGGGCCCTCCCCCTCGACGGCTGTCCGCGCTCCCCTGCGCCTGGACTCAGGCGACCCTACGGCAACTTGTGCCGCCCGGACACAGCCGCCGTACCGCTTCTTACCGGTTTCTCACCTTCCGACCCCACAAGTTGTCCAGTGCGTGAAGGGACTGTTCAGGCCGCTCACGCATACTTCCCCCATGCCGTTCACGCTCAGCCACGCCGCAGCCGTCCTGCCCGGGATCCGCCGCAACGGAACAGGGCGCGGACCGCTCCTCGCCTCGGCCCTCGTCGCCGGCTCGTTCGCCCCCGACATGACGTACTACGCGGACACCGCGATCCCGGGCGCCATGGAGTTCGGCCAGGTCACCCACGCGTGGTGGGGCGTGTTCACCGTGGACGTCCTGATCACCGCGGCGACCGTGGCGCTGTGGCTGCTGCTGCGCGAACCCCTCGTGGCGCTGCTCCCCACCTCCTGGCAGGGGCGCGTCCACGCATGGGTACGCGGGGCCCGGCGCGCACCGGAACGGGGCACGCGGGCGCTGCGGGACGGTGCGTGGTTCGTGGTGTCGGCCGTCATCGGGGCCGGTACCCATGTCGTCTGGGACGCCTTCACCCACCACGACCGGTGGGGGGTGCGGCTGCTGCCCGTGCTCGGGCGGGACACGGCCGGGTACCCGGTCTTCCAGCTGGTCCAGTACGGCAGTTCGGCCGTGGCGCTGACGGTGCTCGTGTGGTTCACCGCGTCGGGGCTCCGCAGAGCCGGAGCCCGGCCCGCGCCGGCGTCCGTACCGGCCCTGGACCGCCGGGCACGGTGGTGGGCCGGTGCGCTGATCGGGCTGTGCGTACTGCTGGGCACCGTCCACCGCTGCGCGCGCTGGTACGCGTACTACGGACACGTCGACACGCCGCTCGACATCATCCCGACCGCCTGCTTCGGCGCCGGCGCCGGACTGGCCGTCGGACTCGTGCTGTACGGGGTGTGGACGCGAGTGAGCGGCCGTCGGGTGACCGGCACACCGGCGCTCCCCGTCGCCGGCCCGGCCCGGGACATGAGCGGCCGGACCGGCGACTGAGGGCGCACGGTTTCGCGTCAGTGCGCGGCGGACTCCCAGTCCCTGCCGACCCCGACCGACACGTCCAGTGGCGCGCGCAGCCGTACCGCCGCCGCCATCTCGTGCCGCAGGATCTTCTCCACCCGCTCCCGCTCGCCCGTGGCGATCTCCAGCACGATTTCGTCATGCACCTGGAGCAGCATCCGTGACGTCAGCTTCGCCTCGGCCAGCGCCCGGTCGACGTGGAGCATGGCCACCTTGACGATGTCCGCGGCCGTGCCCTGGATCGGTGCGTTCAGCGCCATCCGCTCGGCCGTCTCACGGCGCTGGCGGTTGTCACTGTTGAGGTCCGGCAGGTAGCGCCGGCGGCCGAAGATCGTCTCCGTGTAACCGGTGGCCCTGGCCTCCTCCACCACCCGGCGCAGATAGTCACGGACCCCGCCGAACCGCTCGAAGTAGGTGTCCATCAGGCCCCGGGCCTCGCCCGCCTCGATGTTCAGCTGCTGCGAGAGACCGAACGCGGAGAGCCCGTACGCCAGCCCGTAGCTCATCGCCTTGATCTTGCGCCGCATCTCCGGGTCGACCGCGGACTTGTCGACGCCGAAGACCTGCGAGGCGACCGTGGTGTGCAGGTCCTCACCGGACGTGAACGCCTCGATCAGGCCCGCGTCCTCGGAGAGGTGGGCCATCACCCGCAGCTCGATCTGGCTGTAGTCCGCCGTCATCAGCGTCTCGAAGCCCTCACCGACGACGAAGCCCCGGCGGATCGCCCGCCCCTCGTCCGTACGCACGGGGATGTTCTGCAGATTGGGGTCGGTCGAGGACAGCCGGCCGGTCGCCGCCACCGTCTGGTTGAACGTGGTGTGGATACGGCCGTCCGCCGCGATCGACTTGACCAGGCCCTCGACCGTGACCCGCAGCTTCGCCTGCTCACGGTGGCGCAGCATGATGACCGGCAGCTCGTGCTCGGTCTGCGCGGCCAGCCACGCCAACGCGTCCGCGTCCGTGGTGAAACCGGTCTTCGTCTTCTTCGTCTTCGGCAGACCCAGCTCGCCGAACAGGACCTCCTGGAGCTGCTTGGGCGAACCGAGGTTGAACTCCCGGCCCACCGCCGCGTGCGCCTCCTTCACCGCCTGCTGGACGGCGCCCGCGAACTGCTGCTCCATGCCCTCCAGATGGGCCCGGTCCGCCGCGATGCCGTGCCGCTCCAGACGGGCCAGCAGGATCGACGTCGGCAGCTCCATGTCGTGCAGCAGCTCCGCCGCGCCGACCTCCTTCAGCCGCGCGGTGAACGCGTCTCCGAGGTCCAGGACCGCACGGGCCTGCGCCATCAGGGCATCGGCCTCGGCCCGGTCGTCCGCACCGAAGGCCAGCTGGCCGTCGGACGCCGCCGCGGGGGCCAGCTCACGGCCCAGGTACTCCACCGCCAGGGCGTCCAGCGCGAAGGAGCGCCGGCCCGGCTTGACCAGGTACGCGGCGAGAGCGGTGTCCATCGCGACGCCCTCGGTCCGCCAGCCGTGCTCCGGGAAGACCCGCATCACGCTCTTCGCGTTGTGCATCACCTTCGGCCGGTCCGCGTCCGCGATCCACGCCGCGAACGCCTGCTCGTCCGCCGCATCGAGCAGCGCGGGGTCGAACCAGGCGGCCGCCCCGCCGGCCGCGGCGAGCGCGATCTCGGTGACCGTGCCGCTGCCGAGCGCCCAGGTGTCGACCGTGGCGACACCGAGCGGCTGGGCGCCGTGCTCGGCCAGCCAGGGAGCGAGCTCACCCGCGCCCAGCACCGAACCGTCCAGCTCGATGCCCGCGGCGGGCGCCGGAGCCTCGTCCTCGGCCTTGCCCGGGTCCACCGCCAGCAGCCGCTCACGCAGGCTCGGGTTGCGGATCTCCAGCACATCGAGCACCCCGGTGACCGCCGTGCGGTCGTACGGAGCACGCTCAAGATCCGACGGGGTCTTCGGCAGCTCCACATCGCGGACCATCTCGGTCAGCCGCCGGTTCAGCCGCACCGCGTCCAGGTGGTCGCGGAAATTCTGTCCGGCCTTCCCCTTGACCTCCTCGGCCCGCGCCACCAGCTCGTCGAACGAACCGAACTGGTTGATCCACTTCGCGGCCGTCTTCTCACCCACCCCGGGAATGCCCGGGAGGTTGTCCGACGGGTCACCGCGCAGCGCCGCGAAGTCCGGATACTGCTGCGGGGTGAGCCCGTACTTCTCCTCGACCTTCGCCGGGGTGAACCGCGTCAGCTCCGACACGCCCTTCGTCGGGTAGAGCACGGTCACGTTGTCCGTGATCAGCTGGAACGAATCCCGGTCACCGGTGACGATCAGCACCTCGAACCCGGCCGCCTCCGCCTGGGTCGCCAGCGTCGCGATGACATCGTCCGCCTCGAAGCCGTCGACCGCGAAACGGTCCGCGCGCATCGCGTCCAGCAGCTCACCGATCAGCTCGACCTGGCCCTTGAACTCGTCCGGCGTCTTCGAACGGTTCGCCTTGTACTCGGGGAACTCCTGGGCACGCCACGTCTTGCGCGACACGTCGAACGCCACCGCGAAATGCGTCGGCGCCTCGTCACGCAACGTGTTCGCGAGCATCGACGCGAAGCCGTACACCGCGTTCGTCGGCTGTCCCGCCCCCGTCGTGAAATTCTCCGCAGGCAGCGCAAAGAACGCCCGGTACGCCAGGGAGTGCCCGTCCATCAGGAGCAGGCGCGGTCGGTTGTCTGCCGTCTTCTTCGATGCCGTCTCAGCCACACCCCGATCCTGCCACGTACCACTGACAATCCGGACCGGCGACCGCCGCCCTCCACCCGGGAACCGCTCACCGGGCGGCCCGCCCGCACCGCGTGCCAGGATCGGAGGAGACGTCAATCACGCACAGCGGACCACACAGGCCCGCGGCAGGCCCGAAGGGGAGCACGATGGCCACCAAGCCGCCCGCAGGAGACCCCGTCCAGGACGCGCCCCAGGTCGAACCGGCCCAGCACTCCGCCGCCGGCCTGCCCGCCGTCGCCCACAGCCTGCGCATCGCCCAGCAGCAGATGGGCGTCCGCCGCACCGCGCAGACCCTCCTCAAGGTCAACCAGAAGGACGGCTTCGACTGCCCCGGCTGCGCCTGGCCCGAGGGCGACAAGCGGCACACCGCCGAATTCTGCGAGAACGGCGCCAAGGCCGTCGCCGAGGAGGCGACCCTGCGCCGCGTCACCCCGGACTTCTTCGCCGCGCACCCGCTCGCCGACCTCGCCACCCGCAGCGGCTACTGGCTCGGCCAGCAGGGACGCATCACGCAACCCATGTATCTGCCCGAGGGCGCCGACCGGTACGAGGCCGTGACCTGGGAACGCGCCTTCGCCGTCATCGCCGAGGAACTCGGCGCCCTCGCCTCCCCCGACGAAGCCCTCTTCTACACCTCCGGGCGCACCAGCAACGAGGCCGCGTTCCTGCTCCAGCTCTTCGCCCGCGAATTCGGCACCAACAACCTGCCCGACTGCTCCAACATGTGCCACGAGTCCTCCGGCTCGGCACTCACCGAGACCATCGGCGTCGGCAAGGGCTCCGTCTCCCTGGAGGACCTCCACCACGCCGACCTGATCATCGTCGCCGGACAGAACCCCGGCACCAACCACCCCCGGATGCTCTCCGCCCTGGAGAAGGCCAAGTCCGCCGGAGCGAAGATCATCTCGGTGAACCCGCTGCCCGAGGCCGGACTCGAACGCTTCAAGAACCCGCAGACCCCCCTCGGCATGGCCAAGGGCACGGCACTGAACGACCTCTTCCTCCAGATCCGCATCGGCGGCGACCAGGCCCTCTTCCGGCTCCTCAACAAGATGATCCTGGACACCGAGGGCGCCGTCGACGAGACCTTCGTCGCCGCACACACCCACGGCTACGAGGAGTTCGCCGCCGCGGCCGCCGAGGCCGACTGGGAACAGACCCTCGCCGCCACCGGCCTCGAACGCGCCGCCATCGAAGAAGCCCTCACCCTCGTCCTCGCGTCGAAGCGCACCATCGTGTGCTGGGCCATGGGCCTCACCCAGCACAAACACTCCGTGCCGACCATCCGCGAAGTCGTCAACTTCCTCCTGCTGCGCGGCAACATCGGCCGGCCCGGCGCCGGAGTCTGCCCCGTACGCGGACACTCCAACGTCCAGGGCGACCGCACCATGGGCATCTTCGAACGGCCCGCGCCCGCATTCCTCGACGCCCTCGACAAGGAATTCTCCATCACCTCACCGCGCCACCACGGCTACGACGTCGTCCGCTCCATCCAGGCCCTGCGCGACGGCGACGCCAAGGTCTTCTTCGCCATGGGCGGCAACTTCGTCTCCGCCTCCCCCGACACCGACGTCACCGAGGCCGCGATGCGCACCGCACGCCTCACCGTCCACGTCTCCACCAAGCTCAACCGCTCCCACGCCGTCACCGGCACCCGGGCCCTGATCCTGCCCACCCTCGGCCGCACCGACAAGGATGTCCAGGCCGGCGGCAAGCAGTTCGTCACCGTCGAGGACTCCATGAGCATGGTCCACGCCTCGCGCGGCAACCTCACCCCCGCGAGCCCCCACCTGCTCTCCGAACCCGCCATCGTCGCCCGCCTCGCCCGCGCCGTACTCGGCCCCGCCTCCACCACCCCCTGGGAGGAGTTCGAGAAGGACTACGCGACCATCCGCGACCGCATCTCCCGCGTCGTCCCCGGCTTCGAGAACTTCAACCAACGCGTCGCCCACCCCGGCGGATTCACCCTCCCCCACGGCCCCCGCGACTCCCGGCGCTTCCCCACCGCCACCGGCAAGGCCAACTTCACGGCCGCCCCCGTCGAGTATCCCGAACTCCCCGAAGGCCGCCTCCTGTTGCAGACCCTGCGCTCCCACGACCAGTACAACACCACCATCTACGGCCTCGACGACCGCTACCGCGGCATCAAGGGAGGCCGCCGCGTCGTCCTCGTCAACCCCGACGACGCCACCGGCCTCGGCCTCCCCGACGGCACCTACACCGACCTCGTCAGCGAATGGAAGGACGGCACGGAACGACGCGCCCCCGGCTTCCGCGTCGTCCACTACCCCACCGCCCGGGGCTGCGCCGCCGCGTACTACCCCGAGACCAACGTCCTGGTCCCCCTGGACTCGACCGCCGACACCAGCAACACCCCGGCCAGCAAGTCCGTCGTGGTGCGCTTCGAGAACGCGCACTGACGCCCCGGGGACCTGCACACTAAGCGCCCGCTCAGTCGTCTGATAAGAACAGTGCACACGCGGGACGCGCACACCCGCAAGAACGTGCACACAGCAGCGAACCACCGCAGACGATCGGAGCCGGACCCATGGGCGAGCACACCACACCCCAGTTCCCCCAGGAGATCATCGACGAGTACGCCACCCTCGGCGTAGACCTGCCCGCCCTCTTCTCCGCAGGCCACCTCGGCGAACGCATGGGCATTCGGATCACCGAAGCCTCCGCGGACCGCGTCGTCGGCACCATGCCCGTCGAAGGCAACACCCAGCCCTACGGACTCCTGCACGGCGGCGCCTCCGCCGTCCTCGCCGAGACCCTCGGCTCCGTCGGCAGCATGCTCCACGGCGGCCCCACCAAACTCGCCGTCGGCGTCGACCTCAACTGCACCCATCACCGAGGGGTACGAAACGGCCTCGTCACCGGCGTCGCCACCCCCGTACACCGCGGCCGCACCACCGCCACGTACGAGATCGTCGTCACCGACGAACAGGACAAGCGGGTCTGCACCGCCCGCCTCACCTGCCTCCTGCGCGACGCCCCCAGGACCGACGCCCCCTGACCCCGCACCACCCCCCGCCCCCCTGCCCGGCCGGACCACCAAACCGGCCGGGCAGTGCCATACCCGGGCACAACCACCGCCGCACACACAGAACTTGCACAACACCGGCAGCCAACGCCCTTGACCGCCCACCCCGTTCCGTGGCCCACTCATCTGCCACGCCCCGCCCGCGCCCCCACCACACCGCGTCGACCACACCACCCCGGATGTAACACTGCGTAACAACCGCGCAATGTGCACCCGCCCGACGCCACCAAACGAACCCGGCCCCGCAGGCACCGGGCCCTCAGGCGCGCCCTCCCCCACCTCCCCGCACCCCCCTCACGCGACAGCACCAAGATCCGCTCAAGCCCCTTAACAGAGCTGCGCGTTCTCAGCATGCGGTCACTTCGCCGTCCGGTAAAAAGCCGTACATGTCCACACAGCCACCTCAAGCCTTGCTCAAGGGCATAACAAGACAGTCACATCCTGCGCCACCCCCATCCCCGACCCCCACCCCTGCCCTTAGAGTCACCGCCAGTCACCGCGCCGCCGGGCGCGTCTGCAGCACGGCCCTGTACCAACCAGTACGGCCCGGCGAACGACACGGCACCTCAAGCAGAGGAGGCCGCGCCAGGGAAAGGACCTTTCGTGCGACACCGTTCTTTGCTCATCCTCACCACAGTGCTCACCACAGGAGCACTGACACTCACCGCCTGCGGGTCGCGCGACGACGACAAGAAGAGCAGCGACAGCAGCGGCAACCAGACCGTCGTCATCGGCGTCGACGCACCCCTGACCGGTGACCTCTCCGCCCTCGGCCTCGGCATCAAGAACTCCGCCGACCTCGCCGCCAAAACGGCGAACAAGGACAAGACGGTCCCGGGCATCACCTTCGAGGTCCAGCCCCTCGACGACCAGGCCCAGCCCTCCGTCGGCCAGCAGAACGCCACCAAGTTCATCGACAACAAAAAGGTCCTCGGCGTTGTCGGCCCCCTGAACTCCGGCGTCTCCCAGTCGATGCAGAAGCCGCTCAACGACGCCGGCCTCACCCAGGTCTCCCCGGCCAACACCGGCACCGAGCTGACCCAGGGCAACAACTGGAAGACCGGCGACAAGAAGCGCCCCTTCAAGACCTACTTCCGCACCGCCACCACGGACCAGATCCAGGGCGCCTTCGCCGCGAAGTACCTGTACAACAACGCGAAGATCAAGCAGGTCTACCTCATCGACGACCAGAAGCCCTACGGCGCCGGTCTCGCCGCCTCCTTCAAGGCGACCTTCACCGGCCTCGGCGGCAAGATCGCCGGCTCCGACCACGTCAACCCCGACGACCGCGACTTCAACGCCGTCGTCACCAAGGTCAAGAAGTCCGGCGCCAAGGCCGTCTACTACGGCGGCGAGTACCCCGCCGGCGCACCCCTGAGCCAGCAGCTCAAGGACAGCGTCCAGATCCCCCTCATGGGCGGCGACGGCATGTACAGCGCCGACTTCATCAAGCTCAACAAGAAGGCCCAGGGCGACATCGCCACCTCCGTCGGCAAGCCCGTCGAAGAGCTCGACTCCGCCAAGACCTTCATCGCGAACTACAAGACCGCCGGATACAAGGACGCCTACGAGGCCTACGGCGGCGGCACCTACGACGCCACCTGGTCCATCATCGAGGCCGTCAAGGCCGTCGTCGCAGCCAACGACGGCAAGCTCCCCGACGACGCCCGCGCCAAGGTCCTCGAAGCCATGAGCAAGGTCAGCTTCGAAGGCGTCACCGGCCCCGTCTCCTTCGACGAGTACGGCGACACCACCAACACCATGATGACCGCCTACCAGGTCGACGGCGGCAAGTGGGCCTCCAAGCTCAGCGAGGCCTACAAGCCGTAACAAGCTCCCGGTCACTCCCTGACTGACACCAGACCGCGCGGGAGCGCTACGAGCGCTCCCGCGCGGTGCCATATCCGAACCACTCCACGGAGGCCCTGCGGTGCACGAACTGCCGCAACAGCTGGCCAATGGACTCATCCTCGGCGCGATGTACGGACTCATCGCGATCGGCTACACGATGGTCTACGGAATCATCCAGCTCATCAACTTCGCCCACGGCGAGATCTTCATGATCGGAGGCTTCGGAGCTCTCACCGTGTACCTCTGGATGCCGGCCGGCTCCAACCTCCTCGCAATCGTCCCCCTCATGATCATCGGCGGCGTCATATGCTCCGTCGCCATCAGCGTCGCAGCCGAACGCTTCGCCTACCGGCCGCTGCGCACCGCCCCCAGACTCGCCCCGCTGATCACCGCGATCGGACTCTCCCTCGCACTCCAGCAGGCCATCTGGAAGTGGTACCCCAACGCCACCAAGGACCGACCCTTCCCCCAGTTCAAGGGCGAAGCATTCGACGTCTTCGGCGCCCACATCCAACGCGGTGACCTCTTCGTCCTCATCGCCGCACCCGTCTGCATGATCGCCCTCGGCCTCTTCGTCTCCAAGACCCGCTCCGGCCGCGGCATGCAAGCCACCTCGCAGGACCCCGACACCGCCAAGCTCATGGGCATCAACACCGACCGCATCATCGTCATGGCCTTCGCCATCGGTGCCGCGTTCGCAGCCGTCGCCGCCGTCGCCTACGGGCTCAAGAACGGCCAGATCGGCTTCAAAATGGGCTTCATCATGGGCCTCAAAGCCTTCACCGCAGCCGTACTGGGCGGCATCGGCAACATCTACGGCGCCATGCTCGGCGGAGTCGTACTCGGCGTCGCCGAATCCCTCGCCACCGGCTACATGAGCGACGTCCCCGGCATGGACCTCTTCGGCGGCGGCGCCTGGAAGGACGTATGGGCCTTCGTCCTCCTCATCGTCGTCCTCCTCCTCCGACCCCAGGGCCTACTCGGCGAACGCGTCGCGGACAGGGCGTGATACGGATGACCACCCAGAAAGCACTCATCCCGCTGCCCGCACCGCTCGCCCGGATCGCCACCGCAGCAGGCGCGGCCATCGCACTCGCCGGCACCTTCCTCCCCTGGACCTGGACCTCCGAATTCCCCGGCGACCTCACCGTCACCGGCTACCCCGGCGGCCTCCAGATCCTCACCCTCACCGCAGCGATCCTCACCCTCCTCTTCACCCTCTGCGGATACGGCATCCGAGGCCTGCGCTGGCTCTCCCCCGGCGGCACCAACAGCCCCGTACGCCTCCTCGCCCTCGCCACCCTCGGCACCACCGGCTACACCATCGGTGCCATCGCCTACGAACTCGGCGGCGTAGTCAACCTCGAACCCGGAGCCTGGGTCAGCGGCGTCGGCGCACTCATCGCCTTCATCGCCGCCCTCGGACTCCCCAGCGACGTGGCACTCCCCGCCCACGAAACCCGGCCCGGCGCCTGGAAAACCTTCCGCAACAGCCTCGCCGCACCCTCCGCGGGGCGCGCCAAGGCCCTCCCCGCCTGGGCCGAAATCCTCATCATCGCCGCCTCCTTCGGCGCCGCGCTGTACTTCTTCACCTACGGGATCGACATCCCCACCGAGGAATCCGAACAGTTCATCGGCTTCCTCATCACCGCAGGCTTCACCTTCACCGCACTCACCCGGGCCGGACTCATCGCCCGCCTCACCGCTCTGACCACGAAGCACCGCAACGTCACCCTCACCGCAGCCCTGGTCGCAGCCTTCTGCTTCCCCTTCACCCAGGACACCGCGGAATACGCCCTCATCGGCGCCAACATCCTCATCTTCGCCACCGTCGCACTCGGCCTCAACGTCGTCGTCGGCCTCGCCGGCCTCCTCGACCTCGGCTACGTCGCCTTCCTCGGCGTCGGCGCCTACACCGCCGCCCTCGTCTCCGGCGCACCCCTGTCCGCCATCGGCGTCCACTTCCCCTTCTGGGCCGCCGTCCTCACCGGTGCCGCGGTCTCACTGATCTTCGGCGTCCTCATCGGCGCCCCGACCCTGCGACTGCGCGGCGACTACCTCGCCATCGTCACCCTCGGCTTCGGAGAGATCTTCCGCGTCACCGTCAACAACCTCAACGGCAACAGCGGACCCGACCTCACCAACGGCTCCCAAGGCATCCCGAGCATCCCCGACCTCAACCTCTTCGGGATCGACTTCGGACTCAGCCACGACATCGGCCCCTTCACCCTCAGCCGGCCGGCCAACTACTACCTGATGATGCTCGTCGTCACCGCAGTAGTCGTCCTCGTCTTCCGCCGCTCCGGAGACTCCCGCATCGGCCGCGCCTGGGTCGCCATCCGCGAAGACGAAACAGCAGCCACCGCCATGGGCATCAACGCCTTCCGGCTCAAACTGCTCGCCTTCGCCCTCGGCGCCACCCTCGCCGGACTCGCCGGCACCGTCCAGGCACACGTCAACTACACCGTCACACCCGAGCAGTACCAGTTCGCCGGCTCCGTACCCCCGAACTCCGCCTTCCTCCTCGCCGCCGTCATCCTCGGCGGCATGGGAACCCTCAGCGGACCCTTCGTCGGCGCCGCACTGCTCTACCTCATCCCGGCCAAACTGCAGTTCATGCAGGACTACCAGCTCTTCCTCTTCGGCGTCGCGCTCATCCTCCTGATGCGCTTCCGCCCCGAAGGCCTGGTCGCCGACCGCCGGAAACAACTCGAATTCCACGAGAACGACGAACCCGTCCTCGTACCCGAACCACGGCAACCCGAAGAAGCCGACGCCGGCATCACCAAGGCGGGGGCGTGAACACCATGACCACCACCACGAACACCACGACCACCGTCCTCGACGCCAGCGGCGTCACCATGCGCTTCGGCGGCCTCACCGCCGTACGCAACGTCGACCTCACCGTCAACGCGGGCGAAATCGTCGGACTCATCGGCCCCAACGGCGCCGGAAAAACCACCTTCTTCAACTGCCTCACCGGCCTCTACGTCCCCACCGAGGGCAAGGTCAGCTACAAGGGCACCGTCCTGCCGCCCAAGCCCCACCTCGTCACCAAGGCAGGCATCGCCCGCACCTTCCAGAACATCAGGCTCTTCGCCAACATGACCGTCCTGGAAAACGTCCTCGTCGGACGCCACACCAGAACCAAAGAAGGCCTCTGGTCCGCACTCCTGCGCCTCCCCGGCTTCACCAAAGCCGAACAGGCCAGCCACGAACGCGCCATGGAACTCCTGGAGTTCATCGGCCTCCAGGACAAGGCCGACCACCTCGCGCGCAACCTCCCCTACGGAGACCAGCGCAAGCTGGAAATCGCCCGCGCCCTCGCCAGCGACCCCGGACTCCTCCTCCTGGACGAGCCCACCGCCGGCATGAACCCCCAGGAAACCCGCGTCACCGAAGAACTCATCTTCGCCATCCGGGACCAAGGCATCGCCGTCCTCGTCATCGAGCACGACATGCGCTTCATCTTCAACCTCAGCGACCGCGTCGCCTGCCTCGTCCAGGGCGAAAAACTCGTCGAAGGCACCGCCGAAGTCGTCCAGAGCGACGAACGCGTCATCGCCGCCTACCTCGGCACCCCCTTCGAAGGCGCCCCCGGCGCCGAAGAAGTCGCCGAAGTAGAAGCGGCGGAGGCAGAAGCCGAAGCGGCAACACCCCCCGTCACCAAGAACACCACCACCACCGAGGAGGAGGACACCCGATGACCGCACTGCTCGAGGTCGAGGACCTCCGCGTCGCCTACGGCAAGATCGAAGCCGTCAAAGGCATCTCCTTCAGCGTCGACGCCGGCCAGGTGGTCACCCTCATCGGCACCAACGGCGCCGGCAAAACCACCACCCTGCGCACCCTCTCCGGACTGCTCAAGCCCATCGGCGGACGCATCCTCTTCGAGGGCAAACCACTCACCAACATCCCCGCACACAAGATCGTCGCCCTCGGCCTCGCCCACTCCCCCGAGGGCCGCCACATCTTCCCCCGGCTGACGATCACCGAGAACCTCCTCCTCGGCGCCTACCTCCGCAACGACAAGGCAGGCATCGAGAAGGACATCCAGCGCGCCTACGACCTCTTCCCCATCCTCGGGGAACGCCGGAAGCAGGCCGCCGGAACCCTCTCGGGCGGCGAACAGCAGATGCTCGCCATGGGACGCGCCCTCATGTCCCAGCCCAAACTGCTCATGCTCGACGAGCCCTCCATGGGCCTCTCCCCGATCATGATGCAGAAGATCATGGAGACCATCGTCGAGCTCAAGGCCTCGGGCACCACCATCCTGCTCGTCGAGCAGAACGCCCAGGCCGCCCTCTCCCTCGCGGACCAGGGCCACGTCATGGAGATCGGCAAGATCGTCCTCTCCGGCACCGGAGCGGACCTCCTCCACGACGAGTCCGTCCGCAAGGCGTACCTCGGCGAGGACTGAGCCCTCATACGAAGAAGCCCGCGCCCCGGATGTCCGGGGCGCGGGCTTCTTCGTACGCGCGTACGGGTGGCTACTCGGCCGCCCGCTTCTTCTCCTCGGCGTCCTCGATCAACGCCTCCGCCAGCTGCTGCATCGACAGCCGCCGGTCCATCGACGTCTTCTGGATCCACCGGAACGCGGCAGGCTCGGAGAGCCCGTAGTCCGTCTGCAGGATGCTCTTCGCCCGGTCCACCAGCTTCCGGGTCTCCAGCCGCTGCGACAGGTCCGCGACCTCGCCCTCCAGCGCCTTCAGCTCCGCGAACCGCGACACCGCCATCTCGATGGCCGGTACGACATCGCTCTTGCTGAACGGCTTCACGAGGTACGCCATCGCCCCGGCGTCCCGGGCGCGCTCCACGAGGTCGCGCTGCGAGAACGCGGTGAGCATCAGGACGGGCGCGATGGACTCCTCGGCGATCTTCTCGGCGGCCGAGATGCCGTCGAGGACCGGCATCTTCACATCGAGGATGACCAGGTCCGGCTTGTGCTCCCGGGCGAGCTCGACAGCCTGCTGCCCGTCCCCGGCCTCACCGACGACCGAGTACCCCTCTTCTTCGAGCATCTCTTTGAGGTCGAGGCGGATGAGTGCCTCGTCCTCGGCGATGACGACGCGGGTCGTCAGCGGCGGGACGTGCGACTTGTCGTCGTCGGCGACGGGCTGGGGCGACTCGGGGGTGGTCACGGGGCTCCTTGATTCAGGGCAGGTGCTGCTGCGAAGCAGCCTACCTACCTGCTGTGCGCTTCTGACACCAGGTACACTTCTGTCCGGTCGACTAGCCGGGTTGGCGCAACTGGTGGACGCGGAGGTCTCAAACACCTCTGTCCGAGAGGACATGTGGGTTCGAATCCCATACCCGGCACCATTCCGAGCAAGCGGAGGTTCACGTTCTCGTGAACCTCTGTTTCTTGCTACCTATCGATACACGCCGTCACCCAGAGTGGTGATGTGATCTTCCACAGCACAGAAGTCCGCCAGAAGGCGCTCGCTCTCCTCAGGTCCGGCACCTCGGGCGCTGCCGTCGCCCGGCAGCTGAACGTTCCTCGCGGCACCGTGTCGTACTGGCTCCACATGGACCGCTCCAAGCGGGGCGAGTGTCCGGGCTCGCACAACCCGATGTGCCACCGGTGCGATGGCGTCGATCTCGACGAAGCCGCGTACTCCTATCTCCTGGCCCTGTACTTGGGCGACGGCCATGTAAGCCAGTACGCACAGCACCGAGTACCGAACCTCATGATCACACTCGACGACTCCTGGCCGGGCATTCAGGACGAAGCCGAGGCAGCAATGCGCAAGGTGTTCCCGGACAACGCCACGTGTCGAGTCCGTAAGATCGGCTGCCACAACATCAAGGTCTACTCGAAGCACCTTCACTGCTTATTCCCTCAGCACGGCCCGGGGAAAAAGCACGAGCGTGAGATCACGCTGGAGGCATGGCAGCAGAAGATCGTGGACGCGAATCCGTGGCAATTCGTCCGGGGGCTCATCCACTCGGACGGTTGCCGCATCACTAACTGGACCACTCGCCTCGTCGCAGGTGAGCCGAAGCGGTACGAGTACCCCCGCTACTTCTTCAGCAACAAGTCAGACGACATCCGGAAGCTGTTCGGTGACACGCTCACCGCCCTGGGTGTCCAGTGGACGACCCTGGCCCGCGGCAACGACCCGTTCAACATCTCCGTCGCCCGACGGGCGTCCGTAGCCCTCATGGACGCACACGTCGGGCCGAAATACTGAGCGAACCACCCTACTTCGGGCTGTCATCCTCGCCGATGTGGTGCACGCGCACCAGGTTCGTCGAGCCCGCGACGCCGGGCGGGGAGCCGGCGGTGATGACCACGACGTCGCCCTTCTGGCAGCGGCCGATCTTCAGGAGCTCCTCGTCGACCTGCGCCACCATCGCGTCTGTCGAGTCCACGTGCGGGCCCAGGAACGTCTCCACGCCCCACGTGAGGTTCAGCTGCGACCGAGTGGCCGGGTCGGGGGTGAAGGCCAGCAGCGGGATGGGTGAGCGGTAACGGGAGAGGCGCTTGACCGTGTCGCCGCTCTGGGTGAAGGCGACCAGGAACTTCGCGCCGAGGAAGTCGCCCATCTCCGCTGCCGCGCGGGCGACCGCGCCGCCCTGGGTGCGGGGCTTGTTGCGGTCGGTGAGCGGGGGCAGGCCCTTGGCGAGGATGTCTTCCTCGGCGGCCTCCACGATGCGGGACATCGTGCGGACGGTCTCGATGGGGTACTTGCCGACGCTGGTCTCGCCGGAGAGCATCACGGCGTCCGTGCCGTCGATGACGGCGTTGGCGACGTCGGAGGCTTCGGCGCGGGTGGGGCGGGAGTTGTCGATCATCGAGTCGAGCATCTGGGTGGCGACGATGACCGGCTTGGCGTTGCGCTTGGCGAGTTTGATGGCGCGCTTCTGGACGATCGGGACCTGTTCCAGGGGCATTTCGACGCCGAGGTCGCCGCGGGCGACCATGATGCCGTCGAAGGCGGCGACGATGTCGTCGATGTTGTCGACGGCCTGGGGTTTTTCGACCTTGGCGATGACGGGGAGGCGTCGGCCTTCTTCGTCCATGATGCGGTGGACGTCTTCGATGTCGCGTCCGCTGCGGACGAAGGAGAGGGCGATGACGTCGGCGCCGGTGCGCAGGGCCCAGCGGAGGTCTTCGATGTCCTTTTCGGAGAGGGCGGGGACGGAGACGGCGACGCCGGGGAGGTTGAGGCCTTTGTGGTCGGAGACCATGCCGCCTTCGATGACGGTGGTGTGGACGCGGGGGCCGTCGACTTCGGTGACTTCGAGGGTGACGCGGCCGTCGTCGATGAGGATGCGTTCGCCGGCGGTGACGTCGGCGTTGAGGCCGGCGTAGGTGGTGCCGCAGGTGTGGCGGTCGCCTTCCATGGGTTCGACGGTGATGGTGAAGTCGTCGCCGCGTTCAAGGAGTACGGGTCCTTCGCGGAAGCGTCCGAGGCGGATCTTCGGGCCTTGAAGGTCGGCGAGGATGCCGACGCTGCGGCCGGATTCGTCGGATGCCTTGCGTACGTGGTGGTAGCGGTCTTCGTGTTCGGCGTAGGTGCCGTGGCTGAGGTTGAGGCGGGCGATGTCCATTCCCGCGTCGACCAGGGCTTTGATCTGGTCGTATGTGTCGGTGGCGGGTCCCAGGGTGCAAACGATTTTGGCTCGGCGCATAGGGCGAGCCTAAACCTTACCTACGGGTAGTTAATTGGCTGCGCATGACTGGTCAACGTCCTTTGGGTGAAGGGTTTTTGACAAGTGTTGAATTGTGCGGCGGGGTGCTCGGATGAGCATTCGGTGGAGGGTTCGGGTGGTGCGGGGCCGGGCGGTGTGGGTCCTGAGTTCGCTGTGGCAACCGGGTGTGGTGGTGGATGGTCATCGAACAGAAACCTGCCGGGGGTGTTGCCGGGGGTGGCGTGTGGGTGATTATCTACGCGCGTTGTCCACGCGTGCGTGGGGTCTACGCGCGTTGTGTACGGACTGAACTGTGCACGGAGTGAACTGAGATGTGGGAGACGAGATGCCGCTGAACCGAAGGACGTTCCTGGGCACATCGGCCGCGGCCGGCGCCGGTGTGGCGATCGCGGGTGGTGCCGCGGTGCCTGCCGAGGCGCATGGTCACGGGGCCGGGCACGGGCGTCCGCCAAAGCGGTACTCGTTCACCGTGATGGGGACGACGGATCTGCACGGGAACGCGCTCAACTGGGACTACTTCACGGACAAGGAGTTCGACGACAAGGATCACAACGACGTCGGTCTGGCGAAGATCTCGACGTTGGTGGATCAGGTGCGCCGGGAGAAGGGTCGTCACAACACGCTGATGATCGACGCGGGTGACACGATCCAGGGCACGCAGTTGTCGTACTACTACGCGAAGATCGATCCGATCACGGCGAAGCACGGGCCGGTGCACCCGATGGCGCAGGCGATGAACGCGATCGGGTACGACGCCGCCGCGTTGGGGAACCACGAGTTCAACTACGGCATTCCGGTGTTGCGGAAGTTCGAGGAGCAGTGTGATTTTCCGCTGCTGGGTGCGAATGCGTTGGATGCGAAGACGTTGCGGCCGGCGTTCGCTCCGTATGTGATCAAGAAGTTGCGTACGCCGCACGGCCGGGATGTGAAGGTGGCGATCCTGGGGTTGACGAATCCGGGTATCGCGATCTGGGACAAGGCGAACGTCGGCGGGAAGATGGTGTTCCCGGGTCTTGAGGAGCAGGCGGCGAAGTATGTGCCGCGGCTTCGTTCGATGGGTGCGGATGTGGTGATCGTTTCGGCGCATTCGGGGAACAGCGGGACGTCGTCGTACGGTGATCAGATTCCGTATGTGGAGAACGCCGCGGGTCTGGTGGCGGAGCAGGTGCCGGGTATTGACGCGATTCTGGTGGGTCACGCGCATCTGGAGATTCCCGAGTACTTCGTGGAGAACAAGGAGACCGGTAAGAAGGTCGTGTTGTCCGAGCCGTTGAAGTGGGGGCAGCGGTTGACGTTGTTCGACTTCGATCTGGTGTGGGAGAAGGGGCGCTGGGTGGTCGAGAGGGCCGGTTCGCAGGTGCTGAACTCCAACACGGTGGCGGAGGACCCGAAGATCACGCGGATGCTGGCGGACGAGCACAAGAAGGTTGTGGCGTACGTCAATCAGGTGATCGGTACGTCGACGGCGGCGATGACGACGGCCGAGGCGGCGTGGAAGGACGAGCCGATCATCGATCTGATCAATGTCGTGCAGGCGGAGACGGTGAAGGCGGCGTTGGCGGGTGGCGCGTACGCGGCGTTGCCGGTGTTGTCGCAGGCGTCGTGTTTCTCGCGTACGGCGCAGATTCCGGCGGGGGATGTGACGATCAGGGATGCGGCGGGTCTGTATCTGTTCGAGAACACGCTCGAGGCGCGGTTGCTGACGGGTGCGCAGCTCAAGGATTATCTGGAGTTTTCGGCGCGGTATTACGTGCAGACGGCTGTGGGTGCTCCGGTGGATACGTCGAAGTTGACGAATGCGGGTGGTACGCCTGATTACAATTATGACGTGGTGTCGGGTCTGGCGTATGACATCGATATTGCGAAGCCGAATGGTTCGCGGATTGTGAATCTGTCGTTCGGGGGGAAGGCGATCGATCCGGCGGCGCAGTTTGTGCTGGCGGTGAATAATTACCGTGCGAGTGGTGGCGGTAACTTCCCGCATGTGGCTGGTTCGAAGCAGTTGTGGGCGAATTCGGAGGAGATCCGGAATACGATTATTGCGTGGGTGCGGGCGAAGGGTTCGGTGGATGGTGCTGCGTTCGCTTCGGTGGATTGGCGTCTGACGCGGGATGGTTCGCCGGTGTTCTAGTCGGGTGTGTGTGGGGCGGCCGCTCGTTTTCCTGTGTTCGGGGAGGCGGGCGGCCGTCTTTTTGTGTCCGGGCTTCGTCAGTGGCTTGGGGTGAGGGGGACGAGGTTGGGGGTTTGGGTGGGGATGCCGGTGGTTTGGGGGGTGAGGCCGAAGGTGGTGAAGGCGGTGCGTTGTGGGAGGGGGTAGGGGGTGGTGCCGGTGAGGTGGTTGAGGATGGTGGCGCTGCGCCAGGCGGCGAGGCCGAGGTCGGGTGCGCCGACTCCGTGGGTGTGGCGTTCGGCGTTCTGTACGTAGATGTTGCCGGTGATGGTGGGGTCGAGGTCGAGGCGGTAGTGGGCGTCGATGCGGGGGCGGCCGGCGGTGTCTCGGCGTAGGTGGGTGTCGAGGCTGCCGAGGATTTGGTCGAGGGGGCGTTCGCGGTAGCCGGTGGCGAGGACGACGGCGTCGGTGGTGAGGCGGCTGCGGGTGGCTTGTTGGGTGTGTTCGAGGTGGAGTTCGACGCGGTTGGTGGCGAGGCGGCCTGCGGTGCGGACGGTGACGCCGGGGGTGAGGGTGGCGTCGGGCCAGCCGCCGTGGAGGGTGCGGCGGTAGAGCTCGTCGTGGATGGCGGTGATGGTGTCGTGGTCGATGCCTTTGTGGAGTTGCCATTGGTGGGGGACGAGTTGGTCGCGTACGGGTTCGGGGAGTGCGTGGAAGTAGCGGGTGTAGTCGGGGGTGAAGTGTTCGAGGCCGAGTTTGGAGTACTCCATGGGGGCGAAGGCGGGGGTGCGGGCGAGCCAGTGGAGTTTTTCGTGTCCGGTGGGGCGGGCGCGGAGGAGGTCGAGGAAGATTTCGGCGCCTGATTGTCCTGAGCCGATGACGGTGATGTGTTCGGCGGCGAGTAGTTGTTGGCGGTGGTGGAGGTAGTCGGCGGAGTGGATGACGGGGACGGTTCCGGCGTCGGCGAGGGGTTTGAGGGGTTCGGGGATGTGGGGTTCGGTGCCGATGCCGAGGGCGATGTGGCGGGTGTGGGCGCGGCCGAGGGCTTCGGCTTCGCCGTGGGTGTCGAGTTGGGTGAAGTCGACTTCGAAGAGGTTGTGTCGGGGGTTCCAGCGGATGGCGTCGATTTGGTGGCTGAAGTGGAGTGCGGGGAGTTGTTCGCTGACCCAGCGGCAGTAGGCGTCGTATTCGGCGCGTTGGATGTGGAAGCGCTCGGCGAAGTAGAAGGGGAAGAGCCGGTCGCGGGTGCGTAGGTAGTTGAGGAGGGTCCAGGGGCTGGTGGGGTCGGCGAGGGTGACGAGGTCGGCGAGGAAGGGGACTTGGAGGCTGGCGCCGTCGATGAGGAGGCCGGGGTGCCAGTGGAAGGCGGGGCGTTGGTCGTAGAAGGTGGCGGTGATGGGGTGGGTGAGGCCGTGGGCGAGGGCGGCGAGGGAGAGGTTGAAGGGGCCGATGCCGATGCCGACGAGGTCGTGGGGCTGATCGGTCTGGGGGGTGGGCCGGTCGGTCCGGGCTGTCATCGGTGTGTGTTGCTTTCTGTGAGTTCGGTGGTGGTGCGGGTGACGAGGTCGAGGAGTTTTTGCAGGTCGTCGGGGGTGGTGTGGGGGTTGAGGAGGGTGGCTTTGAGCCAGAGGTGGCCGTGGGTGCGGGTGCGGCCGAGTACGGCGTGGCCTCGGGTGAGGAGGGTGCGGCGGATGGTGGCGACGGTGTGGTCGTCGGTGTCGGTGGGGCGGAAGAGGACGGTGCTGATGGTGGGTCGGTCGTAGAGGTCGAGGGTGGGGGTTTTGGTGATGAGGTCGGCGAGGTGGTGGGCGGCGGTGCAGGTGCGGTCGATGAGGTCGGCGAGTCCTGTGCGGCCGAGTGCTTGGAGGGTGACGGCGATTTTGAGTGCGTCGGGGCGGCGGGTGGTGCGTAGGGAGCGGCCGAGGAGGTCGGGGAGTCCGGCTTCGGTGTCGTCGTCGGCGTTGAGGTAGGGGGCGTGGTGCTGGAGTGGGTCGAGGTGGTGGTGGTCGGGGACGGCGAGGATGCCGGCTGATGCGGGTTGCCAGCCGAGTTTGTGGAGGTCGAGGGCGACGCTGTGGGCGCGGTCGAGGCCGGTGAGCTTGTGGCGGTGGGTGGGGCTGAGGAGGAGTGGTCCGCCGTAGGCGGCGTCGATGTGGAGTTCGGCGCCGTGGGTGTGGCAGAGGTCGGCGATGGCGGGGAGGGGGTCGATCTGGCCGGTGTCGGTGGTGCCTGCGGTGGCGGTGACGAGGAGGGGGTGGTGTCCCTGGTGCCGGGTGAGGGTGTCGTTGAGTGCGGTGAGGTCGAGGGTGCCGTCGGGGGCGGGGACGGTGAGGGGTGTGGGGAGGCCGAGGAGCCAGGCGGCGCGGGTGATGCTGTGGTGGGCGTTGGTGCCGCTGATGGTCTGGATGGTGCCGTGGCGTTCGCGGGCGAGGAGCAGGGCGAGTTGGTTGGCTTCGGTGCCGCCGGTGGTGATGAGGGCGTCGGGGTGGGGGTGGTGGGGGTAGATCTCGGCGGCGAGTGCTGCGGTGGTGTCGGCTTCGAGGGTGGAGGCGGCGGGGGCTTGGTCCCAGGAGTCCATGGAGGGGTTGAGGGCGGAGGCGGCGAGGTCGGCGGCGGTGGCGAGGGCGAGGGGCGGGGTGTGGAGGTGGGCTGCGCAGAGGGGGTCGGCGGGGTCGGCGGCGCCTTCGGCGAGGGCGCCGATGAGGGTGGCGAGGGCGTGGTGGGGGCCGGTTCCGTGTTCGGGGATGAGGGGGTCGAGGGCGGTGCGCATGTGGGTGGTGACGGTGTGGGGTCCGCCGGCGGGGAGGGGGCCGTCGCGGCGGCGGGCGCCTTCTTGGAGTGCGGTGAGGACGGTGTCGATGAGGGGGCGCAGGGCGGTGGGGCCGGTGGTGGATCCGGCGAGGGGTGGGGTGGGCATGGGTGGGTGGCCCTTCGGTGCGCGCGGGTGGGCATGGGGGGACTTGCCAGCTTGTCGGGGTTTGGGTGGGCGCGGCCGGGGAGCCCGGTGATCTGAACTCGAATGGGGGATGGGTGGGCGCTTGGGGGTGTTGGTGTGGGGCGGGGGTGGTAGGGGTGCGCGGGTTGGTGGCTGGACAGGGGTGTGCCCGGCCTGTCCTCGGGGTGAGGGCGGGCCGGGCACGGGTGGTGCGGGTGGTGTGGGGTTCTGGTCAGTGGGCGTTGCGGACGGTGAGGGCGCGGCGGAGGTCGTCGATCTGGTCGGTGAGTTTGCGGCGTAGTGCGGGGATGAGGGCCTGGTCGGTGAGGGCTTGTTCGCCGAGGTGGAGGCTGTCGGCGTCGATGGCGCAGGCGGGGAAGGCGTAGCGTCCGGCGGCTTCGGCGATGGCGGGGCCGCGGCGGACGGCGAGTGCGGTGGCGTCGGGGTAGTAGCGGGGGACGTATGTGGTGAGGAGGTCGGTCTGTTCGGGCTGCCAGAAGCCTTGGGCGGTGGCGGTGAACAGGTAGTTGGACAGGGTGTCGTCGGTGAACATGGCGTGCCAGGCGGCGGCTTTGGCTTCGGGGGTGGGCAGGGCGGCGCGGCAGCGGGCGGCGCCTTCCTGGCCGGTGGCGCTGGGGTCCGCTTGGAGTTCGGCGGTGATGGCCTGTTCGTCGGTGGCGCCGAGGACGGCGAGGCGGGTGAGGATGCGCCAGCGCAGTTCGGGGTCGAGTTCGGGGCCGCCGGGGACGGTGCCGTCGGTGAGCCAGGCGTGGATGGTGTCGGGCTGGGTGGCGGCGTCGATGAAGTGGCGTACGGCGGTGAGGCGGAGGCCGAGGTGGGTGCCGTCCTCGGTGCGGCGGATGAGGTCGCGGGTGAGGGCGGTGAGGGTGGCGAGGGCTGCGGGCCGGTCCTGGGGGGTGACGTAGCGGGCGGCGATCTGGGTGTCGGCGAAGGCGAGGACGCCTTGGAGGAGGGCCAGGTCGGTTTCGTGCGGGAGGTGGGTGCGGGCGGTTTCGAGGTAGGTGGTGGGGGCGAGTTCGCCGTCGCGGACCATGTCGCGGGCGGCGTTCCAGATGACGGCGCGGGTGAGGGCGTCGGGGATGCCGGAGAGGCTGTTGAGGACGGTGTTCCAGGAGTCCGGGTCGAGGCGGATCTTGGCGTAGGTGAGGTCGTTGTCGTTGAGGACGACGAGGGCGGGGCGGCGGCCGGGGCGGGTGGTCGCGCCGTTCGGGGAGGTGTCGTCCGTGGTGGTGCTGTTCTGGGGGATGCCGATGTCGAAGCGGTCGCGCAGGACGAGCCGGTCGGGGCCGGACTGGGTGTCGATGGTGTGGTCGTACGTGCCGACGGTGATGCGGTGGGGGCGGGTGCCGTGGTGGTCGACGGTGAGGGACCAGGTGGTGTCGGCCTCGGTGAGGTGGGGGGTGAGGGTGTCGACTCCGGTGGTGCGCAGCCACTGGTCGGCCCAGGCGTGGACGTCGCGGTCGGTGGCGGAGGCGAGGTTGTCGATGAAGTCGGCGAGGGTGGCGTTGCCGAATTTGTGGCGGGCGAAGTGGGTGTTGATGCCGGCCAGGAAGTCCTTCTCGCCGAGCCAGGCGACGAGTTGGCGCAGGGCGGATGCGCCCTTGGCGTAGGAGATGCCGTCGAAGTTGAGCATCGCGGAGGCGGTGTCGGGGACGGCGGCGGGGTCGGGGGCGACGGGGTGGGTGGAGGGGCGCTGGTCGGCGTCGTATCCCCAGCCCTTGCGGGCGACGCCGAAGTCGACCCAGGTGTCGGTGAAGCGGGTGGCTTCGGCGAGGGTCTGGTAGCCCATGTATTCGGCGAAGGACTCGTTGAGCCAGATGTCGTCCCACCAGGCGAGGGTGACGAGGTCGCCGAACCACATGTGGGCCATTTCGTGGGCGATGACCATGCCGCGGGTCTGGCGTTCGGTGTCGGTGACGGCGGAGCGGTAGATGAATTCGTCGCGGAAGGTGACGAGGCCGGGGTTTTCCATGGCGCCCGCGTTGAATTCGGGGACGAAGGCCTGGTCGTAGGAGTCGAACGGGTAGGGTTCGTCGAATTTTTCCTGGAACCGGTCGAAGCAGGCGCGGGTGATGTCGAGGATCTCGTCGGCGTCGGTGTCGAGGTGGGGGGCGAGGGAGGCGCGGCAGTGGATGCCGAAGGGCAGTCCGGCGTGTTGGGTGGTGACGGAGTGCCAGGGGCCTGCGGCGACGGCGACGAGGTAGGTGGAGACGGGGGGTGTGGGGGCGAGGGTCCAGTGGCCGTCGCCGGTGTGCCGGGCGATGCCGTTGCCGAGGACGGTCCAGCCTTCGGGGGCGGTGACGGTGAGGGCGAAGACGGATTTGAGGTCGGGCTGGTCGAACGCGGCGAAGACGCGTTGGACGTCTTCCATGAAGAGCTGGGTGTAGACGTAGGTCTCGTTGTCGGTGGGGTCGGTGAAGCGGTGCATGCCTTCGCCGGTGCGGGAGTAGCGCATGGTGGCGTCCACGCGCAGTTCGTGGGGTCCGGCGGTGAGGGCGGTGAGGGGGTAGCGGTTCTCGGTGAGGTCCGCGGGGTCCAGGGGGTGCCCGTCGAGGGTGAGGGAGCGCAAGGTGGCGGGCTTGATCTCGACGAAGGTGTCACCGGTGGCGAGGGCGGTGAACTGGATGACGGTGTGGGAGTCGAAGGTCTCCTCCCCTGCGGTGAGATCGAGGTCGATCGTGTACCGCTGTACGTCGAGGAACTGGGCTCGGGCCTGCGCTTCATCGCGCGTCAGTACGGACATGGGGGCCATGCTGCCGTATGCGGTGGGCGGTGTGCAGGTGCGTTCTCGCTGGGCTGACGGGGCCCGGGGGTGTCCTTTGAGGGCTAAGATTCTTGATGACGGTGTACCTGTACGGAGGAGTGCCCGGGATGGCGAAGAACGGCTCTGGGGGGTCCGGGGATTCGGCCGGTTCCGCGTCGCGGGAGGACGCGGTGGCGTCGATCGTGGCGGACTGGCGGCGGGAGCGGCCGGAGCTGGATACGGCTCCGTTGGAGGTGTTCGGCCGGCTGCACCGGGCGTTCCTGCGGTACAGCGCGGCGATCTCGCGGCCGGTGGAGCGCAAGGGGCTGTCGATGGCGGGTTTCGACGTGCTGACGGCGCTGCGGCGGGCGGGGGCGCCGTTCCGGCGTACGGCGGGTGAGCTGGCCGATTCGGGGTTGATCAGTTCGGCGGGGGTGACGCTGCGGATAGACCGTCTGGAGAAGGACGGGCTGATCCGGCGGGAGCGGGATCCGCAGGACCGGCGGGTGGTGCATTCGCGGCTGACGGACGAGGGGCTGTCGGTGATCGACGAGCTGTTCTCGGAGCATCTGGACAATGAGCGGCGGATGCTGGCGGGGTTGTCGCCCGAGGAGTGTGCGCAGTTGGCCGGGCTGCTGGAGAAGCTGGAGCGGTCTGTGCTGGCGGCGGAGTCGGACGCGTAGGGGTGCGTGGGGGCGCTCCGCGGGGGCGCCGTTGCCTCGGCGCCGGGGGGTGTCCTCAATCGCCGGACGGGCTTGATGTGCCGGGGGGGTGTCCGGGCGATTGAGGACTCGTGCGGGAGCGGGGTTCAGCTCGCTGCCTGGGTTTCCGCCTCGGTGCGGTACATGCGGCGGACGCGGACCACGCCCAGGTCGTGCTGGTAGAGGTTTTCCGCCTGGTCGGCGTCGGTGCGCAGGTCTTCCAGCATGATGCGGTCCTGTTCGAGGACGTCCCAGTGGCGGTCCTCCAGGAGCGTCTTGTAGAGGAAGCGCCAGGTGTCGCGCTGCCAGTCGGTGACCTTGCGGTAGCGCCAGAAGAAGACGGCGCAGCGGTTCTCGTCGATGGGGGTGGCCATGCCGACGATGCCGAAGGGTCCGCCGGGGCCGGCGGTCGGTGGGTAGGGGATGGTGAGGTCGACCCAGTCGACGCCGGTGCGGCAGAGTTCGACCCAGTCGAAGTTGACGCCGCTCTGGTCGGTCTTCTCGAAGAAGAAGCCGCGTTCGGTCTCGCGGATGCGGAAGCGTGCGGTGGTCTGGCCTTCGGCCATGCTGTGCGAGTCGCGGTGGAGGAACGAGCCGTGCATGGGGTCGAGGAGGTTCTCGACGGCGTAGCGCCAGTTGACGTTCCACTCGGCGTAGCAGAGGAACGCGGACGTGCCGGGGTCGGTGAGGTGTTCGGGGAGTACGAGCGGGGTGGGTTCGGGGTGCTCGTTGTCGCCGAAGTAGGCGAGGATGCCGCCGGCGGTTTCGATGACGTGGGGGGCCGCGACGAGCTGTTTGCCTTCGAGGTTGCAGCCGGGGAGGCCGGGTACGGCGGCGACGGTGCCGGTGCCGTCGACCTGGACGCCGTGGTACCAGCAGGCGATGCGGTCGCCGAGGTGTTTGCCGAGGGAGAGGCGGGCGCCGCGGTGGGGGCAGCGGTCCTCCAGCATGTGGAGGGTGCCGTCGGCGCGGCGGAAGAGGAGCCATTCCTCGCCGAGGAGGGTGAGGCGCTTCATGCCGCCGGCGGGGACGGAGTCGGAGGGGCAGACGGCGTACCACTGGTTGCGGAGGCCGGTGGCGTAGAGCCGGTCGGCGGTGCGGTTGCCGGGGCGGGCGACTTCGGAGGGGCGGGTGGGGGTGCCGGGCTGCACGGGGGTGGTGGTGTGGGTGGTCATGGTCGTCTCACGCTCCCAGGCGTCGCATCTCGTTGCGGAAGGTGTCCTCGGTCCACGGGCTGCCGTCGGGGGCGGGCAGGTCGCGGGCGTTGAGTCCGGCGACGAGGCCGGGCAGGTCATGGGCTCCGCTGCCGAAGACCTCTTCGATCACTGCGGCGAGCTTCTTCTCGTACGGGGTGGGCTCGGCGGTGCGTGCCTGGTGGGGCTCGAGGTACTGCGGGGTGGTCGGGCTGGTCATGTCGGCTCCCTTCGGGGGCGTGTCAGAGGTCGAGTACGAGGCGGGGGGTGCGGGAGCGGGAGACGCAGAGCATCATCGAGGCGCCGGCTTCGCGTTCGGTGTCGGTGAGGAGGAAGTCGCGGTGGTCCGGGGTGCCTTCGAGGACTTTGGTCTCGCAGGTGCCGCAGATGCCGTCGCGGCAGGAGGAGGCGACGGGGATGCCGGCGTTCTCCAGGGCGTCGAGTGCGGAGGTGGTGGGGCCGACCTCGACGGTGCGTCCGGTGCGGGAGCAGACGATGTCGAAGCCGGTGTCCTCGCCGTCGCGGGGTGCGGGGGTGGGGGCGGTGAAGCGTTCGGTGCGGGCGTCGGGGTGGCGTTCCTCGACTGCGGCGAGGAGGGGTTCGGGGCCGCAGCAGTAGACCTGGGTGCCGGGTGTCAGGTCGCCGAGGAGGGTGTCGAGGTCGAGGTGGCCGTGTTCGTCCTGGGGGATGAACGCGACGGTTCCGCCGGAGTGTGCGGCGAGGGCGGTGAGTTCGGCGCCGAAGGCCATGGAGGTGCGGGTGCGGCCGCCGTGGGCGAGCTGCCACGGGGTGCCGGTGCGGGTGGCCTCGCGGGCCATGGCGAGGAGCGGGGTGATGCCGATGCCGCCCGCGATGAAGAGGTAGCCGGTGGCGTCGCCCGTGGTGTCGAGCTCGAAGTGGTTGCGTGGGCCCTGGACGTGGACGGTCTGGCCGGGGCGGAGCTGGGTGTGGAGGTGGGCGGAGCCGCCGCGGGAGGCGGGTTCGCGCAGGACGCCGATGCGCCAGTGGGTGGTGTCGGCGGGGTCGGAGCACAAGGAGTACTGGCGGATGTGTCCGCCGGTGTGTACGTCGATGTGGGCGCCGGGCCGCCAGGCGGGGAGGGGGTTTCCGCCGGGGTGGGTGAGTTCGATGCTCAGGACGCCGTCGGCCTCCCAGGTCATGCGGTGGACGAGCAGGTCGAGCCGGGGTTCCTCGGCGGTGGTCATGACGGGTTGCCTCCCTGTCCAGGGGTATCGGTCGCGGTGGCGGGGAGCTTGACCGGCGGGGTGAACGGGGTGTTCATCGGGCCGAGTGCGGTGAGGTCGATCTCGACGAGGGTGGGGCCCGGGGAGGCGATGGCCTCCTTGATGACGGGTCCGGCGTCGGCTTCGGCGGCGATGCGTGCGTACGGGAGGCCGACGGCGGCGGCGAGGAGCGCGAAGTCGGGGGTGGTGAGGTCGACTCCGGAGCGGCGCGGGAAGTGGGTGTCCTGCATGTTGCGCAGGACGCCGTAGCCGCCGTCGTTGAAGACGAGGAGGGTGAGGTCGGGCTTTTCCTGGGCGAGGGTGAGGAGTTCGCCGAGGTGCACGGCGAGGCCTCCGTCGCCGGCGATGACGACGGTGGGGGTGCCGGGGCGGCCGAGTGCGGCGCCGATGCCCATCGCGAGGCCCTGTCCGATGCCGCCGCCGCGCGGGAAGACGTTGGTGGCCGGGTCGGTGATCTCCAGGAGCCGGTTTCCCCAGGTGGAGGAGGGGATGGTGACGTCGCGGGCGATGACGGAGCCGGGCGGGCAGGCGTCGCGGATGGCGTCGTTGATCGCGGCCTGGGGTCCGATGGCGTGGCGTTGTGTGCTGCGGGCGTCGGTGCGGGCCTTGCGGACGCGGGCGGGCCAGCTCGTCTCCGTGCCGCCGCTGGTGACGCGCCCCAGGAGCGCGGCGAGTACGGCGGTGGCGTCGCCGTGGAGGGCGACGGTGGCCGGGTACACGCGGCCGGGGGCGGCCGGGTCGAGGTCCAGTTGGATGTGGACGGGCGGGAGTTCGAGGCTGTAGTCGGCGGTTTCGTTGGAGCGGAAGTGGGTGCCGATGGACAGCAGGACGTCGGCTTCGGCGAGCAGGGCGCGGCCGGCGGGCGCGGTGGCGTAGTTGCCGAGGACGCGGTCGTCGGACTCGGGGACGCTGCCGCGGCCGGAGTTGGAGGTGACGAGTCCGGCGTTCAGCGCGTCGAGGAGTGCGGCGAGTTCGGGGCGGGCACTGTTCGCTCCGCCGCCGGCCCAGACGAGGGGGCGGCGGGCGGCGGAGAGCAGGGCGGCCGCTTCGTCGAGGAGTGCCGGGCCGGGCAGGGCGGGGGTGGCCGGCTCGGGCACGGGGGTGCCGGTGAGTTCCTGGGGGGCGAACTGCAGGTCGATGGGCCATTCGACGCTGACGGGTCCGTGCGGGGCGGTGCGTGCGCGGGCCGCCGCGTCGCGGAGGATGTCGCCGGCGTCGGC
The DNA here is from genome assembly GCF_042871565.1 of Streptomyces sp. NPDC005775. Taxonomy (NCBI): domain Bacteria; kingdom Bacillati; phylum Actinomycetota; class Actinomycetes; order Kitasatosporales; family Streptomycetaceae; genus Streptomyces; species Streptomyces sp. NPDC005775. Next base: position 206,974 of record NZ_JBIAIU010000011.1, on the reverse strand, counting down.
GGCGTCGGTGACGGTGACGGCGTGGGTGGAGACCGCGCGGAGCATGCCGAGCTGGTCCTTGGTCTCGTGGATGAAGCCGCGTCCGGAGCCGAGGTATTCGCTGTCGATCTGTCCGGTGATGTGGAGGACGGGGGTGCCGGAGCTGAGGGACTCGATGAGGGAGCCTGCCGCGTTGCCCGCTCCCGTGCCGGTGCTGGTGAGGGCGCAGCCGAGGTTGCCGGTGGCGCGGGCGTAGCCGTCGGCGGCGTTGACGGCTGCGGCTTCGTGGCGGACGGGGACGAAGCGCAGGTCGCGGTCGACGGCTTCGACGAGCGGCAGGTTGTGCACGCTGACGATGCCGAACACCGTGTCGACGCCGAGTCCGCGCAGCGTCTCGACGAGCAGGTCGCCGCCATTGGGTCGGGTCATGTCGGGTGCTCCTGGGGTGGGTGGGGTGGGGGTGGGTGCTATGCGACGGCGCGGTTGACGCCGCCGCAGACGTCGACGGTCGTGCCGGTGATGTAGGAGGCCCTGGGTGACAGGAGTGCGGTGACGGCGTACGCGACTTCGTCGGCGTTGCCGAGGCGGCCGAGCGCGATGCCGCGGTCGGCGGCGAGTTCTGCCTGCCAGGCGGGGTAGTCGAGGGGGCTGCCGGAGGCGGCGTAGCGGCGTTCCCACTGTCCGGTGTCGACGAGGCCGAGGCAGACGGAGTTGACGCGGATGCCGTCGGGGGCGAGTTCCTTGGACAGGGAGGTGGAGAGGTTGAGGATGCCGGCGCGGGCGGCGCTGGTGGTCATCAGTGCGGTCTCGGGTTGTTTGGCGAGGACGGCGTTGATGTTGACGACGGAGGCGTTGCCGGATGCGCGGAGGTGGGGCAGGGCGGCGTTCAGGGGGTTGAGGACGCCGAAGAACTTGAGTTCGAGTTCGTCGCGCCAGTCGGCGGCGGTGGTCTCGGCGAAGGGTTTCATCCGGGAGGCGCCGGCGTTGTTGACGAGTCCGTCGAGGCCGCCGAGGTGGGCGGCCGCGTTCTCGGTGAACGCCTGTACGGCGGCTTCGTCGGTGACGTCGCAGGGGGCGTGGTAGAGCGCGTCCGGGCCGGCGAGGCCGTCAAGGGCTTCGTCGAGGGCGTCGGCGCGGCGGCCGCAGGTGGCGACGCGGGCGCCTTCGGCGAGCAGCATGCGGACCGTGGCGAGGCCGACGCCGGAGCTGCCGCCTGTGACGAGGATGCGGTGGCCTTTCAGGCGGAGGTCCATGGGGTTCCTTGCGGGTCGGGTGGCGGTGGGGTGAGGCGGGGGGGCCGGCGCGACCGCTTCTGTCCTCGAACGCCGGACGGGTTCGATGCCGTCACTGCATCGTGAAGCCGCCGTTGACCGCGAAGGTCTGGCCCGTGATGTAGCCGGACTCGTCGCCGATGAGGAAGGCGATCAGCCCGACCAGGTCGGCGGGTTGCTGGGGCCGGGAGATGGCCCGGTTGAGGCGGTACAGCTCGTGGCGTTCGGCGGGGATGTCGACGGCGGACTCCCCTTCGGTGAGGCCGGGGGCGACGGCGTTGACGGTGATGCCGTAGTCGCCGGTCTCGCGTGCCATGGCCCGGGTCAGGGAGATGACGGCGCCCTTGGACGCGATGTAGTGGGCGAGGCGGGGCGAGCCGTACAGGGCGGCGTCCGAGGCGAGGTTGACGATGCGTCCGCTGCCGTGGTCCCGCATGAGCGGGAGGAGGGCGCGGGCGACGAGCCAGGGGCCGCGGGCGTTGACCGCCATGATGCGGTCCCATGCCTCGACGTCGATCTCGTGGAACGGTTTGCCGCCCACCGCGTTGGCGAGTCCGGCGTTGTTGACCAGTCCGTACAGCCGGGTGCCGTCGCCGGCGAGGGTGGCGGCCAGGGCCGCGGCGGAGTCGGGGTCGGTGACGTCGAGCGGGTGGTAGTCCGCGGTGATGCCGTCGGCGCGCAGTTCGGCGGCGGCCTGCTGTCCGGTGGTGGCGTCGAGTTCGGCGATGACGACGCGGTGGCCGTCGTTGCCGATCCGGCGGGCCGCGGCCAGTCCCAGGCCGCGGCCGGCGCCGGTGACGACGACCGTACGGGGGGTGTCGTCGGTGGCCATCAGTCGCGGGTGATGCCGTGCATCGGGGAGTGCTCGGGATAGGTGGGGACCTGGGGCTTCTGCGTGCCGATGATGACGCAGAACAGGGCGTCGGTGTCGCCCTCGTTCTTCAGGGAGCGCGCCACTCCGGCGGGGACGACGATCATGTCGCGGTAGCCGAGGGTGCGGTACTCGGCCTCGTCGGCGCCGCGGTGGATGCCGACCTTGACCTGGCCCTCCAGGACGAAGAAGGCCTCCTCGACGTCGTGGTGGGTGTGCTCGGGGCCTTCGGCGCCCGGCGGGAGCAGCATGTTGGAGAGGGTGAAGCCGCCGGAGGGCAGGATGCGGTTGTCGTTCTCGTGGTTTCCGGTGGCGCCGGAGCCGACGTAGCGGATCTGGGCGCGGCGGTACTGGGCGCCGGCCTTCTCCTGGAAGGAGAGGGTGTTCCAGTCGGGTTCGCGGGAGTCCTTGGTGGCGATGAGCGAGTCGGTGAACTTGGCGAGGTCGCCGTCGGTCTCGTACGGGGTGTTGTCGATGGGCACGGGATGCTCCTCGGTTCGGTGGTGGGGGTGGGGTGCGTCGTTACGCGGGTATGCGGGCGACGACGTGGAGGTGGGCGCGGACCCAGGCGTTGAAGGCCTCGGGGCGTTCCTGGTTGGAGAGGTGTCCGGCGCCGGAGAGGGTGACGTAGACGGACTTGGTGAGTGCTCCGGCGATGGCCTGGGACTCGTCGGTTCCGGTGACGGTGTCCTGTTCGCCGCACAGGACGAGGGCGGGTGCGGCGATGGCGGGCAGGTCGTCGGTGAGGTCGGCCTCGGCCATGGACGCGGTGGCGTAGCCGTAACCGGGGTTGCGCAGGGAGGCGGCCATGGTGGCGACGACGCGTTCGACGAGGGCGGGGGGTGCGGCGTCGGAGACGAGGCGTGGTCCGCGGACGGCGGCGAAGGCCTCGGGGCCCTGGTCGGCGAGTTGCCGCGCCCGTCCGCGCATGGCCTCGGCCTTGTCGGGGTGGGTGCCGGAGCCGCGGCTGGAGTCGGCGACGATCAGGGAGGCGACGAGGTCGGGGTGGCGGGTGGCCAGGCGCAGGGCGATGACGCCGCCCCAGGAGACGCCGAGGACGTGGGCGGGGCCTTTGCCGTGTTCGCGGATGAGGGCGGCGGCGGTGTCGGCGTAGCCGTCGAGGCCGGGGGCGTGGTCGGGGTCGGCGGAGTCCGCGTAGCCGGGTGCGTCCCAGGCCACGACGTGTACCTGGTCGGCGAGGGCGTCGAGTTGCGGGGTGAACGCGGCGGAGGAGGACCCGATGCCGTGCAGGCAGAGCAGCAGTGGGGCGTCCGGGTCGCCGGCTTCCCGCGTACGGACGTGGGCGGTGGCGGTCACAGGATCTGTCCGGCCCGGCCGACGACGGCGCCGAGGCTGCGGAGCACGGCGTGCGGGACGACCTGGCTGGTGGCGGGGTTCGCCTCGTCGGGGCGGTGGGCGACCTCGAAGCGGTACGTGCCGTGCGGGCCGGCCGCTTCGATGACGTGCCGGGTGAGGGTGGCGGCCGGGTCGGCGATGACGACGACCTGGACGAGGGCGGGGTCGCCGGTGGCGAGGGCGACGGATGCGGCGACGTTGGTCGACTTGGGGAACTTCACCGGGACGTCGATCGCGGTGCCGCGCATCACCTCGACGGGTCCGGTGGCCGTCCGCAGCCGCTCGGTGAGGTCGGCGTCCATCCACGGCTGGTGGAGGGTGGCGGGGAGTTTGGTGGTGGTCAGGGTGACGGAGGTGAGGGGGCCGAGCCCGCGGACCGCCTGGAGGAGGTCGAGTCCGCCGACCGCTCCGCCGGTGAAGTAGACGCGCCCCGGTCCGGCGGCGCGCAGGCGGTCGGTGAGGTCGGGGTCGACGAGGGCGCCGGTGGAGGCGATCAGCAGGTCGGCGCCGCTGTCGAGGACGCGCTCGGCCCATTCCCGTACGACTGCCTGGCCTGCTGCCTCGACGATGAGGTCGCAGACGGCGAGGGCGTCCTCGAAGGAGAGCTGGGGTGCGGGGGCGTCGACGAGGGGGCGGTTGTCGATGATGCAGGTGAGTTCGGCGCCGGGGATGTGGCCTTCGGCGAGGGCGGTGCCGACGACGCGTCCGATGGCGCCCCAGCCGACGAGGCCGATGCGGCGCACGGGGCGGGCGGGGCGGGCGGCGGTGTCCGGGCGGGGGGTGAGGGTGGCGGTCATGCGGTCACCTCTTCGGTGGTGTCGGAGGGGGTGGCGGCGAGGGGCCCGGGGTCGGGCGTGCCGGCCATGTGGCCGCGGATGCCGGGTGAGGGCGGGCCCGCGGTCCCCCACAGGTCGGAGAGGTCGGGGGTGCGGCGCCAGACCTTGGCGATCCAGGCGTCCTCGACGATCTGGGCGACCTCGGAGGTGTATTCGCAGACGAGTCCGGCGGGGTCGGTGAAGTAGGAGAAGGTGTTGTTGCCGGGGCCGTGCCGGCCGGGCCCCCACTGGGGGGTGATGCCGTGGTGGCGCAGGCGGCCGAGGCCGCGCATGAAGTGGTCGATGGACGTCATCTCGTAGGCGACGTGGTTGAGGGAGGTCCATGCGGCCTGGTTGAACGCGATGCAGTGGTGGTCGGCGTTGCAGCGCAGGAACGCCATCTGGTGCTCGGACCAGTCGGAGACGCGCAGTCCGAGGACCGAGGTGTAGAAGGCGACGGCGGCGTCGATGTCCGTGGTGTTGAGGACGGTGTGGGTGACGCCGACGGGGACGGCGGAGTCCCGGCCGCGCGGGGTGACGGCGTGGGTCTGGGCGCTGAGTTCGATCAGCCGGCCCTCGGGGTCGGTGAAGCGGAGCCCGTAGCCGCCGCCGACCTGGTCGAGGGGGCCGGGTCCGGCGACGGGCGCGATGCCCCGGGCGAGGAGCCGGCGGGCTGCCTCGTCGATCTCGGCGGGGGTGGCGACGGCGAAGGTGATGCGGCCGAGGCCGTTCCGCTCGCCGCGGGCGAGGTGGAGGACGTGGTGTTCCTCGCCGGTGCCGCGCAGCCAGGTGGCGTCCGCTTCGCGTTCGACGGGTTCCAGGCCCCAGACCTCGCGGTAGAAGTCGGCGGACTCGGTGAAGGCGGGGGTGCGCAGTTCGACGGAGCGCAGGGCGCGCAGCCGGGCGACGGGTCCGAGCAGGGGGCGTGGGGTTTCTTCGTACGGCATGGGGGGCTCCGTATTCGTCTCGCTCGGCTTCACTGGGCGGCCCAGGGCAGGGGGGTGGTGTCGGTGGCCCAGTAGAGGGACTTCTGCCGCTGGTAGCCGCGGATGAGGTCGCGTCCCTTCTCGGTGCCGATGCCGCTGTCCTTCAGTCCGCCGAACGGGGTGGAGATGCTGAACTGCTTGTACGTGTTGATCCAGACGGTGCCCGCGTCGATGCGGCGGGCGAGGCGCCAGGCTCTGGCGTGGTCGCGGGTCCAGATGCCGCAGGCCAGTCCGTAGACGCTGTCGTTGGCCCGGTCGACGAGGTCGTCCTCGTCGTCGAAGGGCAGGGCGACGACGACGGGTCCGAAGATCTCCTCCTGGCAGACGCGGGCGGTGTTCGGCAGACCGTCCAGGACGGTGGGCAGGTAGTAGGCGCCGTCGCGGTAGCGCTCGCCCTCGGGGGCCGCTCCCCCGCACCGGACGGTGGCGCCCTCCTCGCGGGCCAGGTCGACGTAGGCGGCGACGCTGTCGCGGTGCTTGTGGTGGACGAGGGGGGCGACCTGGGTGTCGGGGTCGGTGCCGGGTCCGACGCGGAGCTTCTCCGTACGGGAGACGAGTTCGCCGAGGAACTCCTCGTAGCGGGAGCGGGCGATGAAGAGGCGGGAGCCGGCGATGCAGCTCTGGCCGCTGGAGGAGAAGACGCCGTACATGACGCCGGCGAGGGCCTGCTCCAGGTCGGCGTCCTCCAGCACGATCGTCGGGGACTTGCCGCCGAGTTCGAGGGAGACGGGGATGAGCTTGTCGGCGGCGGCGTGGGCGAGGGTGCGGCCGGTGGACGTGCCGCCGGTGAAGGTGATCTTCTCCACGGCCGGGTGGCGGACGATGGCGTCGCCGATGACGCTGCCGCGGCCGGGCAGGACGGAGAGCAGGGCGGTGGGCAGGGCGGCCTCGGTGAGTGCCTGGTGGACGAGGCGGCCGAGCGCGAGGGCGACCAGGGGGGTCCACTCGGCGGGCTTGAGGAGGACCGCGTTGCCCGCGGCGAGGGCGGGGGCGAGCTTCTGGGCGTCGCTGGCGATCGGCGAGTTCCACGGGGTGATCGCGCCGACGACGCCGATGGGTTCGTGGACGCTCATGGTGACGTACGGGCCGCGGGAGGGGGTGAGGGCGTCCTCGGCGGTCTCCAGGGCGGCGGCGGTGTAGCGGAAGGTGGCGGCGGCGCTGTGGACGAGGGCGCGGGTCTCGGTGCGGCACTTGCCGGTGTCGGCGGTCTGGAGGGCGGAGAGCCGGTCGGCGCTCTGCTCGACGAGGTCGGCGATGCGGTGGAGCAGCCGGGCGCGGAGGTGGGCGGGGAGTTCGCGCCAGGCGGGTTCGTGGGCGGCGCGGGCGGCTGCGGTGGCGGCCTCCTCGACGTCGTCGAGGGATGCGGCGTGCACGGTGGCGATGACCTGGCCTGTGGCCGGGTCGACCGTCTCGATGAGGGCGCCACGGCCCTGCCGCCACTGCCCCGCGACCAACACCTCGTCGGCAAGCATCCGTTGGCCTCCTGCGATCGAATCGGTTACCTCAGGGCTAAAAATCTAAGGGCTTAAATAAATCTCCGCAAGCCCCCCCGGCAAAATCTCCTTTTGCCTCCAGGGGGTTGACGGCCACCACCCCGCGACCGGTAAAACTTAAGCACTTAAAAGCTAGGCACTTACAGAGCCAGCGGCAGAGATCAGTGGGTGACCTCACAAGCTCGCGAGCGCCGTGCGGCCGTTCCCGCCCGTACGCTCAGCTCGTTCCCGTCCCCCTCGCCGCCCCGTACACCTGGCTCCCCAACCGCTCCGGCCCCACCGCGGAGCAGGAGGAACCCTGGATGAGCACCGATACCTCGCCGGACGCCGCCGCCCCCGGCTCCCCGCCCGCCGGCACGACCCGCACCACCATCGCCGCCCGCTTCGAGCGCCTGCCGCTCTCCCGCTGGCACGTCACCGTCCGCCTGATCGTGGGGGTCGTCACCTTCTTCGAGGCCTTCGACCAGCTGCTGATCGCCTACGCGCTGCCGGAGCTCCGTGACGAGTGGCAGCTGTCCACGGGCGACGCCACGGCGGTCCTCACGGTCGGCTCGGCCGGGATGCTCGTCGGCGCGCTGCTGTCGGGGCGGCTGGCCGACCGCTACGGCCGGGTGAAGGTGATCGCGTACTGCGTGGCCGCGTCCGGACTCGTGAGCCTGGCGCTGACCGCGTGCACCTCGCTCACCCCGTTCCTGGCCCTGCGCTTCGTCCAGGGGCTGGCGATCGGGGGCGAGGTTCCGGTGGCGGCGGCCTTCATCAGCGAGATCACCCGGAGCTTCAAGCGGGGCCGCTTCGTCCTGCTGTACGAACTCGTCTTCCCGGCCGGTCTCACCATCGGCGCCCTGGTCGCGGCCTGGGTGGTCCCGGCGGCGGGCTGGCGCGTGATGTTCGCGGTCGCCGCCGTGCCCGGCCTGCTGGCCTTCCTCGTCCAGCGCAAGGTGCCGGAGTCGCCGCGCTGGCTGGCGGAACGGGGACGCCTGGCAGAGGCCGAGGCCGTCATGACCGAGATCGAGACCAAGGTGTCCGCGGCGACGGGCGAACCACTCCCCCGGCCACGTGTCGGCGCCGCCGCCACCACCCCGGCACCCACGGCCGTGGCCGCGACCCCGGCGGAACGCGCCGCGACCGGCCCGCGCGGCCTGTTCACCGGCCGCTACCGGCGCCGCACCCTGGTCGTCGGCGCGATCTGGTTCACCGGCTACTTCGTCAACTACGGCGTGACGTCCTGGCTCCCCAGCATCTACAAGGACGAGTACGGCCTCACCCTCTCCGACGCCCTGCTCTACTCCACCGTGACGTCGGTCGCAGGCCTGCTCGGCTGCCTGATCGTCGCCCTCACCGTGGACGTCCTCGGCCGCCGCCGGATCTTCGCCCTCTGCCTCGGCGCCTCGGCCGCACTCCTGCTCACCCTGGCCGCCCTCGGCGCCGGTACCCCTGCGGAGGTCCTGATCTGGACCTCCCTCTCGGCGGTCGGCTTCTTCGGCTCCAACATCTGCCTGTACCTGTACACACCCGAGCTCTACCCGACCCGGATGCGCGCCCTGGGCTGCAGCGTCGGCGGCGCGGTCAACCGGCTGGGCGTGATCCTCGGCCCGATCCTGGTGGGCGTCGTCTACGCGGCCGGCGACAGCGTCGCCGCGGTGTTCGTGATGCTGGGGGCGGTGGCCCTGGTGGGCGCGGTGGTGGCGGGGACACTGGCGGAGGAGACGGCGAACCGGCCGCTGGAGGAGATCTCGCCCTGAGCCCCCGCCCCGGGCTCTCCCCTCGCTACTCCCCCGCCCCGTTCGCCGACTCCTCCGCGATCCGCTCATGGTGGCGGATGACCTCGGCCACGATGAAGTTCAGCAGCTTCTCGGCGAAGGCCGGGTCGAGGTGGGCGCTCTCCGCCAGTTGCCGCAGCCGGGCGATCTGGCGGGACTCCCGGGCCGGGTCGGCCGGGGGGAGCTGGTGGGCGGCCTTGAGGTGACCGACCTGCTGGGTGCACTTGAAGCGCTCGGCGAGCATGTGGACAACAGCCGCGTCGATGTTGTCGATGCTCTCGCGCAGCCGGTTCAGCTCGGCGCCTACGGAATCGTCGATGTCGCTCGTGGTCATGGTCAGTGAGCTTAGAGGGGCCCGGCTACGTGATGATCGTCGGAGGGTGTTCCGGGTCCGGCACCCGGTCGCTCCAGCCACCCGGCACGCTGCGCCCCTGCTGTTCGCGGAACCGGACGGGGGCCATACCGACGCGTCGGGCGAACAGCCGGGAGAAGTACGCCGGGTCGTCGTAGCCGACGCGGCGGGCGACCGCGGCGACGGGCAGGTCACTGGTGGCCAGGAGCTCCTTGGCGCGCCCCAGCCGGATGCCGAGGAGGTAGTCCTTCGGGCTGCACCCGGCCCCCCGCCGTACCGCCGTGCGCAGCTCGGCGGGGGTCATGCCGTGCCGGGCGGCGTGCTCGGCGACGGAGAGCGGCTGGAAGGCGTCGCGAGCCAGGGCCTGGAGCACCGGGTCGCCGTCGGGGCTGACGTCGGCGCGCGCCCGGCGGAGCGCGACGAGGAGTTCGTGGACGGCCGCCCCGGTCTCCACCTCCAGCAGCGGGTTGCCGCGCCGGGCCGCCCGTACCATCCGGCCGATCGCGGCCCGCGGTGCCGCGGTGTCGGCGAGCGGGACGAGGGGGCGTTCGGGTTCGATGTAGCCGAGTTCGGCGTACGTGGTCGTGGCGGGTCCGGTGAAGTCGACGAAGCTCTCGTCCCAGCCGGTGACCGGATCGGCGCCGTAGTGGTGCGGGGTGCCGGGGGTCAGCCAGATCAGGCTGGGCGCGGTGACGGGCACCCGGCGCCCGTCGGGTCCCGCGAACCATCCGCTGCCCGCGTTGATGACGACGGCCACGTGGTGGTCCAGGGTGCGGGGGCCGACGGTCGGCAGCGTGCCGTGCTGCAGGCCGACCCCCAGGCAGACCAGGCCGAGGCGGTGGTGGAGCGGGCTCGGGGTGAAGAAGCGCATCCAGGTGTGGTACATCGGCCCTCGCTCCTCCGCCCGCGGCCTTCTGACGTGCGGCGTCGTGTGTGCGTCGTGTGCTGCGTCCAAACAGCAGCGATCTTTGTCCATGGACCGGCCGCACGCCAGGGGGCGACGCTGGGCCGTGACCTTACTCCCGGGTTCGCCCGCTCCGTCACACCTACCGCGTTCCGCTCGCACCGGGCCGCGCAGCGCGGCGTTCTCGGGACCGCGCGCACAGGAGAGAACGAGCACGATGGCTGACTTCACCGTGGGCGACGACCACTTCCGGCTCGACGGGAAGCCCGTACGGCTGCTTTCGGGGGCCCTGCACTACTTCCGGGTGCACGAGGCGCAGTGGGAGCACCGGCTGTCGATGCTGCGGGCGATGGGCCTGAACTGTGTAGAGACGTACGTGCCGTGGAATCTCCACGAGCCGCGGCCCGGCGAGTTCCGTGACGTGGGGGCGCTCGGCCGGTTCCTGGACGCGGCGCGGCGGGCCGGTCTGTGGGCGGTCGTCCGCCCGGGACCGTACATCTGCGCGGAGTGGGAGAACGGCGGGTTGCCGGCCTGGGTGACCGGGCGGTTCGGCCGGCGGGTGCGGACCCGGGACGCGGGGTATCTGACCGCGGTGGAGCGGTGGTTCGCCGAGCTGCTGCCGCAGGTGGCGGAGCGGCAGATCGACCGCGGCGGTCCGGTGATCATGGTGCAGGCGGAGAACGAGTACGGCAGTTACGGCACCGACGCCGTCTATCTGCGCCGGATCACGGCGATGCTCGGTGAGTGCGGTGTGAGCGTGCCGCTGTTCACCTCCGACGGGCCCGAGGACCACATGCTCACCGGCGGTTCGGTGGCCGGCCTGCTCGCCACGGCGAACTTCGGTTCGGGCGCGCGCGAGGCGTTCCGGGTGCTGCGCCGCCATCAGCCCGGTGGTCCGCTGATGTGCATGGAGTTCTGGTGCGGCTGGTTCGAGCACTGGGGCGCGCCGCCGGTCCTGCGGGATCCGGCGCAGGCCGCCGGCGCGTTGCGGGAGATCCTGGAGTGCGGGGCCTCGGTGAACATCTACATGGCGCACGGGGGGACGAACTTCGCCGGCTGGGCGGGCGCCAACCGTTCCGGGCCGCTGCAGGACGAGGACCTGCTGCCGACGGTGACGTCGTACGACTACGACGCGCCGGTCGACGAGTACGGGCGGCCCACGGAGAAGTTCCGCCTGTTCCGGGAGGTCCTGGCCGCGTACGCGGACGGGCCGCTCCCCCCGCTGCCGCCCGAGCCCGCCGGCCTCGCACCGGTGCGGGCCGAACTGACCGAGTGGGCGCCGCTGCCCGACGTCATGGAGGCGCTGGGGGACGAGGAGGCGGCGCGGTCCGGTGTGCCGCCCACGTTCGAGGAGCTGGGGGTGGATCGCGGCCTGGTGCGCTACCGCGTCGCGGTGCCGGGTCCGCGGAGCCCGTACACCCTGGCGGTCTCGGGGCTGCGGGACCGGGCGGTGGTGTACGTGGACGGGATCCGCAAGGGCGTCCTGACCGAGGGCGACAACTGCCTGGCGGAACCGGTGGGCGGGCCCGCCGAGGTGGAACTGTGGGTGGAGTCGCTGGGCCGGGTCAACTACGGGCCGCGGCTGGGCGAGCCGAAGGGGATCACCGGCGGTGTGCTGCACGAACGCCAGTTCCTGCACGGTGTACGGGCGCGGGCGCTGCGCCTCGACGCGTTCGACGGGCCGGCCGCCGTGGAGGGCGTCCCCTTCGTACCGGTCGACGGGTCCGGGGGGACCGGCCTGTACCGGGGCACGTTCGAGGTCGCGGATGTGTCCGGGACGGGGCACGCGGGGCTCGAACTGCCGGGCTGGACGCGGGGGTTCGTCTGGGTGAACGGGTTCTGCCTCGGGCGCTACTGGGCGGCGGGCCCGCAGCGGACGCTGTACGTGCCGGGTCCGGTGCTGCGGGACGGGGCCAACGAGGTGTGGGTGCTGGAGCTGGAGGGCGCGGCGGCACCGTACGCGCTGCTGGGGCCGGGCGTGCCGGTGCGGGCGGGCGTGCCGGCCGACGCGGACGCCTGACGGCCCCCGCCCGCCGCGGTTTACAGTGGTGAGGAGCTGAGCGTCGCGGAGTGGGGGTGGGCACGTGCCGGACGACCTCCACCGCAGCCCGGTGGTGCACGGCTTCCCCCATCTGGCCACCGTCCACTCGTCGATCACCGCGCTGTACCGGCGGCTGTCGTACGACGGCGTGCACCGCTTCGCCCCCAGTCTCGCCCCCGTCGACGCGGCGTTCGCCGATGCGGACGACCTGCACCTCGGTGCGCAGCGGGTGGCGCGGGCGATGGTGCAGCACCTGCGGCTGCCGGACGCCCGGATCATCGTGGCGTTCCGTGCGATGGAGCATGCGGGAAGTGTCGAACTGGCGTCGGGCCCGGAGTACTTCATCGAACTGAACGACCGCTTCCGTACCCATCGCAGGGACATCGGTGCCGCGTTGTCGCACGAGGTCACGCACGTGCTGTTGCACCGGCTCGGCCTGGAGTTCCCGGGGACGCGTGAGAACGAGATCCTCACCGACACCGCGGCGGCCTATCTGGGGGCGGGCTGGCTGTTGTTGGACGCGTTCCGTCAGGACGCCACGTCCAGTCAGAAGCTCGGCTACCTCACCCCGGAGGAGTTCGGGTACGTGCTGGCCAAGCGGGCGCTCGCGTTCGACGAGGATCCCTCGCCGTGGTTCACCAGCCCGCAGGCGTACACGGCGTACACCAAGGGGCGGGCGCAGGCCCTGCGGGAGAGCGCGCAGCCGCCGCTGACGGCTGCGGGGTGGGCGGGCCGGCGCCGTTACGCCAAGGACCGCCGCTACGCCCAGGATCATCCCGGGGCGCTTCTGGCCCCGGGTCCGGAGGTTCCGTACGCCTTCGAGTCCGGCGCGGACGGGCTGCGGGTCGCGTTCCCGTGCCCGACCTGCCATCAGCGCAACAGGGTTCCGGTCCGGGGCCGGGTGCGGGCGCGGTGCGGGCTGTGCCGGACGGTGCTGGACTGCACCACCTGAGGCGGCCGCCGCGGGCCGCGGGAAGCCGGTGCCGGCGCGGCTCGGGGTACGGACAAGCCCGCCCGGCGTCCGAGGACGGAAGCGGTGCTCCGGGCGGACCCGGTTGCCGCTCCGTCCTCGCACGCCGGACGGGCTGTCCGAACGAGAGGCCCTAGGCCGCGCGACGGCCACGTGCGGGCGCGCCACCGCGGCCGGAGCCGCCGGAGCGACCCGCGCCGCCCGCACCGGAGGCACGCGAAGCGCCACCCGTGCCGGAGCCGCGCGTGGCGCCACCGGCGCCCGAGCCCCGGGACGCGCCGCCCGCGCCCTGTGCACCGCTGCCGCCGGCGGCACCCGCGCCACCGCGTCGGCCACGGCCGCGGCTGCCCGAGCGGAATCCGCCGCCGGTGCCGGTGCCCGCACCCGTACCCGCGCCGGACCGAGTGCGCTGCTTCGGCGGGGTCGGCTGCGGGACCTCGATCACGATCGCGACACCGGACGGTTCGCGCGCCCCGGTGATCCGGGAGAGCTCGTCGTCGGTGGACTTGATGCGGGTGGTGTGGGGCGCGATGCCCGCGTCCTGCATCAGCCGGGTCATCTCCCGCTTCTCCTCGGGCAGCACCAGCGTGACGACGCTGCCGGACTCGCCGGCGCGCGCCGTGCGGCCGCCCCGGTGGAGGTAGTCCTTGTGGTCGGTGGGCGGGTCCACGTTGACGACCAGGTCGAGGTCGTCGATGTGGATGCCACGGGCCGCCACGTTCGTCGCGACGAGCGCGGTGACCTCGCCGGTCTTGAACTGGTCCAGGGTCCGGTTGCGCTGCGGCTGCGAGCGTCCACCGTGCAGGGCGGCAGCCCGTACACCGCTGGCGAGCAGCCGCTTGGCGAAGCGGTCGGCGGCGCGCTTGGTGTCGACGAACATGATCACGCGGCCCTCGCGGGCGGCGATCTTCATGGCGACGACCTTCTTGTCGGTCTCGTCGAGGACATGGAGCACGTGGTGCTCCATGGTGGTGACGGCACCGGCGGACGGGTCGACGGAGTGCACGACGGGGTCGGTCAGGAACATCTTGACCAGCCGGTCGATGTTCTTGTCCAGGGTCGCGGAGAAGAGCATCCGCTGGCCGTCGTCCTCGACCTGCTTGAGCAGGGCGACGACCTGCGGCATGAAGCCCATGTCGGCCATCTGGTCGGCCTCGTCGAGGACCGTGATGGAGACCTGGTCCAGGCGGCAGTCGCCGCGTTCGATGAGGTCCTTGAGGCGGCCGGGCGTGGCGACGACCACTTCGGCGCCTCGGCGCAGGGTGCCGGACTGCTTGCTGATCGACATGCCGCCGACGACGGTCGCCATCCGCAGGTTCACGGAGGTGGCGTACGGCGTCAGCGCGTCGGTGACCTGCTGGGCGAGCTCGCGGGTCGGGACGAGGACGAGCGCCAGCGGCGCCTTCGGCTCGGAGCGGCGCCCGGCGGTGCGGGCCAGCAGCGCGAGGCCGAAGGCGAGGGTCTTGCCGGAGCCGGTGCGGCCGCGGCCGAGAATGTCCCGGCCGGCGAGCGAGTTCGGCAGGGTGGCGCCCTGGATCGGGAACGGGTCGGTGACGCCCTGCGCGGCAAGGGTCTTCAGCAGGGCGGCGGGCATGTCCAGCTCGGCGAACGCCTCGACGGCGGGCAGTGCGGGGGTCATGGTTTCGGGCAGGGCGAACTCACCCTGCGGCGGCGTGGCCCTGCGACGGGGTGACGCCTTGCCGGATCCCTTGCCGGAACCCTGTGCGGTTGCCTTTGCCTGGGCCGTGCCACGCCCCCTCGACGGGCGATTGCGGGCGGGACGGTCCTGACGTTCGGAGCGGGTCATACGGAATTGCCCTCCTGGGGGATTCCTGGGAACTACGTGGACTGCTGGGGACTGCGGGAGAGTTCCGGGGGCTGCGTGGACGTGCGGGCATACCGCTGTCCGCCGCGCGCGGATCACCCGGGACCTCCGGGGTGCTTCGTCGCACCCGTTGCGGGGCGCCGTTCGGCGCCCGTCTTTGCGCTACTTCCCAGGGACAGCACAAGCCGGGACCCGCACCTTCACGGTGCGGGCCCCGGCTGCGAGGTACGCGTCCGGCAATTAGGCCGGGACGATGTTCTCCGCCTGCGGGCCCTTCTGGCCCTGCGTGACGTCGAAGGAGACCTTCTGGCCCTCCTGGAGCTCACGGAAGCCCTGGGTGGCGATGTTGGAGTAGTGGGCGAAGACGTCGGCGCCGCCGCCGTCCTGCTCAATGAAGCCGAAGCCCTTTTCCGAGTTGAACCACTTCACGGTTCCAGTAGCCATGTCGTTCTCCTAAAACAGGTGCAGTGCCGGAAATCCGCACTTTACGAATTCCAAGTCGCCGCATTGAGCCCCACCCGGAGAAAGCCGGAAAACAATAAAGCGCCTGACGAAGCATTCCGTCAGGCGCACATAAAGTTCATGGGTACCAAAACTGCAACCGGATCACCGTAGCACGATCTGCCGACCAGCGGTGGGACACGCCGCGCCGCCGGCCGGCAAGTTTCCGGGAGAACCCATGGGGCGTACGGGCCGGAGCCGATTCGAAGCAGTTTCGAAGCGGCTCGAACCGCGTCCTCCCCGTTCAGCGACGCAGGGCGATGCCGTCCAGGACCATCGAGAGGTACTGGCGGGCGATCTCCTCGGGGCTGTGCTGCCCGCCCGGCCGGTACCAGGACGCGGCGACCCAGACGGTGTCGCGGACGAAGCGGTAGGTGAGGCGGATGTCGAGGTCGTCCCGGAAGGTCCGGTCGGCGACGCCGCGCTCCAGGGTGCCGAGCCAGGCCTTCTCGAACTTCTCCTGCGAGTCGACGAGGTACTGGAACCGGGGCTGGGCGGCCAGGTGCCGGGCCTCCTTCTGGTAGATGGCGACGGCGGCGCGGTGCCGGTCGATCTCGCGGAAGGACTCGGTGACGAGCGCCTCGATGGTCTCCCGGGGGCCGAGACCGGCGTCCAGAACGGCGTCGTACCCCTCCCAGAGCTCGTTCAGGAAGGTGGAGAGGATCTCGTCGAGCATCGATTCCTTGGAATCGAAGTGGTAGTACAGGCTGCCCGCGAGCATGCCGGCCGCGTCCGCGATCCTGCGGACGGTCGTGGCGTTGTATCCCTGGGCGGCGAACACCTCGGCGGCCGTGGCGAGCAGTTCGCCACGGCGCTCGGGCGAGGGGGTCACCGGGGACTTCTTCTTGGTAGGCACCCGCCCATTCTCCGCCCGGCGGGAGGGCCCGTGGACGGGCCCCGTGGCCCGGGGCCCCGGGCGGGGCCGGTCAGGGGGCCGTGACCGTCGAGCCGTCGTCGTTGCCCCTGCGGATCGTGTGCAGCGGCCGGCCGGGGCGCCAGGTCTGGATGACCAGGGTGTCGCCGCCCTCCAGACCGATGCGCACCACCTCGGTGAGCTCCACCCGGAAGAGGTGGAAGGGTTCCGGCGGCTTCACCTCGCCGATGAAGCGGGCCAGGAACCCGGGGTCGGTCACCTCCACCGCGCGTCCCGAGATCCGTACGTCCCCGTCGGCCATCTCGGCGTCGGGGCCGGGGTTCGCCTGCACCGCGAAGCGGGGGTCGCGGAACAGGTCCAGCGCCTTGCGCGAGTTCGGCATCATGCCGAGGAGCGGCTCGTCCAGCCGGAATTCCACTTCGAGGCCGGTCACCCGGGGCGAGCCGTCCTTGCGGAGGGTCGCCAGGACATGGTGCTTGTACTGCTCGAAGCGCTTGCGCACGGTGTCGGCGAAGTCGGGCTCCGCCGACCGGAAGTCTGCCCAGGAGGATGTGGTCATGGCTCCATCGAACCCGGGAATCCCGACATCCTCTGTCCGGATTCACCGAGCGCGGTCCCGGACCACCCGGACGGATGCCGTGCGGGCCCCGGCGTGCTGTGCTGGAAGGGGTGGAGGCCGCCGTCCGGGCGGCGGGGAGGGCCGCTCCCGCTCCGAGGTGAGTTCAGATGGCGATCTTCATGAAGGCGTCGCTGCCGGGTATGACGACGGACCAGTACGAGAAGCTCAACGGGGAACTGCAGTCCATGCCCGGGGACACGTTCGCCGGGTGCCTCGCGCACGTCTGCGTCCCCACCGACGCGGGCATCGAGGTGTACGACCTCTGGGAGTCCGAGGAGGCCATGGACAAGTTCGGCGCGGTGATGATGCCCGTCGCCGAGAAGCAGGGGCTGCCCGCCACGGGTGAGCGCCCGAAGGTCTCGCAGGTACACCGCTACTGGATACCCGGCTCGTAGCCCGACAGGGTGATCAGTGCCGCGTACCCCTGCGTCCGCAGCACGCATGACGCCCTGCTCCGCAGCAACACCGCGTCGTAGCGGCCGAGTCCGGTGTCCGTGCCGTCGATGACGGCACCGTCCTCCAGCGCCACGGCGATCACCGCCCCGCCCTCCGGAGCCATCAGCCGGAGGGTGCCGCACACCACCGCCGTCTCGGCCCGTGTGCGGTCCCTGCGGTACATCACGTTGAGGTTCACGACCGGGCCCCCCAGCAGCCGCCCGTCGGTCTCCACGTCGCCCGGGAAGTCGTGCGGCCAGTACGGCTCGTCGACGATGTGGTGCTCCCCGCCCACCATCAGGTCCATCCCGGCCCCCTCCACCACGGTCAGGGTGCGGTCGACGCCCGGGAACACGGAGAACGGCCCGTCCGCGGCCACGTCCGCCAGACTGACCCGCCAGTCGAAGGCGCCGGTCGTGGCGGCGGGGGACGCGGCGATCTCGCGTGTGGTGCCCCCGCCGTTCTTCCACGCCACCGGTGTGCGGCCTGCCGCGCGCAGGATCCGGTATGCCTCGGCGGTCATCAGCGGGCTCCGATCGTCGGGGGTGGGGAGCCCCGAGCCTAGACCGCTCCCCCGGGTTCGCTATCTTGATCGCCGCCGCCCCCACCGGCCTCTGGTCCGTACACCGATGAAGGAGCCGGCCATGGAGGCCGCCGTCACCACGTGCTATCGCCATCCCTCGTACGAGACGTACGTGAGCTGCACCCGTTGCGAGCGGTTCATCTGCCCGGACTGCATGCGCGAGGCGGCCGTCGGCCATCACTGCGTGGAGTGCGTGAAGGAGGGGCAGCGCTCGGTGCGGCAGGCGCGGACCGTGTTCGGCGGTGCGGTGTCCCGGAGCGCGGTGCCGCTGGTCACCTATGTGCTGATGGGCCTGAACATCCTGGCGTACCTGGCCGAGCTGGTCCGGCCGGGGATCGTCGACCGGTTCGCGATGACGGGCGCCGGGCTGACCGGCCCGGACGGCAGCCAGTACGTCTACGTGGACGGGAGCTTCCCCGGCTTCGACGTGATCGGCGTGGTGGACGGTGAGTGGTACCGGCTGCTGACCGGGGCCTTCCTGCACCTGCCGCCGGGCGAGTCCGCGTTCGGTTCGCTGCCGTTCGGCGTGCTGCACATCGCCTTCAACATGTACGCGCTGTGGAATCTGGGCCGGGTCGTCGAGCAGCAGCTGGGGCGGGTCCGGTATCTCGCGCTGTATCTGCTGTCCGCACTGGGCGGTTCGGTGCTGGTCTACCTGGTCGCGCCGCTCGACCTGGTGATGGGCGCCTCGGGAGCGGTCTTCGGTCTCGCCGCGTCGTTCTACGTCATCAACCGGCGGCTGGGCCGGGACATGCGGGCGGTCAACCGGTTCCTGGCCGGGTTCCTGGTCTGGATGGTGATCTCGGCGGCCTTCACCTCGTGGGAGGGGCATCTGGGCGGGCTGCTGACCGGCGGGGTCGTCACGGTCGTCTACGCGTACGCCCCGGCGCAGCGGCGTACGCCGGTCCAGGCGGCCGGGTGTGTGGTGCTGTTCGCCGTGCTGGTGCTGCTGGTGGTCCTCAAGAGCTCGGCGCTGACGGGCTGAGGAGCCGTCCGGCAGCCTCTCATCGGGTGTCCGGTCTGACACGATGACCGCATGCGGAATGATCACTCCGCGCCGGGAGCCGCGCGTTCCGGTGCGGTCACCCTCGTGCGGCGGCTGCACCCACTGGACTGGCTGGCGGGCGGGCTGCTCGTCCTGGGGCTGATCGCCGCGGCGACCGGGCTGCTGCCCTCGGGGCCCGCCGCCGACCAGATGCGGCGCATCGGGCCCCTGCTGGCGTTCCTGGCCACGGTGATCGTGCTGGCGGAGCTGTCGGGCCGGGCGCAGGTCTTCGATGTGGTGGCGGCCTGGGTGGCGCGGGCGGGCAGGGGTCGCTATCCGCTGCTCTTCGGGCTCTGCGTGGTGTTCGCGTCGCTGACCACCATCACTCTGAACCTGGACACCACGGCGGTCCTGCTGACGCCGGTGATGCTGGCGCTAGGAACCCGGGTGGGCATCGCGGCCCTGCCGTTGGCGATGACGACGGTGTGGCTGGCCAACACGGCGAGTCTGCTGCTGCCGGTGTCGAACCTGACCAATCTGCTGGCGGCGGACCGGGTGGCGCTGTCCCCGGCCGGTCTGGCCGCCGTGATGTGGCTGCCCCAGCTGGCCGCGATCGGGATGACGGCCCTGTGCCTGTGGGTGTTCTACTGGCGCCGCGGCCGGCGCGGCGCGGACCGCTACACCCCGCCGGCGGTGCCGGTGGCCGGTGATCCGGTGCTGCTGCGGATCTGTGCGGTGGCGTGCGGCGGTTTCCTGCTGGCGATCCTGCTGGTGGACGTCCCGCTGTGGTCGGCCTCGCTGGTCGCGATGGTGGTCGTGGTGGCGGCCTACGCGGTGCGGCGCCGCGAGGAGCTGCGGGTCTCGCTGGTCCCGTGGCGGCTGCTGGTGCTGGTGCCGGGGATGTTCCTGGTCGTGGAGACGGTCAACGCGCACGGACTGCACGAGCTGCTGGTGCGGGCGCTCGGCTCGGACAACGGGTTCGCGGGCATGCTGCGGTCGGCCGGGGTGGGTGCGGGGCTGGCCAACGTGCTGAACAACCTGCCGGCGTACGTGGCGGGCGAGGCGGTGATCCCCGCGGACAACCACAACCAGCTGCTGGCCCTGCTGATCGGGGTCAACGCGGGGTCCGTCGTCACGCCGTGGGGTTCGCTGGCGACGCTGCTCTGGTTCGAGCGGTGCCGTTGGCAGGGGACGCGCATCGCCGTGGGGCGCTTCGTCCTGACCGGTCTGGTGCTGTCGGTGACGGCGGTGTCCGCCGCCACCTGTGCGCTGGCTCTGGTCACCTGAGGCGCCGCGTCCGGCGACCTGCCCCGGGATGCGCCACGGCGCCTGCCGAATCGTCCGGTCGGGGACGGGCAGGCGCCGCGTTCAGTTCCGTACGCCGTTGTACGGGACGTCTGGTGTGCCGTGTCAGACCGTCAGGGAACGGTCCGTCGGGCGGATCGGGGCCGGCAGTGCGCTGGCTCCGGTCAGGAAGCGGTCCACGCCGCGTGCCGCGGAGCGGCCCTCGGCGATGGCCCACACGATGAGGGACTGGCCGCGGCCGGCGTCTCCGGC
The DNA here is from genome assembly GCF_042871565.1 of Streptomyces sp. NPDC005775. Taxonomy (NCBI): domain Bacteria; kingdom Bacillati; phylum Actinomycetota; class Actinomycetes; order Kitasatosporales; family Streptomycetaceae; genus Streptomyces; species Streptomyces sp. NPDC005775. Next base: position 186,797 of record NZ_JBIAIU010000011.1, on the reverse strand, counting down.
GACGAACACGCCGTCGACGTTGGTCGCGTAGTCGTCGTCGCGGGCGACGTTGCCCCGCGCGTCGAGCTCGAGACCGAACTGCTGGACCAGCCCGTTGGCCTGGTCCGTGCCGGTGAAGCCCATCGCGAGGGTGACCAGCTGTGCGGGGATCTGCCGCTCGGTGCCGGGCTTCTGCTCCAGCTTACCGTCCTTGAACTCCACCTCTGCGAGGTGGAGGGTCTGGACGTTGCCGTCCTCGTCGCCCTCGAAGTGGGTGGTGGAGACGGAGTAGACCCGCTCGCCGCCCTCCTCGTGCGCGGAGGTGACCTTGTAGAGCATGGGGAAGGTCGGCCAGGGCTGGTTGGCGTTCCGGTCCTCGCCCGGCTGCGGCATGATCTCCAGCTGGGTGACGGAGGCGGCGCCCTGCCGGTGGGCGGTGCCGACGCAGTCGGCGCCGGTGTCGCCGCCGCCGATGACGACGACGTGCTTGCCCTCGGCGGTGATCGGGGAGACCGTCAGGTCGCCCTCCTGCACCTTGTTGGCCAGCGGCAGGTACTCCATCGCGAAGTGCACGCCGTTCAGCTCACGGCCCGGGACGGGCAGATCGCGGGAGACGGTGGCACCCGCCGCGATGACGACGGCGTCGTAGCGGCGCCGCAGCTTCGCGGCGTCGACGTCCTTGCCGACCTCGACCTCGGTGCGGAACTTGGTGCCCTCCGCGCGCATCTGCTCGATGCGGCGGTTGATGTGCGCCTTCTCCATCTTGAACTCGGGGATGCCGTACCGCAGGAGTCCCCCGATGCGGTCCGCGCGCTCGTAGACGGCGACGGTGTGGCCGGCCCGGGTCAGCTGCTGGGCGGCGGCCAGTCCGGCCGGGCCGGAGCCGATGACGGCCACGGTCTTGCCGGAGAGGCGCTCGGGCGGCTGCGGGGTGACGTCGCCGCGGTCCCACGCCTGGTCGATGATCGAGACTTCGACGTTCTTGATCGTGACGGCCGGCTGGTTGATGCCGAGGACGCACGCCGACTCGCACGGGGCCGGGCAGAGCCGCCCGGTGAACTCCGGGAAGTTGTTCGTGGCGTGCAGCCGCTCGGACGCGGCGGTCCAGTCCTCGCGGTAGGCGTAGTCGTTCCACTCGGGGATGAGGTTTCCGAGCGGGCAGCCGTTGTGGCAGAACGGGATGCCGCAGTCCATGCAGCGGCCGGCCTGCTTGCTGATGATCGGGAGCAGCGAGCCCGGAACGTAGACCTCGTTCCAGTCCTTGACGCGCTCGCCGACGGGGCGGGTCTCGGCGACCTCGCGGCCGGTGGTCAGGAAGCCCTTGGGGTCAGCCATTGGTCGCCGCCTCCATCATCTTCTCGGTGGTCTCCTGCTCGGAGAGACCGGCGAGCTCAGCGGCGTCCTTGGCGGCGAGCACTGCCTTGTAGGTGGACGGGATGATCTTGCTGAAGCGAGCCGCCGCGGTGGTCCAGTCGGCCAGCAGCTTCTCGGCGACCGTGGATCCGGTCTCCTCCTGGTGGCGGCGCACGACGTCGTGCAGCCACTGCTTGTCCGCGTCGGAAGGCTCCTCGATCGCGCCGAGGTTGCCGACGTTGACGTGGTCGCGGTCCAGGTCGATGACGTAGGCGACACCGCCCGACATGCCGGCCGCGAAGTTGCGTCCGGTCTCGCCGAGGACGACGGCGTGTCCGCCGGTCATGTACTCGCAGCCGTGGTCGCCCACGCCTTCGGAGACGACCGTGGCGCCGGAGTTGCGGACGCAGAACCGCTCACCGGTGCGGCCGCGCAGGAACAGTTCGCCGCCGGTGGCACCGTAGGCGATGGTGTTGCCCGCGATGGTGGAGTACTCGGCGAGGTGGTCGGCGCCGCGGTCCGGGCGGACGACGACGCGGCCGCCGGAGAGGCCCTTGCCGACGTAGTCGTTGGCGTCGCCCTCCAGGCGCAGCGTCACACCGCTGGGGAGGAAGGCGCCGAAGGACTGGCCCGCGGAGCCGGTGAAGGTGATGTCGATGGTGTCCTGGGGCAGGCCCGCACCGCCGAACTTCTTCGTGACCTCGTGACCGAGCATCGTGCCGACGGTGCGGTTGATGTTGCGGATCGCGACCTGGGCGCGGACGGGCAGGGCGGACTCGGCGCTGTCGGCGTTCAGGGCGTCGGCGGCGAGCTTGATCAGCTCGTTGTCGAGGGCCTTGGTGAGCCCGTGGTCCTGTTCGGCGATCTGGTGACGGACGGCGCCTTCGGCCAGCTCGGGGACGTAGAACAGCGGGGCGAGGTCGAGGCCCTGGGCCTTCCAGTGCGTGATCGCACGGTCGGTGTCCAGGAGCTCGGCGTGGCCGACGGCCTCTTCGATCGTACGGAAGCCGAGCTCTGCGAGGATTTCGCGGACTTCCTGGGCGATGAACTCGAAGAAGTTGACGATGTACTCGGCCTTGCCGGAGAAGCGGTCGCGCAGGACCGGGTTCTGGGTGGCGATGCCGACCGGGCAGGTGTCGAGGTGGCAGACGCGCATCATGACGCAGCCGGAGACGACGAGCGGAGCGGTCGCGAAACCGAACTCCTCGGCGCCCAGCAGTGCGGCGATGACGACGTCGCGGCCGGTCTTGAGCTGGCCGTCGGTCTGCACGACGATGCGGTCGCGCAGGCCGTTGAGCAGCAGGGTCTGCTGGGTCTCGGCGAGGCCGAGCTCCCAGGGTCCGCCCGCGTGCTTCAGGGAGGTGAGCGGGGAGGCGCCCGTTCCGCCGTCGTGGCCGGAGATGAGGACGACGTCCGCGTGCGCCTTGGAGACACCGGCGGCGACCGTGCCGACGCCGACCTCGGAGACCAGCTTCACGTGGATGCGGGCCGCCGGGTTGGCGTTCTTGAGGTCGTGGATCAGCTGAGCCAGGTCCTCGATGGAGTAGATGTCGTGGTGCGGCGGCGGGGAGATCAGGCCGACACCCGGGGTGGAGTGCCGGGTCTTGGCGACCCACGGGTAGACCTTGTGGCCGGGCAGCTGGCCGCCCTCGCCGGGCTTGGCGCCCTGCGCCATCTTGATCTGGATGTCGTCCGCGTTGACCAGGTACTCGCTGGTGACACCGAAGCGGCCGGAGGCGACCTGCTTGATGGACGAGCGGCGGGCCGGGTCGTAGAGCCGGTCGGCGTCCTCGCCGCCCTCACCGGTGTTGGACTTGCCGCCCAGCTGGTTCATGGCGATGGCGAGGGTCTCGTGCGCCTCGCGGGAGATGGAGCCGTACGACATGGCGCCGGTGGAGAAGCGCTTGACGATGTCGGCCACGGACTCGACCTCGTCGATGTCGATGGCCTCGCGGTCCGAGGCGAAGCCGAAGAGTCCGCGCAGCGTCATCAGGCGCTCGGACTGCTCGTTCACCCGGTCCGTGTACTTCTTGAAGATGTCGTAGCGGCGGTTGCGCGCGGCGTGCTGGAGGCGGAAGACCGTCTCCGGGTCGAACAGGTGCGGCTCGCCCTCGCGGCGCCACTGGTACTCGCCGCCGATCTCCAGCGCGCGGTGCGAGGCGGAGATGCCGGTGGCGGGGTAGCCCTTGGCGTGCCGGGCGGCGACCTCCTTGGCGACGACGTCGAGTCCGGCGCCGCCGATCTTGGTGGCGGTGCCGTTGAAGTACTGCTCGACGAAGGCCTCGTCGAGGCCGACGGCCTCGAAGACCTGGGCGCCGCGGTAGGAGGCGACGGTGGAGATGCCCATCTTGGACATCACCTTCAGGACGCCCTTGCCCAGCGCGTAGATGAGGTTGCGAATGGCCTGTTCGGCGTCGATGCCCTCGATGAAGGTGCCGGCCCGGACGAGGTCCTCGACGGACTCCATGGCCAGGTACGGGTTGACCGCGGCGGCGCCGTAGCCGATCAGCAGGGCGACGTGGTGGACCTCGCGGACGTCACCGGCCTCGACCAGCAGGCCCACCTGGGTGCGCTGCTTGGTGCGGATGAGGTGGTGGTGGACGGCCGAGGTGAGCAGCAGCGACGGGATCGGCGCGTGCTCGGCGTCGGAGTGCCGGTCGGACAGGACGATCAGGCGGGCGCCGTCCTCTATGGCGGCGTCGACCTCGGTGGTGATCTGCTCGATCCGCGCGGCGAGGGCCTCGCCGCCACCGCCGACCCGGTAGAGGCCGGAAAGCGTCGCCGCCTTCATGCCCGGCATGTCGCCGTCGGCGTTGATGTGTATGAGCTTGGCCAGCTCGTCGTTGTCGATCACCGGGAAGGGCAGGGTGACCGCGCGGCACGCGGCGGCGGTCGGCTCCAGGATGTTCCCCTGGGGGCCCAGCGTGGAGCGCAGCGAGGTGACGAGCTCCTCGCGGATGGCGTCCAGCGGCGGGTTGGTGACCTGCGCGAACAGCTGGGTGAAGTAGTCGAAGAGCAGCCGGGGGCGCTCGGAGAGCGCGGCGATCGGCGAGTCCGTGCCCATGGAGCCCAGTGGTTCGCCGGCGGTGCGGGCCATCGGGGCGAGGAGGACGCGGAGCTCTTCCTCGGTGTAGCCGAAGGTCTGCTGGCGGCGGGTGACGGAGGCGTGGGTGTGGACGATGTGCTCGCGCTCGGGGAGGTCCTCGAGCTCGATCTCGCCGGTTTCCAGCCACTCCTCGTAAGGGTTCTCGGCGGCGAGGGACGCCTTGATCTCGTCGTCCTCGATGATGCGGTGCTCGGCGGTGTCGACGAGGAACATCTTGCCGGGCTGGAGGCGGCCCTTGCGGACGACCTTCGCGGGGTCGATGTCCAGGACGCCGACCTCGGAGGAGAGGACGACGAGGCCGTCGTCGGTGACCCAGTAGCGGCCGGGGCGCAGACCGTTGCGGTCGAGGACCGCGCCGACCTGGGTGCCGTCGGTGAAGGTGACGCAGGCCGGGCCGTCCCAGGGCTCCATCATCGTGGAGTGGTACTGGTAGAAGGCACGCCGTGCCGGGTCCATGGACGCGTGGTTCTCCCACGCCTCGGGGACCATCATCAGCACCGAGTGCGGCAGCGAGCGGCCGCCGAGGTGGAGCAGCTCCAGGACCTCGTCGAACGAGGCCGAGTCGGAGGCGTCGGGGGTGCAGACGGGGAAGATCCGGTCGAGCTGCGCCTCGCCGAAGAGGCTGGAGGCGAGCTGGGACTCGCGGGCCTTCATCCAGTTGCGGTTGCCCTTGACCGTGTTGATCTCGCCGTTGTGCGCGACGAAGCGGTACGGGTGTGCGAGCGGCCAGCTCGGGAAGGTGTTGGTGGAGAAGCGGGAGTGGACGAGCGCGACCGTGGTGGCGAAGCGGCGGTCGGAGAGGTCCGGGAAGAACGGCTCCAGCTGTCCGGTGGTGAGCATCCCCTTGTAGACGATCGTGCGGGCGGAGAGCGACGGGAAGTAGACCCCGGTCTCACGCTCGGCGCGCTTGCGCAGCACGAAGGCCTTGCGGTCCAGGACGATGCCGGTGCTCTCGCCGTCCGCGACGAAGAGCTGGCGGAACTCGGGCATGGTGGCGCGGGCGCCGTTGCCGAGGATGCCGGGGGTGACCGGGACCTCGCGCCAGCCGAGGACCTTGAGGCCTTCTTCGGCGGCGATCTTCTCGAGGTCGCGGACGGCCTCGGTGGAGTCGTCCGCGGGCAGGAAGGCGATGCCGACGGCGTAGGCGCCGGCCTCGGGGAGCTCGAAGGTGACCTCTTCGCGCAGGAAGGCGTCCGGGACCTGGAGCAGGATTCCGGCACCGTCACCGGAGTCGGGCTCGGATCCGGTGGCGCCGCGGTGTTCGAGGTTGCGCAGTACGGTCAGCGCCTGCTCGACCAGCTCGTGGCCGGCCACACCGGTCAGAGTGGCTACGAACCCGACACCGCAGGCGTCGTGCTCGTTGCGGGGGTCGTACATCCCCTGCTGGGCGGGGCGACCGTCCATGGGCGACCAGGCGTCGGTGCGCATCGGCTCTCCCGTCGTCGTCGTGGCATATGCGTGCCGAGGGACGACGTTGGCCCTCTGCGAAATTTCGTGCAGATTACATGATGGGACGCTTCTCAAAAAGCGGATAGCTCGTTCCAACATACGGACACCGCCGTGGCGGTGGAGGGGGTCGCAGTCGGAGGATCGGCGCCCGGGAGACCGCAGAGAGCAGGCGTCGTTGCCTGCGGTGTCTACGGCTCATGCCCAGCGGCAACGGAAACGAAACCGCCGGGTAATGACTACTTATGTGTAGCCCTGCATAGAGTCTCATTTTACGTCGCGTACGGCCGATCCGCCCAGTGGCGGTGGTCAGGACGTACGTCACACGGGTGGCGGACACGTCACGGCCACGCACACCGGGGGTGTGCGTGGCCGTGATGGGTGCCGGTCCTCGGGCTCAGCCTCCGACGGCGACGCCGAACAGCGCGCCCAGCCCGTACGTGATCGCGGCCGCCGCACCGCCGAGGACCAGCTGCCGCAGCCCGCTGAACCACCAGCTGCGGGCCGTGACCCTGGCCACGACCGCGCCGCAGCCGAAGAGTCCGGCCAGGGCGAGCAGTACCGCGGGCCACATCGCGTCCGCACCGAGCAGGAAGGGCAGCACGGGCAGCAGCGCACCCAGCGCGAAGGCGCCGAACGAGGACACGGCGGCGACGAGGGGTGACGGCAGGTCGCCCGGGTCGATGCCCAGCTCCTCGCGGGCGTGGATCTCCAGGGCCTGCTCCGGGTCGCGCGACAGCTGCCGGGCGACCTCGCGGGCCAGCCCCGCCTCGACCCCGCGGGACTCGTAGAGCTCGGCGAGCTCCCGCTCCTCGTCCTTGGGGTGCTTGCGCAGCTCCCGCCGCTCGATGTCGAGCTCGGCCTCGACGAGCTCGCGCTGCGAGGCGACGGAGGTGTATTCGCCGGCCGCCATGGAGAAGGCCCCCGCGGCCAGACCGGCCAGACCGGTGATCACGATGGTGCGGTGCGAGACGTCGCCGCCCGCGACACCGGTCATCAGCGCGAGGTTCGAGACGAGCCCGTCCATGGCACCGAACACCGCCGGACGCAGCCATCCGCCGTTCACGTCACGGTGGGTGTGGTTGTCCCGGTGCGCCTCGTGCAGTACGGCTTCGGTCTCGATGATGGACACAGCTCTCCCCTTCTCCGGCATCGGATTCCGATCGCCCCGCCCCCGCTCGTCATCATCGAAAATACGCACGAAAAATGGCCCCCGCCAGCAAGGCAGGCCGTACTTACCACCGTGTGTAACCACGTAGGTACGCCTTGCCTTGCTGTCCGAAGGCCGTCATCCGACTGGCCCTTTTGTGGTGATAATCGGCCTCTGTCATGGCTCCGCGTGGCACAGATCCCACAGGGACGAGAACTGGCTCGCTGCGAGCGAAGGGTCGACGCGATGGAGCTGACCGCAGGAAATCCGGCAGGGCCGCCGGAGAACGGCGCGCGGGCGGCCGTACGCGGGGCTCCCGGCCCGGCCGGTCCGGCCCGGGGCGGCCTCGGTGACCGGGCCCGGGGCGCGCTGCTGGGGCTCGCGGTGGGCGACGCGCTGGGCGCACCCGCGGAGAACATGCGGCCCTCGGAGATCCGCCGCCGCTGGGGCCGGATCGAGGGCTTCGTGAGCGACGACCCGGCGGGCACGGACGACACGGAGTACGCGATCTTCTCCGGGCTGCTGCTGGCCCGGCACGGCTCCGCGCTCACGGTCACGCATGTCGAGCGGGCCTGGCACCTGTGGATCGCCGACCTGGACGAGGGCCCGTTCCGCGGCGCCGGTTTCAGTGAGCGGGGCACGCTGGAGAACCTGCGCCGGGGCCTCGCCGCTCCCATCTCGGCCCAGCACCGGCACGCCTGGAGCGACGGTCTGGCGATGCGGGCGGCCCCCTTCGGCGTCTTCGCCGCGGGCCGCCCCAAGGAGGCGGCCCGGCTGGTCGCGGTGGACGGCCGGGTGAGCCATGACGGGGAGGGGATCTACGGCGGGCAGGCGGTGGCGGCCGGGGTGGCGGCCGCGATGACCGGAGCCGGGGTCACCTCCGTGATCGCCGCCGCGCTCTCCGTCGTACCGATGGACTCGTGGACGGCGCGCTCGCTGCGCCGGGCGGTGACGGCCGCGCAGCGCCCGTATCCCGACCGTCTGACGCGGGAGCGGGCGGTGCGTTCGGCCGTCGTCATCGGCGGATATCCGTGGACGGACCTGGCGCCGGAGGCGGTGGGGCTGGCCTTCGGCGCGTTCGCGGCGGCGCACGGCGACTTCCGTACGGCGGTGCTGACGGCGGTCAACATGGGCCGCGACGCCGATACGACGGCCGCGGTGGCGGGCGCCCTGGCCGGGGCGCTGCACGGCGCGTCCGCCATTCCGCGCCTCTGGGCGGACGCGATCGGCCCGGTCCGCGGCAGCTGTCTGCCGTCGATGCGCGGCCACCACGTCCTGGACATCGCGGAGCTGCTCACCCCGGACGAGACGGAGGAGCGGGGCGGGGGCGAGCGGGGCGGCGGCGACCGGGGCCGCGACGAGCGGGGCGGCGACGGCCCGCACGGGGCCGAGGTCTGCGGGGCTTCCCGCCCCGGAACGGGGGTGGGGCGATGACCACGGCCAGGGACACCTCCCGCACCGCACCCCGGGAGGCCGCCGGATACGCGGACGGTCCACGCGAGCACCTCGGCGACGAGCGGCCGCGGGAGGCCGCACGGCCCGCGTCCGGCCCGGCGGCCGGCCGCCCGGCCGCACCGCGCCGGGCCCGGATCGAAGGACTGCTGCTCGGGCTCGCGGCCGGGGACGCCGCCGGGTGGCCGGCCGCGCGGCACCGGGCGGCCCGGATGCCCGAGTGGACCCGGCGTCTGACCCGTGAGCTCGACACCTTCGCCGAGCAGAACGCGACCACCACCCTCCCGGTCCCCATCGCGCTGAACCAGCCGCCCGAGCCGCTGCGGCTCGGCCCGTCCGACGACGCCGAATGGGCCGCCTTCGCCGCCGGGACCGTACTCACCTCGGCGGCGGGTGCGCTGCAGTCCATGGCCCCCGGACGGCGGATGCGGGCGGCCGTGGACGCCGCCTGGAACGCGCTGGCCGCCGAGGTCGCCGCGGCGGCCGCCCGGGCGCCCGAGGTCGAGTCCGCGGTGCTGCCGCTGCGGGCCCGGATCTCGGTCCGGGCCGGCCTCGGCAACCTCGCCGCCGGGCTCCGGCCGCCCGCCACCGGTCATGACAACCCGCACTACTTCGACGACGCGGCATGTGTGCGCGCCGCCGTGCTGGCCGTCGTGCACCCCGGCGACCCCGAGGCCGCGGCCGACCTCGCGGAGTTCGACGCGCGATACACCCAGGACGGTGACGGGGTGCACGGGGCTCGGGCGATGGCCGCCGCGATCGCCAAGGCGCTCGGCGGTGCGGACGTGGACACCGCGGTGAACGCCGCGCTCGCCCAGCTCCCGGAGGGCACCGAGATCGCGCGCAACGCCGCCCACGCGGTCCGGATCGCCCGGGACTTCGCCGGTGAGCGGGCCGGGGCGTTCGCCCTCGTACCGGTGCTGGAGCATCAGATCGTCGACCACGTCTACAGCTACGGGATCGCCGCGGCCGAGACCGTCCCCGTCGCCCTCGCGCTGGCCACCGCCGCCCGCGGCGACATCGCGCAGGCCGTGCCGTCGGCGGCCTGCCTCTCCCGGGTCGCCGACTCGGCGCCCGCCCTGGCCGGGGCGCTCACCGGGGCGCTGGGCTCGATCACCGCCGTGCCCGACGGCTGGCGCGAGGCGTGCCGCACCCTGGCGGGCTGCGCGCTGCCCCGTTTCGCGGGCACGGATCTGATCGAACTCGCCGGGCTGCTGGCAGACACGGAACCAGCGCCTCCGGGTGGACAATTCGGACATGACATCCACAGCGCCGACGGCGCCCACGAGGTCCGCGGCCCCCACGACACCCGCGGCGCCCACCCTCGATGAACGGATCGCGGGCGCGCTCGTCGGCGCGGCCGTCGGCGACGCGCTCGGCGGCCCGGTCGAGGGCCGGCCCCCCGAGCAGATCGTGGCCCGCCACGGCGGACGGATCACCGGCGTCGTCGGTCCCTGGGACGGCGACGACTGGCGGACCGCCCGCCCGATCGCGCCGTACCACAAGGGCGACGGGCACGTCACTGACGACACCCTGATGACCCATGCGCTGGTGCGCGTGTACGGGAAGGTCCGCGGCCATCTCGACGCGTACTCCGTCGCCGACCACCTCGTACCGGAGCTGATCTCGCACCCGCGCTGGATTCCGGAACTGGAGGCGGAGGCGCTGCCGCTCCAGCGGATCTTCCTCGCCGAGAAGTGGATCGTCGCCCGGCTGCACTACGGCCACGTCGACCCGCGCGAGGCGGGGGCCGGGAACATCGTCAACTGCGGGGCGGCGATGTACATGGCGCCGGTCGGCCTGGTGAACGCCGCTCATCCGCGGGCCGCGTACGCCGAGGCGCTGGATGTGGCGGGTGCCCATCAGTCGTCGTACGGAAGGGAGGCGGCCGGAGTGTTCGCGGCCGCGGTCGCCGCGGCGTGCGTGCCGGGGGCGACGCCCGTGAGCGTCGTGGAGACGTGTCTGTCGCTGGCCAAGGACGGCACGCGGGCGGCGATCGACGCGGTCTGCGAAACAGCCGTCGGATACCGGGACTTCGAGTCGGCGCTCGCCCCGCTGCGGGAGGCCGTCGCCCCCTTCGACACGGTCGGCCCCGACTACCGCGCCCCCTCGCTCGGCGCCCGCCGTCCGTCCCGGCTGCACGCCATCGAGGAACTCCCCGTCGCCCTCGGGATGCTGCTGGTGGCGGACGGGGACTACCGGCGGACGGTGCTCGGTTCGGTCAACTACGGGCGGGACTGCGACTCGATCGCCACAATGAGCGGCGCGATCGCGGGCGCGCTGCACGGTGAGGGGGCGGTTCCCGCCGACTGGGTGACGACGGTCGGTGAGGCCAGCCGGCTCGATCTGCACGCCCCGGCGCGCAGCCTCGCCGAGGTCGCCCGCGAGGTGTTCGCGCAGGACACGGCCCGCCGCCGCGCCCACGAGGTCTCCTTCGCCACGCTGGCGGACCGGCCATGAACGCGACGGTGCGGGTTACCTGGGTCCAGCCCGAGGACCTCGTCGGGCACGAGTTGCGGCAGGCCGCCGAGGACGGGCGGGACGTCCGGGACATCGAGCGCCGGTGGTACGAGGCCGGCGGCTCGCCCGCCCCGGACCGCGCGGGTGCCTCGGAGCCTCCCGCCTCTTCCGGGCTGCGCGCGGTGGCCGGCCGGCTGCTGGACGAACTCGCCCTGCTGGAATCGCCGCTGACGGAGGCCGAGCCGACCGCCCTCGACGCGATCAGGGCCGCCTGCCCGCACTGGCCGCGCCCCCGCACGGAACCGTCGCCCGCGGACCACGAGCGGCTGCACGCGGCCTGGCTGGGCCGCGCCGCCGGCTGTCTGCTGGGCAAGCCCGTCGAGAAGCTGCCGCTGGAGGGCATCCGCGCCCTGGCCCGCGCCACCGGCAACTGGCCGCTCAGCACCTGGTTCACCGCCCGCGGCCTGCCCCCGGCGCTGGCCGCCACGTATCCCTGGAACCGCCGTTCCGCGGCCACCTCCCTGGCCGAGAACATCGACGGGATGCCCGAGGACGACGACCTCAACCACCCGCTGCTCACGGTGCGGTTGCTCCAGCGGTACGGCAGGTCGTTCAGCACTGCCGACCTGGCCCGGCTCTGGCTGGAGGAACTTCCGGCGGGGCGCACGTTCACCGCCGAGCGGGTCGCGTACCGCAATCTGCTCGACGGCCTCGAACCGCCGGACACCGCCCGCTACCGCAATCCGTTCCGGGAGTGGATCGGGGCACAGATCCGCGCCGACGTGCACGGCTGGACCCATCCCGGCGACCCGGCCGCGGCGGCGGAGCAGGCTCACCGCGACGCGGTCCTCACCCATACGGGGAACGGGGTGTACGGCGCGATGTTCACCGCGGCGGCGCTCGCCGAGGCGGCCGGCGGCGAGGCCGATGTGCACGGCGCTCTCGCCGCCGGTCTGCGCGTGGTGCCACCGGGCTCGCGGTTCGCGCAGGCGGTGCGGGACGGTATCACCACGGCCGGCGAGGAGGACAGCTTCGATACGGTCGTCGACCGGCTGCACGCGGCGTACGGCAGGTACCACTGGGTGCACGTGCTGCCCAACGCGGCTCTGCTCGCCGCCGCCCTCACCCACGCCGACGGTGACTTCACCGGCTCCATCTGCCGCGCGGTCTCCGGCGGCTGGGACACCGACTCCAACGGGGCGACCGCCGGTTCGCTCGCCGGTCTGCTGGCCGGGCGGCCGGACGCGCTGCCCGACCGATGGACCACCCCGCTGAAGAACCGGCTGGCCACGTCCGTCCCCGGTTTCGACTCGGTCGGCTTCGACACCCTCGCCGACCTGACCCACCGGCTCACCCACGAGGAGGCACTCCGCCCATGACCAAAGTCGCGGTGCTCGGCAGCACCAATATGGATCTTGTGGCCTACGTCGACCGGGCCCCGGAGCGCGGGGAGACCGTCACCGGGCGGGAGTTCCGCACCATTCCCGGCGGCAAGGGCGCCAACCAGGCCGTCGCCGCCGCCCGCGCGGGCGGTGACGTGATGATGATCGGTGCGGTGGGCGACGACGAGTACGGCGTCCGGATGCGGGAGAACCTGGAGCACTCCGGCGTCGACACCGATCTGCTGCACACCGCGGAAGGGCCCAGCGGCACCGCGCACATCGTGGTCGACGGCAAGGGCTCCAACGCCATCGTGGTCATCCCCGGCGCCAACGGCACCGTCACCGCGCTCGGCCCGGGCGAGATCGCCGCCATCGCCGAGGCCGACCTGCTGCTGCTCCAGCTGGAACTGCCGCTGAGCGCCGTGACCGAGGGAGCCCGGGCGGCCCACGCCCAGGGGGTGCGGACGGTCCTCACCCCGTCCCCCGTACAGCAGCTGCCCGCCGAACTCCTCGACTGCGTCGATTTGCTGATCGCCAATGAGTACGAGGCGGCCGAACTGTCGGGTCACGCCGAACCGCACGCCGCGGCCGAGATCCTGCTCAGCCAGGTGCCGGCGGTCGTCATCACGCTCGGCGCGAAGGGCTGCCTGTACGCGGCCCGGGGCGGTCAGACCGTCCACTTCCCCGCCCCGGACGTGACCGCCGTCGACACCACCGGCGCCGGGGACACCTTCGCCGGCACGCTCGCCGTGGCACTCGGCGAGGGGCAGCCCGTACCGAAGGCCGTCGCCTGGGCCGCCGCGGCCGCCGCGCTCTGCGTACAGAAGCCCGGCGCCTCGATCTCCATGCCGTACCGCACCGAAATCGACGCCGCGTGAGCGCGCCGGAAGCACCTCCCCTGACCGGGCTGCGGGTCATCGATCTCGCCACGCTGTTCGCGGGCCCCCTGTGCGCCACGATGCTGGGCGACTTCGGCGCCGACGTGATCAAGGTCGAGCACCCGGTCCGTCCCGATCCGTCCCGGGGGCACGGCCCGACGAAGGACGGGGTCGGTCTGTGGTGGAAGCTGCTCGGCCGCAACAAGCGCAACCTCACGCTCGACCTCTCCTGCCCCGGCGGCCGCGATCTCCTGCTGCGGCTCGCCGCCGGCACCGACGTCATCATCGAGAACTTCCGGCCGGGCACGCTGGAGCGGTGGGGGCTCGGGCCGGCGGAGCTGCACGCCGTCAACCCGCGGCTGGTGCTGGTCCGGGTGACCGGCTTCGGCCAGTTCGGCCCGTACGCGCACCGGCCCGGCTTCGGCACGCTGGCGGAGGCGATGAGCGGGTTCGCGGCGATCACCGGGGAGCCGGACGGTCCTCCGACCCTGCCGCCGTTCGGCCTCGCCGACTCGATCGCGGCGCTCGCCACCTCGTTCGCCGTGATGGCCGCGCTGGCCGGCCGGGACCGCACGGGCGTGGGGCAGGTCGTCGACATGGCGATCATCGAGCCGATCCTCACGGTGCTCGGCCCCCAGCCGCTCTGGTACGACCAGTTGGGTTACGTCCAGCCGCGCACCGGCAACCGTTCGCGCAACAACGCCCCGCGCAACACCTACCGCACCTCGGACGGTCAGTGGGTGGCCGTCTCCACCTCGGCGCAGTCCGTCGCGGAACGCGTGATGCGTCTGGTGGGCCGGGCGGAGCTGATCGACGAACCGTGGTTCGCCGCCGGCACCACGCGGGCCGAGCACAGCGACGAGCTCGACGAGGCGGTCGGCCACTGGATCGCGCGGCGCACCCGCGACGAGGTGCTGTCGGCTTTCGAGAAGGCGGAGGCCGCCATCGCGCCCATCCACGACATCCGTGACGTGATGGAGGACCCGCAGTACCGCGCCCTGGACTCCATCACGGAGGTCGACGACCCGGAGCTGGGCCCGCTGCGGATGCAGAACGTCCTCTTCCGGCTCTCCGGGACGCCGGGGTCGATCCGCTGGACGGGACGGCCGCACGGCGCGGACACGGAGGAGATCCTCACCGGGCTGGGTCTGAGCGGCGCGGAGATCGCGACGCTCCGGACGGAGCGTGTCCTGTGACCACCGAGACCCCGCTCACGTGGCTGTACGTCCCCGGTGACCGGCCGGACGTGGTGCGCAAGGCACGCGACTCGGGGGCGGACGTGGTGATCGTCGACCTGGAGGACGCGGTCGCCCCCGACCGCAAGGAGTACGCCCGGTCGGCCGCCGTCGAGCTGCTCAGCGAACCGGCCTCCCCGACGGCGGCACCGGTCCATGTCCGGGTCAACGACGAGGCGGACGTGCTGACCCTGGCCGGGCTGCCGGGTCTCGCGGAACTCCGGCTGCCGAAGATCACGCATGCCGCGTCCGTCCACCACATCGCGGCGCTGGCCCCGGGCGTCGCCCTCTGCCCGCTGCTGGAGTCGGCGCTGGGCATCGAGCACGCGTACTCGGTGGCCAGCGCCCATCCGCAGGTGCGCTCCATCGCCCTCGGGGAGGCGGACCTGCGGGCGGATCTGGGTGTACGGGACGACGCCGGGCTGGACTGGTCGCGCAGCCGGGTGGTGGTCGCGGCCCGCGCGGCCGGGCTCGCCCCGCCGGCACAGTCGGTGTTCCCGGACGTCCTGGACCTGGACGGGCTGTGGGCGTCCTGTGTCCGCGGGCGGGCGCTCGGCTTCCTCGGCCGGGCGGCGATCCACCCCCGCCAGCTCCCGGTGATCGAGCGGGCGTTCCGGCCGACGGCGCAGGAGGTCGAGGCAGCGCAGGAGATCGTCGAGGCGGCCCGGGTCGAGGCGGGAGCGCTGGCCCTGCCGGACGGCCGCTTCGTCGACGCGGCGGTGGTGGCCCAGGCCCACCGCACGCTCGCCCTGGCGGAATCGAGCCCGTCCGGCGATTGAGGACACCTGGCGCCGGTGGGCGTGCTCACCACGTGACGAGGGGCCGCCGGATCGTCCGGCGGCCCCTCGTCCTGGTCTGTGCGTGGGCGTCAGCCCTTGGCCGTCTGCGCCTCACCGTTCGACTTCGGCGCGTCCTCGTCCGCGTCGGATTCGGTCCCGGCATCGGTCCCGGCGTCGGCCGGCTTCGCGTCGGCGGACTCCGGGTCGCCGCTCCCGGCCTCGCCGGACTCCCCGTCCTCGGCGCCTGCGGCGTCTACCGCCCCCGGCTCGACGATCTCCTCGCGCCCCGGCCGTACCTTCGCCGAGATCACGATGTACGTCACCGCCAGCACGAACACGATCAGCGCGGTCCACACGTTCAGCCGCAGACCCAGGATGTGGTGGGCCTCGTCGACGCGCATGTACTCGATCCAGGCGCGGCCCGCGCAGTACGAGGCGACGTACAGCGCGAACGCCCGTCCGTGTCCGAGCTTGAAGCGGCGGTCCGCCCAGATCACGAGGAGCGCCACACCGATGCACCACAGCGACTCGTACAGGAAGGTCGGGTGGTAGGTGCCGGCGACCCGGTTGGGGCCCTCGCTGATCTTCAGCGCCCACGGCACGTCGGTCGCCTTGCCGTACAGCTCCTGGTTGAACCAGTTGCCCCAGCGGCCGCAGGCCTGGGCCAGGGCGATGCCCGGTGCGAGCGCGTCGGCCCAGGCGGGCAGCGGGATGCCGCGGCGGCGGCAGCCGATCCAGGCACCGACCGCGCCGAGCGCGATCGCACCCCAGATGCCGAGGCCGCCCTGCCAGATCTTGAAGGCGTCGACCCAGTCCTCACCGTCGCTGAAGTACAGCTGGTAGTCGGTGATGACGTGGTAGAGCCTGCCGCCGACGAGGCCGAAGGGCACGGCCCAGACGGCGATGTCGGCAACGGTGCCGGCTCTGCCGCCTCGGGCGACCCAGCGCTTGTTGCCGAACCAGACGGCGACGAAGACACCGATGATGATGCAGAACGCGTAGCCGCGGAGCGGGATCGGTCCGAGATCGATCACGCCGGTCGACGGGCTGGGGATGTAGGCAAGATTCATGGCATCGTCGACGCTACCCTGCCGGGCGGGACGTACGGCAACCCGCCCGACAACGTCTGGGTAACGAGCCGGTCATCGATTCCCCCGGTTGCCCGCCTCACAGGAGCCTCTCACGAGCCCGAGGGGGCGGTCGTGACGGTGCCCGGCTTCTTGCCCTTGTTGGCCTCGGCGACCCATTTCTTCAGGTTGGCCACGGTGATGGGCTCGTCCCCCTTCTTGGGGAAGATCGACTCGCCGTTGAGCAGCGCCGTGGGCGTGCCCTGGAAGCCGCCGTTCTGGAACGCGGTGTTGGACTTCTGCACCCAGGCGTCGTGCGCGCCGTCGTCCACACAGCCGCGGAAGGTGGGGGTGTCGAGCCCCTCGACCTTCTTGGACAGCTCGATCAGCTTGCCGTTGTCGCCGAAGGCGTCGTCCGCCTCCGAAGGCTGGTTGCTGTACAGGACGTCGTGGTACGCGGGGAACTTGCCGGCGTCCTGGGCGCAGGCCGCCGCGTTGGCCGCCTTGAGCGAGCCGCTGCCGCCCATGTTGCCGTCGATCAGGGTGGCGAAGTGGTAGTCGACCTTGAGCTGCCCGCTCTGCTCCATCTGGTGGATCGTGTCCCGGAAGGCGTTCTCGAACTGGGCGCAGACCGGGCAGCGGAAGTCCTCCCAGATCGTGAGCGTGGACGGGGCATCGTCCGCTCCCACCGGGATGGTGAGGCTGTCCTTGCCGGTGGCCCCGGACGGTGCGACGGCGGGGCCCGACGCCTTGTCCTTGTCGCCCTTGCCGCCGGTGCTCGCCGCGATCACGCCGACGACGGCGGCCAGCCCGAGGACTCCCACCACGGCTGCGGAGACGATCAGCGTGCGGCGGCGGCGCTCACTCGCCCTCGCCTGCTCACGCTGCTGGATCAGCCGGTCTCGCGCGGCCCTTTTTCCCTCTTGGTTCTTCTCGCTCACACCCGCAGCAACGAACCGGGGAGGCACTCGCGTGCCTCCCCGGTCCAAGGTCCACCCATTCGGGTGAGGAAGGGTGTCAGCGCTTTCGAACACCTTCGGCCAGGTCGGCGGCCAGTGAGCGGACGGCCGCGAGGCCTGCCGCCTCGTCCGGCGCGTCGAGCATGCGCTTGACGAAGGCGGAGCCGACGATGACGCCGTCGGCGAAGCCGGCGACCTCGGCCGCCTGGTCGGCGTTGGAGACGCCGAGGCCGACGCAGACCGGGATGCCGGTGGTGGCGCGGGTGCGCCGCACCAGGTCCTGGGCCTGTTCGCCGACCGAGACGCGGGTGCCGGTGACCCCCATCAGCGAGGCCGCGTAGACGAAGCCGGAGCCGGCCGCCGTGATGGTGGCGAGGCGCTCGTCCTTGCTGCTCGGCGCGACGACGAAGACGGTCGCCAGACCGTGCTTGTCGGCGTGCTCGCGCCACAGCGCGGACTCCTGGACCGGCAGGTCGGGCAGGATGCACCCGGCGCCGCCCGCTTCGGCGAGTTCGGCGGTGAAGCGCTCGACGCCGTACCGGTCGATCGGGTTCCAGTACGTCATGACGAGGATCGGGATGCCCGTCGCCTCGTGCGCCTCGCGGACCGTGCGCATCACGTCGGCGATCCGCACACCGCCGCGCAGCGCGATGTCGTCGGCCGTCTGGATGACGGGGCCGTCCAGCACCGGGTCGCTGTGGGGCAGCCCCACCTCGACGACGTCGGCCCCGCCCGCGGCCACGGCCTTGATCGCCTCGATGGCGCCGTCCACGGTCGGGAAGCCGGCGGGCAGGTACGCGATCAGCGCGGCCCGGTCCTCGGCGCGCGCGGCGGCGAGAGTGGTGTTCAGCAGCTCGATGTTGCCGCTCACTTGACGTCTCCCTCGATCTCGGCGCCGTCGCCGCCCGCGTCGGCCTCGACGGACGCGTCGGTGTCGTACAGCCCGAAGTAGCGCGCTGCCGTGTCCATGTCCTTGTCGCCGCGGCCGGACAGGTTGACCAGGATCAGGCCGTCCTTGCCGAGCTCCTTGCCGACCTCCAGGGCGCCGGCCAGCGCGTGCGCGCTCTCGATGGCCGGGATGATGCCCTCGGTGCGGGAGAGCAGGCGCAGCGCCTGCATGGCCGCGTCGTCGGTGATCGCGCGGTACTCGCCCCGGCCGATGTCCTTGAGGTAGGCGTGTTCCGGGCCGATGCCCGGGTAGTCCAGACCGGCCGAGATGGAGTACGGCTCGGTGATCTGGCCCTCGTCGTCCTGGAGGACGTAACTGCGCGAGCCGTGCAGGATGCCGGGCTCGCCCTCGGTCAGGGTCGCCGCGTGCTCGCCCGTCTCCACGCCGTGCCCGGCGGGCTCGCAGCCGATGAGGCGGACTCCGGCGTCCGGGATGAGGGCGTGGAAGAGCCCGATGGCGTTGGAGCCGCCGCCGACGCAGGCGACCGCGGCGTCGGGCAGCCGGCCGGCCCGTTCCAGGATCTGCCGCCTGGCCTCGACGCCGATCACGCGGTGGAAGTCGCGGACCATCGCGGGGAAGGGGTGCGGGCCCGCCACCGTACCGAAGAGGTAGTGGGTGCGGTCCACGTTGGCGACCCAGTCGCGGAACGCCTCGTTGATGGCGTCCTTGAGCGTGCGGGAGCCGGACTTCACGGCGATGACCTCGGCGCCGAGCATCCGCATGCGCGCGACGTTGAGCGCCTGCCGCTCGGTGTCGATCTCGCCCATGTAGATGGTGCATTCGAGGCCGAAGAGCGCGCAGGCGGTCGCGGTGGCGACGCCGTGCTGGCCGGCTCCGGTCTCCGCGATGACGCGGGTCTTGCCCATGCGCCGGGTGAGCAGTGCCTGGCCCAGCACGTTGTTGATCTTGTGCGAGCCGGTGTGGTTCAGGTCCTCGCGCTTGAGGAAGATCCGTGCGCCGCCCGCGTGCTCGGCGAAGCGCCCGACCTCGGTCAGGGCGCTGGGGCGGCCGGTGTAGTTCACCATGAGCTCGTTGAGCTCGGCGGCGAAGGCCGGGTCGGCCTTGGCCTTGTCGTACTCGACGGCGACCTCGTCCACGGCGGCGACGAGCGCCTCCGGGATGAACTTTCCGCCGTACGCACCGAAGTAGCCCTCGGCGCTGGGGATCAGACCCTCCGGGTCCGGAATGAAGAAGTCGGACGACATCTCGACGTGCTCCTCGGCATGGCAGTGGGTGGGTTTCACCGTAGGGCGCCATGAGCGAGCGGAACGCCGCCCTGGCCGTGGAGGGCCGGGCGGTGCGGTCGTGCGGATCCGCCGGATGGGGCGGGGGCTACGGCCGGGGCTCGCTCTACTGCGCGGGCCCCGTGCGCCATCGCATGCCGTTGACCTGGCCGGGCTCGTCGCCGATCACGTACCGCACCCGCCGCCCGTGCACGCGGCGGGCGGGGGCGCGGCAGCCGCGTGGGCGGCAGCCGCGTGCCAGCGGCGCGTGCGGGTCCCGCCCCTGCGGCTGCCGCGCCCCGGCGGGGCGCAGGCCCGGCCGGGGTCGGAGCGTGGAACGGTCGGCGGTCACGGGGTGGGGCCTTTCGCTTGGATCAGGCCGGATCAGGGAGCGGGGTCCGGTGCGTGCGGCTGCAGGGCGGAGGAGGGAGTCACTGCGGAGCAATGACGACTGACGACAACGCCGCAGGTGTGCGGGCCGGACCCCGCAAGCCCGGCATGATCCACACGAAAGGCCCTAGTGCCGCGTCAGCCAAGGTTTGCCCGGTAAGGAGCGGCGTCCGGTGCGTGCTCTCGGCGTGCCGGCCGGAAGTCCTCGTACTGGACGTACTCGGGCTTTCGGCCGGTGCGGCGAGAGTGCGTGCCGGGCGTCGCGACGGGGCGAACCTTGGCTGACGCGGCACTAGGTCAGCTCCGTCCGTGCCGGAGCGCCGGGTGGGCGCCGGCGGCGACCAGGTCGGCGACTGCGGCCCGCGGGTCGCGGCCGGTGACCAGGGATTCGCCGACCAGCACACCGTCCGCGCCGGCGTTGGCGTAGGCGATGAGGTCGTGCGGGCCGCGGACGCCGGACTCGGCGATCTTGACGATGTGGTCGGGGATCTCGGGTGCGACGCGCTCGAAGGTGGAGCGGTCGACCTTGAGGTCCCTCAGGTTGCGGGCGTTGACGCCGATGATCTTCGCACCGGCCTCCACCGCGCGCTCCGCCTCCTCCTCGTCGTGCGCCTCGACCAGCGGCGTCAGGCCGATGGACTCGGCGCGCTCGATCAGGGAGACGAGGGCCTCCTGGTCGAGGGCGGCGACGATCAGCAGGGCGAGGTCGGCGCCGTAGGCCCGTGCCTCCCACAGCTGGTACGAGGTGACGATGAAGTCCTTGCGCAGGATGGGGATGTCGACCTTGGCGCGAACGGCCTCCAGGTCGGCCAGCGATCCGCCGAAGCGGCGCTCCTCGGTGAGGACGGAGATGACGGACGCGCCGCCGGCCTCGTAGTCCGCGGCGAGCGCGGCCGGGTCGGCGATGGCGGCCAGGGCGCCCTTGGAGGGGCTGGAGCGCTTGACCTCGCAGATGACGGTCACGCCCTCGCCGCGCAGGGCGGCGACTCCGTCCTTGGCCTGGGGAGCGCGGGCCGCGCGTTCCTTGAGCTCGTCGAGGCTGACGCGCGCCTGCCGCTCCGCGAGGTCGGCGCGAACGCCGTCGATGATCTCGTCGAGCACACTCACGCGAGAGGCCCCCTTCCGGGACGTTGACAAAGGAACAGGACTGCCCCTGCCGATGGTATCCGCAGGAGGCCGGTGGGCCCGCATCCGGCCGGTGAATGTCCCACTACCTGGGCATCCGCGTCGGCCACCACCTGGGAATTCACGGCGCCAGGGCCGATCCGAACGGCAGGTTCCGGACGACCGTGAAGATCAGCAGGACGGCTCCGATCCCCCACCAGTGGACCGGCCTCGGTTCGATGCGCAGCGGCCTCCCGGTGGCCGCGCGGACCATCCACAGGGCCCACAGCACGACGAAGGCCGCGTAGCCGATGACCGCGAGGGCGTTGGAGCCGAGCGCCGCCACGAGGTCGCCGTGCGCGAAGGCGTGGGCGCTGCGCAGCCCGCCGCAGCCGGGGCAGTAGACGCCGGTGAACCGGAGCAGCGGGCAGACGGGGTAGTGCCCGGGTTCGTTGGGGTCGACGGTGCCGACGAAGGCGAACGCCCCGACGATGCCGGCCAGGACGGCGGCCGGGGTGGCGATCCGCCGGAGCCGCGTGACGGGAGTGCGGACCGGAGCGGGCGGGGGAACCGGCGGGGGCCCCTGGAAGCCGGGCACCGGGGGCGGCCCGGGCACCGGCTGGGGGCCGGTCGTCGGCGGAGCTGCGGGAGAGGGCGATGGGTCCACTCGGTGATTGTCCCCGCTGACGCGGAAAGGCGCAGCCCGGGCCGGGCTGCGCCTTTCGTGCGTGCGTCGCTCGGACGGGTTCAGGAGGTCTGCGCCTGCCCGGCGCGGGACCTGGCCGCCGCCTGCTCCGCCGACTCCTTCGGCATGCCGAGGCCGGCGGCCTTCATCGCGAGGCCCACGATCCCGCCGATGAGGACGACGGCGATCCCGGCCCAGAAGCCGAGCGGGTTGGCCGCCACCATGAAGACGCCCGCGATGCAGAAGCCGACGAAGGCGATGATGACACCGGTCCAGGCGGCCGGGGTGTGTCCGTGGCTGCTGCCCGCCATGAGTTGCTCCTCGTTGGTGTTGCGCTGTTGGTATCGCTCGGGGTCGCCGCGACCGTGCCGCTGTGGGTGCCGCTGTGCCGCGAGCTCAGGCCATTGTCCCGTACGCGCGGGTGCGACGTGAGCTGGGGGGTCATGCCTCGCGCGTCGGGTCCTCGCCGCGGTCCAGGGCCTTCCACAGGTCCTCGGGCCGGTCGGGGTCCGGTGCGGTGCGACGGACCTTGCGGGGGCGCGGGGTGCCGTCGCGCTCGTACCGTCCCGACATCGTGGGCCAGCGGCTGCCGTAGCGCAGGGCGAGGAGCCCGGCGATCAGGATCAGCAGTCCGCCGGCCGCGGTGACGTAGGGCCAGGCGGTGTGGGTCAGGGCCTCGATCGTGGCGGAGGTGTCGCCGGTGGAACGGGCGGCCTTCTCGTCGAGTGCGGCGCTGTCGGTGGCGCCGAGGTAGGCGCTCAGCGCGGCGCCGAGCCCGCTGAGGGCCAGCAGTCCGGCGACGGCGAGCCGGCCGGCGCCGCGGACGGCGAAGACGGCGACGAGGGCGGCCAGGCCGACTATGGCGAGGGCCGCGGGAAGGCCCGTGACGTCCTTTCCCTCGGCATTCAGTGCCAGGGTGCCACCACCGACCACGGCCTTGCCGCCGGCCCAGGTCTGCCCGGAGGCGAGCAGGACGACGGTGGCTCCGGCCGCCCCGAGGAGCAGGCCGGCCGCCAGGCTTCGGCGGCTTCCCGCGCTGTCGGGCGCGACGGCGGCTTCGGCACGGGGCTGGGGTACGGGGACGGCGCTCACGTACTCCACTATCCCTTACGTCCTCCGAGCCGCCGACCGCCCCCCTTGTGGGGCCTGTCTCAGCTGCCGCCGAGCCGGTTGGCGGTGTGAACGGCGCGCAGGACCGCCGCGGCCTTGTTGCGGCACTCGGTGTCCTCGGCGACGGGGTCGGAGTCGGCGACGACGCCCGCGCCGGCCTGGACGTACGCCGTGCCGTCCCGCAGCAGCGCGGTGCGGATCGCGATGGCGGTGTCGGAGTCCCCGGCGAAGTCGAGGTAGCCGACGCAGCCGCCGTACAGTCCGCGGCGGGTGGGTTCGAGCTCCTCGATGATCTGCATGGCGCGCGGTTTCGGGGCGCCGGAGAGGGTGCCGGCCGGGAAGCAGGCGGTGAGGACGTCGAAGGCGGTGCGGCCCTCGGCCACGCGGCCGGTGACGGTGGACACGATGTGCATCACGTGCGAGTAGCGCTCGATCGACATGAAGTCGACGACCTCGACGCTGCCGGGTTCGCAGACCCGTCCCAGGTCGTTGCGGCCGAGGTCGACGAGCATCAGGTGCTCGGCGCGTTCCTTCGGGTCGGCGAGGAGCTCGTCGGCGAGCGCCTGGTCCTCCTGCGGGGTGGCGCCCCGGTGCCGGGTGCCGGCGATCGGGTGGAGCATGGCGCGGCCGTCCTCGACCTTGACGAGGGCCTCGGGACTGGAGCCCGCGACGTCGAAGCCGTCGAAGCGGAAGAGGTACATGTACGGCGAGGGGTTGGTGGCGCGCAGTACCCGGTAGACGTCCAACGCGCTGGCCGTGCACGGGGTTTCGAAGCGCTGGGAGGGGACGACCTGGAAGGCCTCGCCGGCCCGGATGCGCTCCTTCACGTCCTCGACCGCGTCCTGGTACGCCGGGCCGCCCCACAGGGCGGTGTACGGCGGGAGTTCGGAGGGCGGGAGCGCGGCGGGGGCGTTCTCGACGGGGCGGCTCAGGTCCCGCTCCATGGCGTCGAGCCGGGCGACGGCGTCGGCGTACGCCTCGTCGACGCCGGTGGCCAGGTCGTTGTGGTTGATGGCATTGGCGATCAGCAGGACGCTGCCGTCCCAGTGGTCGAGGACGGCGAGGTCGGAGGTGAGCAGCATCGTCAGCTCGGGGAGCTTCAGGTCGTCACCGCCGCTCTCACCGATCTTCTCCAGCCGGCGCACGATGTCGTAGCCGAGGTAGCCGACCATGCCGCCGGTGAAGGGCGGCAGCCCGGATTCCTGGTCGTGCGGGGTGTGCAGGGTCTCGATGGTCGCGCGCAGCGCCTGGAGCGGGTCGCCCTCGACGGGGACGCCGACCGGCGGGGTGCCGAGCCAGTGGGCCCGGCCGTCCTTCGTGGTGAGCGTGGCGGCGCTGCGTACGCCGATGAAGGAGTACCGCGACCAGGTGCGGCCGTTCTCCGCGGATTCGAGGAGGAAGGTGCCGGTGCGCTCCCCCGCGAGCTTGCGGTAGAGACCGACCGGGGTGTCGCCGTCCGCGAGGAGCCGGCGGGTGACGGGGATGACGCGCCGGTCGACGGCCAGCTTGCGGAACGTGTCGAGGTCCATGGCGGCAGACCCTACTGTCCGAGGGGGTGTCTCGCTGACCAGGGTCGGATCGGGCCGCGGCGTCCGGTGCGGTACATCGCAAGGCGCCGGGGCGTCCTCATCGCGGAGCGATCAGGACGTTTCGGCAACGCCGCGAGGTGCCGTGCCAGGCGTCGCGGACCCGTCCCTGGCCGGCGAGACACCTCCTGTGGGGAGGACGTCGGCGTCGAAACAGGTGCGGTCGCCCGTGTGGCAGGCGGCGCCCGTCTGGTCGACCCGGACGAGGACGGTGTCGGCGTCGCAGTCCAGGGCGACGGACTTGACCTGCTGGGTGTGGCCGGAGGTGTCGCCCTTGACCCAGTACTCCTGGCGGCTGCGCGACCAGTAGGTGCAGCGTCCGGTGGTGAGGGTGCGGTGCAGCGCCTCGTCGTCCATCCAGCCGAGCATCAGCACCTCGCCGGTGTCGTACTGCTGGGCGATGGCCGGGACCAGTCCGTCGGCGCCGCGCTTGAGGCGGGCGGCGATGGCGGGGTCGAGGGCGCTGGCGGGCCGGGGGGTGCCGGGCGTGGGCGTGCTGGTCATGTGCCCATTGTGCCGTGGGTACGCGGGGCATTCGGGCGTGCGTCCACTGGGCGGACGGTGGACACCGGTCGTACGCTGGCGGGCATGTCGACCCATGCGAAGCGCGAACGACTTCTGCTTGCCGACCTGTTGGAGGCCGTGGGCCCGGAGGCCCCGACGCTCTGCCACGGCTGGACCGCCCGTGATCTCGCGGCCCATGTGGTGGTGCGGGAGCGCCGGCCGGACGCGGCCGCCGGGCTGGTCATCGGCCCCCTGAAGAACCGGCGCGAGCGGGTCATGGGCGAGTTCACCGAGAAGCCGTACGAGGAACTGATCCAGCTCATCCGTACGGGTCCGCCGCGCATGTCCCCGTTCGGGCTGAAGCAGTTGGACGAGGCGGCCAACACCGTGGAGTTCTACGTGCACACGGAGGACGTCCGCCGGGCGCAGCCGGACTGGTCGGCGCGGGAGCTGGACCCGGTGTTCGCCGATGTCCTGTGGTCGCGTACGGAGAAGGCGGCGCGGGTCCTGGGGCGCAAGGCGCCGGTGGGGCTGGTGCTGCGTCGCCCGGACGGGCAGACGGTGGTCGCGCACCGGGGTGCTCCGGTGGTGACGGTGACCGGCGAACCGGGCGAGCTGCTGCTGTTCGCGTTCGGGCGGCAGGACGCGGCGCGGGTGGAGCTGGAGGGCGAGAAGGAGGCGATCGGCCGGCTGACGACGGCGAAGCTCGGGATGTAGTCCGGC
Source organism: Streptomyces sp. NPDC005775 (assembly GCF_042871565.1). Lineage (NCBI taxonomy): Bacteria > Bacillati > Actinomycetota > Actinomycetes > Kitasatosporales > Streptomycetaceae > Streptomyces > Streptomyces sp. NPDC005775. Next base: position 161,277 of record NZ_JBIAIU010000011.1, on the reverse strand, counting down.
GTCGCGCCCGGTCAGCCGGGGAGCTCCGCGCGGCGCAGCGGCGCGAGGAGCAGGCCCGCCGCCGCCCCCGCCGCACACAGGCAGGCGCTGGCGACGAAGACCGGGCCGGTGCCCAGGAGCGCGACGGCGGCGCCGGTCACGGGGTAGCTGAGCGGCGCCAGGGCGTGGGTGAAGAGCGTCGAGACCGAGGTGACGCGGCCCAGGTAGGCGGGGTCGGCGGCCGTCTGCGTGAGGGCGCCGCACAGGGCGCCGCCGAGGCCGGCGAACAGGCCGATGACGAACGCGACCCCCGCGGCCAGCGGCACGGAGGGGGCGTACGCCAGGGCTCCGATGGCGACCGCGCCGACCAGCACGGTGAGGCACATGACGAGTCCGGCCCGGGGGACGCGTCCGCGGACGGTGAGCAGCAGGGCCGAGGCGCCCGCGCCGATGCCGAAGGCGGCGATGACCCAGCCCATGCCCGAGGCGCCCCAGCCGCGTTCCTCGCTGAGGAGGATCAGGCCGAGGTTGAGCGGGCCGACGAAGCCGAGTTCGCTGACGGCGACGACGAGCATCAGCGGCCCGAGCAGCGGGTGGCGGCGGATGTAGCCCAGTCCATCGGCCAGTTCGCGCCAGGCGGTGCCCGCGGGTTCCGCCGCGGCCGTGTCCCTCAGGGGGCTCACCCGTACGGCCAGGAGCAGCGGCAGCGAGACGGCGAAGAGCACGCCCGCGGCGGCGAAGGCGAGGACCGGGCCGCCGAGGGCGACCGCGACGCCGCCGAGCGGGGCGCCGACGACCGTGGCGGTACGGGTGGCGAGGCCGCGCATGCCCTGCACCCGGGCGAGCTGGGAGGCGGCCGTGATGCGCGGTGGCAGGGCGCCGACGGCGGGCAGGAAGAGTGCGTCGGCCGCGCCGAAGACGAGTGCGACGGCGATCAGCATCCACACCGTGGGCGAGGTGAGGAGCAGGGTGCCGGCCAGGCCCAGGATGACGAGGCAGCGGGCCGTGTCGCTCGCGACGACGACGCGGCGCGGGCCGAACCGGTCGGCGAGCACTCCCCCGCCGAGCAGGAGCACGGCCCGGGGTATGGAGCCCGCGGCGAGCACCAGACCGGTCTGCGAGGCGCTTCCGGTGCGGGCGGCGGCCCAGGCGAGGGCCATGTAGTAGACGCTGTCGCCGATCGTGGACGCCGTGTAGGCGCCGAGCCAGCGCAGGACGTTGCCGTCGCGGTGGGCCGGGCGTCCGGCGTCCTGGCCGACGGGGAGGGTGACGGTCACGGGGTCGCTCCTCTCGGGTCGGCGGATCAGGTCCGGAACGGGAAGCCGTACAGGTGCAGGGCGACGTTCTCGCGGTCCTCCGTGTCGCCGGCCTCGTCGCGGGCGCGGCCCTGCTCCTCGTACCGGCTGATGACCCCGTCCAGCTCGCGTTCGAGCGCGCCGAGCTCCGCGGGGGTCAGCCGGGCCAGGTACTCCGAGGTGAAGGACGCCTTGCGCCACGGGGGCGTCCAGCTGCGGTACGCGTCGAGGAAGCGGCGGTACAGCTCGATGTGCTGGTCGAACGAGAGGCGGCTGACGGCGGTGTGGGTGGCCGCCTTCTCGGGCGCGTCGCTGAAGTCCTCGTCATGGAAGCGCAGCCCCTTCGAGGCGGGCTGCCACCAGCGCTCGCGGCCGTCCTTGCCCTCCCGGTCGGCCTCCTCGATCAGGCCGTGGTCGGCGAGCTTGCGCAGGTGGTAGCTGACGAGCGAGACTTGCTCGTCGATCTGCTCGGCGAGCTGGGACGCGGTGGCCTGCCGGGTGATGTAGAGCGCCCGGTAGAGCTTCATCCGCAGGGGGTGCCCGAACGCCTTGAGCGTGCCGAGGTCGGACACCCGGCGTGATTCGTTGCTTGCCATGCCCTCCACGGTAGATAGGAAAGAAAACTTGCGCAATATCTATTGCGCAATAAACGTTGCACGATGCCTCGGCTCCCCCGCGCCCGGCCGCTTCCCGCGCCCGGCGCGGGAGCCGAGGTACCCCAGCAGGAATCCGGCCGGGATCGTGACCAGCCCCGGCGTCTGGAGCGGGAACCAGTGGAAGTCGCGGGAGGGGAAGAGCGCGATGTGGGTGCCGGAGAACGCGGGCGAGAACACCATCAGGACCGCGATGAGCGGCAGCGTGCCGTAGACCGTCCAGCGCACCCCTCGCGCGTCGAAGCCCGGCCGGAACAGCGCGTACAGCAGAACCGGCGGCAGCACGGAGGCAGCTGCGGCGAACGAGAGCGAGAGCAGCACCTGAGGGTTGCGGTCATGGGTGTACGTCGACACGTAGACGGACAGCGCGCCGGTCAGGACGACGGCCAGGCGGGCGCGGAGGATCTCCCGCCGGGCGGACCGGTCGGACCGGGTGGCCGTACGCGACCGGGCCTTCGCCGCGAAGTCGCGGGCGACGGACGAGGCGGCCGCCAGGGTGATGCCGGCCACCGCGGCCAGTGTGGTGGCGAACACCGCGCAGGCCACGAAGGCGAACAGCAGGGACTCGCGCGGCCCGTCGGCGCCCGGGTCGAGCGCGCCGGTCACCAGCAGCAGCGCGGTGCCGCCCGCGGGGTCGGCGGCCTGAATGATCTTGTGGCCGAGCAGGGCGGACGCGCCGAGACCGACCACGACGACACCGGCGCACAGGAAGGCGACCGGCGCCGCCGCCCAGACAGTGGCGCGGCGCACCGTCCAGCTGTCGCGCATGGGGTGCAGCCGCATCATGATGTGCGGCATGCAGGCGGCCCCGAGGACCAGGGTGAGCTGGAAGCCCAGGAGGTCCAGGGTTCCGGCGAGGGTGTGGCCGAACTGGAGTCCGGGGCGCGCGTAGGACCCGCCGGCGCCGCTGCCCTTCTGTGCGGCGTCGAAGAGCGCGAAGGGGTTCCAGCCGTAGCGGGCGAGCACCAGCCCGGCGAGGAGGGTCACCGCGGCCAGCACCACCGCGACCTTGACGATCTGGATGTAGCCGGTGCCGCGCATGCCGCCGACGGCGGAGTAGCAGATCATCAGGGCGCCGCTGGCGACGGTGCAGCTGGTGAGCGCGCCGTCGGGCAGGCCGAACACGGAGGCCATGACCCGGCCCGCCGTGGCGAGTTGCACCAGCAGCAGCGGGGCCAGGACGACCAGGGTCGTGATCCCGAGGGCCCGGCGTACGGTCGGGTCGCCGAGCCGGTCCGCAAGGAAGTCGCCAAGGGTGAACACGCCCTTGCGGCGCATCGGTTCGGCGAGGATCCGCATGACGAGGACCAGGGAGGCGACCGTGGCGACGGCGAAGAGGATGCCGTCGAAACCGGCGAGGGCGACGGAGCCGGTGGTGGAGAGCAGTGTGGCGGCCGAGATGTAGTCACCGGCGATGGCCAGCCCGCTCCCGGCCGGGCCGAGGGCGGAGCCGCCACCGGCGTAGAAGTGTTCCGGATCGTCCTGGTCCGCCGCGGCCAGCCCGCACAGCAGCAGCGAGACGGCGACGAATCCGAGGAAGACGACCACGGCCAGCGACCGGGCGTCGAAGCCGCCGCTCACCGGCGCGGTCCCGGGGCCGGGGCAGAGGTGACGGCGGCAGGGCGGGCGCTCACGGGGAGGCGACGCGTGCGGGGTGTCGGGGGCGCGGAAGACATGCCGGTCACGGCATCAGCTGCCACGGCCCGCGTACAGCGGCCGGGGCGGGGTCGCTGCGCGGGTACAGCCGGTACGCGCGAGGACTGTGCGTGAGCACAGCCTCCGCCGTCCGGCGGAGGCCGCGCTCCCCGTCAGCCCGCGAGCAGGCGCCGTGCCGTCAGGGCGAGGGAGACCTCGACCGCGTCGGACGGGCGGGTCAGACAGCGGCCCGTCAGCTGCTCGAAGCGGCGCAGCCGGTTCAGGACCGTGTTGCGGTGGCAGTACAGCCGGGCCCCCGCCCGTTGCGCGGAACCGTCCGAGTCGAGCCACGCCGTGAGCGTCTCGATGATCACGTCGCGGTCGGCCGCGTCCAGCCGGTCCAGCGGCCCCAGGACCCGCGCGGCCAGCGCCGAGCCGAGTCCCGGGGACGAGACGACCAGGGCGGCCGGCAGCTGCTCGTCGAGCAGGACGACCCCGCCTCCGGCCGGACAGGCCCGCAGGGCGGTCTCGGCGAGCCGGCGGGCGTCCCCGACGGCCGCCAGCCCGTCGACGACGGAGCTGATGCCGACCCGGGCACCCGGCGGTGCGGCCAGCCCGGCGGCCAGTGCGGCGAGTTCCGCGTCCCCGTCGACCGTGCCGGCAGGCGCGTCGTCCCCTCCCCCGGCGTGGGCTCCGGCCGGCGGCTCGGCGGGCAGCGCGGCGGGGTCCGCCGCCCCTTCGCTCCGGGCCAGCGGCAGGATCGCGAACTCCGCGTCCGGGCCCGGGTGCCAGAGCGCGTCCGTACCGGCGGGCAGCGTCATCGGCGCCTGTGCGGTGCCGTGCGGGGCGCGGCGGGCGGTGGAGACCGCGAGCACCGCGTACCTGCCGTGCTCGGGCAGCCCCAGCATCGCGGCGGCGTCGGGCAGTTCGGCGATCTGGGCGGTGCCGTCCAGCAACGCGGCCGTCATCAGGCGCTGGCGGTTCTCCCGCCGCCAGGCCAGCTTGCGCTCGGTCCGGCGGTAGGCGTCCGCGACGACACCGCAGTGCTCGTCCACGAAGTTCCAGACGTCCGCCGCGACATGCACCAGCAGCCGGATGTCCTCGGGGTGGCGGCGCGCGGTGTCGTCCACCAGATCCTGCCAGACCATCGCACCGCCCATCCGGAAGGCGTGCAGGACCGCGTCGAGCGGCAGGCCCTGCTCGGCCCGGGCCTCGCCGATGCGCATGGAGGTGCGGTGGGCGGCCTCCCGGAACTCCCGGGGCTGGATCAGTGATCCGACGTTGTGCCGCAGCGAGTGGTGCACCTCCTGCCAGATCTCGGCCGCGTCGGCCTCGATGGCCGAGCGGTATGCGGGCTCCTGCTCGCGCAGCGCCTCGACAAGCCGGTCCGTCAGCTCCGGCAGCCCTTCGATCAGCACCCGGGCGGCCCGGTGCAGTACGGCGACGGCCTCGCGATCGGCCAGCGAACGGAAGCGGCGCGGCATCGGCGCGACGGGGGGCGGCCCGTGCAACGCCCTGACCCGTGAACGTACGACCTGCGGCATGGCGGCCTCCACCGGGATTCGGCCGGCTCCGGAAAACGGCCGGCTCCGGTTCACCCAGCCCGGCGTTGGGCATGAGCACACCGAATCATCCTGACGCCCGCAGAATGGCATACCGCCCAGTCGGTACCTAGAGGTTTGCGGCGTACTTCTCATCACGGTCCTGCAACCTCCCGGCCTCGGAGCCGAAACCGGGGCGTCGCACCGGCCGAGGATTCCGCCCGTGTCCGCCCGGTTTCGCCCCTCCGCCGGCCGCGTGTCAGCGGTCCAGCAGCCTGGCCAGCTCGGTCCTGGACCGTACGCCGAGCGCGGCGAACACGTTGCGCAGATGGTGGTCGACGGTGCGGGTGCTCACCGAGAGCCGCAGGGCGACCTCACGATTGGTGGCCCCCTCGGCGACGCACCGGGCGATGCGCTGCTGCTGCGGCGTCAGCACGGTCAGCGGGCCCGTGCCCCCGATCGCGGCCGGGGCCTCCACGGCCTCGCCCGCTGCCCGCAGTTCACCGCTCGCCCTGTCGGTCCAGGCCCGCGCACCGCACCGCTCGAAGGCGACCAGCGCGTCCCGCAGCGGGCCCCTGGCCTCCCGGGTACGGCGGCGGCGGCGCAGCCACGCCCCGTACAGCAACTGGGTGCGGGCGCGTTCGAAGTCGCCGCCCGCGCGGTCGTGGTGGGTGAGCGCCTCCTCGTAGCGTCCGGCCACATCGGCCGGTGCCGCCAGCAGGGCGCGGCAGCGGGCCAGTTGGGCGGGGGCCTGGGGATCGGTGGTGCGCGTGACCCAGACGGCGAACTCGGCCACGGCGTCGGCGACCGGGTCCGCCCCCCTGCCCCGGTCCGCCCGCCCGGCCAGGACGGACGCCTCGACGTAACACGGCACGGCGAGCATCCGGGTGGCGAAGTGCCCGCGCCGGGGGCCCGGCCGGACGAGCGGGTCGAGCCGGGCCGCGGCCGCGCCGGAGCGCCCCGCCGCCAGGTCCGCACGGGCGAGCGCCCAGGTGGCGAGGGTCGCGGCCTGGGCGAGCCCGTGAGGTCCGGCCCCCGCGAGGGCCGCGTCGGCATGGGTGGCGCAGGCCTCGGTACCGGCCTCCACGGAGGCGGCGAGAGCCAGTACGGCATGCAGGTGGGAGGCGGTGTTGGGCTGTCCGGTGCGCCGGGCGGCGTGCAGGCCCTCCCGCGCGTGGGCGCGGGCGCGAGCATGACGGCCGGCCCGGAGCTCGGCGTACGCCAGCTGCTCCAGGGCTTGCGGCAGCAGGGCCTCCGGACCGGCCGACCGCACGGCGGCCAGCGCCCGGGTGCCGAGCCTGCAGGCGGCGTCGACGTCGCCCAGCACCAGGGCCGAGGCCCCGCCCCGCAGCAGCGGGGCCGGGTCGTGCGCCCGGCCGGCCGAGTCGAGGCAGCGCCGCAGCAGGGCCTGCCCTTCGGCGATCCGTCCGCACAGCACCGCGCTCAGGCCGTCGCAGTACTGGGCGAGGGCCGGATCGGACACGGCGACCGGGATACGGGTCATGGCGTCGAGGTACGCGAGCGCGTCCCCCATCGCCCAGGCGGCCTCGGCGGCACCGAGATGGGCGTCCAGTGCGCGGCGCGGGTCGTGCGGGGCGAGCAGCGCCGCGGCGGTGAGGAGGGCCTCGTGGGCGTCGGCGGCCGGTCCGTCGCGCAGGGCGAGCAGGCCGCGCACCAGATGCGCGCCGTCGTGCGCGGGGTGGGCGCCGGCCCGGGCCAGCAGCGCACGGGCCCGGCCGGGGTCGCCCGCGAGCCGGGTGTGCTCGGCGGCGGCGGCGAACCGGGCGGCCCGCGAGGCGCCGTCGGTGGAGAGCACCGCGGCACGGGTGAGCGCGGCCGCCCGCTCCGCATGCGGCCGCGGCGCCACGGCCGCCGCCTCCAGCGCGTCGGCCAGTGTCTCGTCGGGGCCCCCGGCGGCGCAGGCGCGCTGGACGAGCGCGGGCAGCAGGGACGGCCCGGCTGCCGGGTGCTCCGGCAGGGACCGGAACGGGGCAGCGGAGAGCGGCGACGCCGCCCCTGCCGCCGGCAGGGACCGGAACGGGCGCTGCGGAGGGGAAGGGGTCGGCGTCGTCGCCAGAAGCGTGGCGAGCAGTCCGTGCACCGCTCGGCGGTGCTGCGGAAAGGCACGGTGCAGGACTGCCCGGCGCAGCAACGGGTGGCTGAAGTGGAGCCGGTCACCCGCTCGTTGAAGTGCTCCGGCGGTCCCGGCCGGCGTGAGCAGGGCCTGGTCGAGCGCTGCGGGGCCGAGGCCGGCCGGGGCGGCCGCGCGGAGCAGGAGGGCCATGTCCGCGCCGGCGCCCTCCGGTTCGTGTTCCTGCGCGGCGGCGGCGAGCAGAAGCAGCGTGCGGGTGTCCTGGGGCAGCCCGTCGAGTCGGGCGGCGTGCGCCTCCAGGACCTCCTCGGCGCCGGGCAGCGGATAGGGGGGCGGGGTGCGGCCGGCCAGCTGGTCGGGGGTGAGGCGGGCGGCCAGACCGGCGAGCAGCCGGGGGTTTCCGGCCGCCTCCCGGAGGAGTTCGCCGCGGACCACCGGGTCGACCTGGTCAGCGGCGCCTGCCGCGTCGGTGATCCGGTCCAGGAGGGCCGCCGCCGCGTCGTCGTCGAGGGGGCCGAGCCTGAGCGCGGGCAGCCCCGCGAAGCTGGTCTCGTCACCGGCGCCGATCACCACCGCGACCCGGCTGCCCGCACCGAGCCGGCGGGCAGCGAAGACGAGGGCGGCGCGCGAATCGGGGTCCCAGGCGTGCGCGTCGTCCACACACACCAACAGCGGCCGTTCGGAGCCGAGATGCCGCAGCAGGGCGAGCAGCGCCGTGGGGGTGATGCCGTCGCGCAGCACCCGGTCCGGGGGCAGCGGAAGCGGGCCCGGCGCGGAACAGAGCAGGGCGTGCAGCCCGCTGTACGGCAGTCGCTGCTCGGCGGGGGTCGCGGTGGCGGTCAGGACGGGGCCGGTGCGCCGTTCGTGGTGCGCGGCGGCGGCCTTGTCCAGGAGTGCGGTGCGGCCGATGCCGGGCAGCGCGGTCAGCACCAGCGCGCTGCCGTCGCCGTTGCCCAGTCGCACCAACAGGGTGTCGAGGATGGCGAGTTCCCCGCTGCGGCCGTACAGCCGGAGCGGACTGTGCACGGTCGTCGATGGGGTCACAACCGGCACGTTACTTCCGCGTAAACAGTGTCGGAAGATGTGCGTCCGGCCCCGGCCCCCGCCCGGCTGGTTGCGGGGCACCCTCCCAAGGCGCGCGGGAGTTGGCTGTGCACCCGCACAGCGCACACCCGGTCCGGCACGCGCCGCCCGTAATGTCGGGCCATGACTGATGAATTCCGTACGGCCGACGGTCTGACGCTGCGCTGCTGGTCCTGGTCCCGCGGTTCGCGGGTCGGGCTGCCGCCGGTGCTCCTGCTGCACGGTTTCGCCGCCGACGCCCGGCTGAACTGGGAGGGCCCCGGCGTGGTCGAGGCCCTGGTGGCGCGGGGCCGTCACGTGCTCGCGCTCGACGCGCGGGGGCACGGCGCGTCGGACAAGCCGCACGACGAGGCCCTGTACGGCGAGTCGGTGATGGCCCGGGACGTGCGGCAGCTGATCGACCGCACCGGTGCCGGGGAAGTGCATGTGGCGGGCTACTCGATGGGCGCGGTGGTGGCGCTGCTCGCGGCCGCGGACGACGAGCGGATCACCCGGCTGGTGGTCGGCGGGATCGGCGCGGGAGCGGTGGAGGTCGGCGGGCTGGACACCCGGGCCATGCCGCCGGAGCTGGTGGCGGCCGCGTTGATGGCCGAGGACGCGGCCGACGCCCCCGAACGGACCCGGGGCTTCCGGATCCTGGCCGACACCACGGGGTCCGACCGGTCGGCCCTGGCCGCGCAACTCCGCTCGGTGCACCGGGGCGCGCTGCCGCTGGACCGGATCCGGATACCCACGCTGGTGCTCGCCGGGGCGGACGATCCCCTGGCCGTGCGGCCCGAGGTGCTGGCCGAGGCCCTCGCGGGGTCACGGCTGGAGGTGCTGCCCGGGGACCACCTCACCGTCGTCCGCGATCCGGGATTCGCCGCCTCCGTCGCCGGATTCCTCACGGAGGACGACTGACCGGCCCGATGGCGGGGCGTCGACGGCGAAGGGCCGGACCGCTGTCCGCGGTCCGGCCCTCACCGGGCGTCAGGAACTACGAGGAGTGGGGGCAGTTGCCCCGCGACTCGGCGATCGTGAGGCTCACCTGCGGGATCGGGCACAGGAACTGCTCGTAGCGGGAGTCATTGTCGATGAAGCGCTTCAGCCACGAGATGCTGTACTTCGCGATCGTGGTGTTGGAGGAGTTCGGGGTGAAGTGCGTGGCCCCGCGCAGCTCCACGTACGCCTTGTCCAGCGTGCTCGGCAGCGACTGGTAGAACGGCTCGGAGTGGGTGGCGACGGGGGCGATCGTGTCGCCGTCCGCACCGAAGATCAGGGTGGGCGTGCGGACTTCGGGCCAGGTGGTGTCGAGGTTCCAGCCGGTCAGCGGGATCGCCGCCTTCAGCGAGGTACGGCTCTTCGCGGCCTCCAGGGTGCCGCCGCCCCCCATGGAGTGGCCCATCACGCCGAGCCGGGAGGTGTCGATCCGGCTGCGCACCGAACTCGACTGCGTCAGGTAGTCCAGCGCTGCCAGGAGCTGACGGCCGCGGCTGTCCGGCTGGTCCACGGTGGTGTTGGTGTCGATGGTGAAGACGACGAAGCCCTGCGAGGCGAGCCGCGGTCCGAGCCAGGCGATGCTGGACTGGTAGGCGGTGAAGCCGGGCGAGATGGCGACCGCGCCGAAGGTGCCGTCCGCCGTGGACGTCGGGTAGTAGATCGTGCCGCCGCCGAAGCCGCTGACGCGCAGCGAGGAGACGCTGGTCTGCGAGACCGCGTACGAACCGCGGCTCGCCTCGATGCTCGAATTGCTGGGCGCCGGGCCGCGCTCGTAGGGGTTGTCGGCGGCCTGGGCGCCCGGCATCAGCGCGGTGCACAGACCCGCGGTGGCGACGGTGGCGGCCATCAGGCCCTTGACGAGGCGGGAACGGCTCTTGGACATCCGGTGGCGCGGGGAGATGTCGCCGGAGGGGAGGTGCTGCACGAGGGGGGCCTCTCGGTCGTGGCGGGAGCCACACCGGGCAGGGACCGAGACCCCCCTGTCGACTGTCACCGGGGGCCGTTCGGGGTGCACCGCGTGGAACCGCCGTTGTTCTCTGGCGGTCGCCACTCTCGCGGTGCACCCCGGTGGCACACATCGGCAAGTTCACCGGCCTTCACGGCCGGTCCCGGCCCGCGCACCCTCAGCGGACCGGGTGCCCGGCCTCCCGCAGCGCGCCCTTGACCTCGGAGATCCGCAGATCGCCGAAGTGGAAGACCGACGCGGCGAGGACCGCGTCGGCCCCGGCGTCGACGGCCGGTGCGAAGTCCGCGAGCCGGCCCGCACCGCCGGAGGCGATGACGGGGACGCTCACGTGCCGGCGCACGGCGGCGATCATCTCGGTGTCGTAGCCGTCCTTCGTGCCGTCGGCGTCCATCGAGTTGAGCAGGATCTCGCCCGCGCCGAGTTCGGCCGCCCGGTGGGCCCATTCGACGGCGTCGATGCCGGTGCCCTTGCGGCCGCCGTGCGTGGTGACCTCGAAGGTGCCCGTGGGGGTGCGCCGGGCGTCCACGGAGAGCACCAGGACCTGGCGGCCGAAGCGCTCGGCGATCTCCCGGATCAGCTCCGGCCGGGCGATGGCCGCGGTGTTGACGCCGACCTTGTCGGCGCCGGCCCGCAGGAGCTTGTCGACGTCGTCGGGGGCGCGGACGCCGCCGCCGACGGTGAGCGGGATGAAGACCTGCTCGGCGGTGCGGCGCACCACGTCGTACGTCGTCTCCCGGTCGCCGCTGGACGCGGTGATGTCGAGGAAGGTCAGCTCGTCGGCGCCCTCGGCGTCGTACAGCTTCGCCATCTCGACGGGGTCACCGGCGTCGCGCAGGTTCTGGAAGTTGACGCCCTTGACGACGCGGCCGTTGTCCACGTCGAGGCAGGGGATGACACGTACGGCGAGCGTCATCACGCACCTGCCCGGTAGGCCTCGACCTCGACCTCGACGACCAGGCTCGGGTCGACGAGACCGGACACGATGATCATGGTGGCGGCGGGGCGGACGTCGTCGAACAGCTCCTTGTGGGCGCGGCCGACCTCGTCCGTGTCCCGGGCGTGCGTGACGTACATCCGGGTGCGGACGACGTCCGCGCGTCCGAGGCCCACCTGCTTCAACGCCTCGAAGGCGACCTCGAAGGAGGCGACGGCCTGCTCGTAGGGGCTGCCCGCGGAGATCTGGCCGCCCACCACGGACGTGCAGCCGGCCACGAGCACCAGCCCGTTCGGGAGTTCCACCGCGCGGGAGTACCCGAACTTCTCCTCCCAGGGGGCGCCGGAGGAGACGCGCCTGACGGTGTCGCTCATGCGGCGACCGCCTTCAGGGCCTCTTCCAGCGTGAACGCCTTCGCGTACAGCGCCTTCCCGACGATCGCGCCCTCGACGCCTTCGGGGACGAGCAGGGAGATCGCCCGCAGGTCGTCGAGACTGGAGACGCCGCCGGAGGCGACGACGGGGCGGTCGGTGGCCGCGCAGACGTCCCGCAGCAGGCCCAGGTTGGGGCCCTGGAGCGTGCCGTCCTTGGCGATGTCGGTGACGACGTAGCGGGCGCAGCCCTCGGAGTCGAGGCGGGCGAGCGTCTCGTAGAGGTCGCCGCCATCGCGGGTCCAGCCGCGGCCGCGCAGCGTGGTGCCGCGGACGTCGAGGCCGACCGCGATCTTGTCGCCGTGCTCGGCGATGACCTTGGCGACCCACTCCGGGGTCTCCAGGGCGGCCGTGCCGAGGTTGACGCGACGACAGCCGGTGGCGAGGGCGGCGGCGAGCGTGGCGTCGTCGCGGATACCGCCGGAGAGCTCGACCTTGATGTCCATGGCGCCGGCCACCTCGGCGATGAGCGCCCGGTTGTCACCGGTGCCGAAGGCGGCGTCCAGGTCGACGAGGTGCAGCCATTCGGCGCCGGAGCGCTGCCAGGCGAGCGCGGCCTCCAGGGGCGAGCCGTAGGAGGTCTCGGAGCCGGACTCGCCGTGCACCAGGCGGACCGCCTGGCCGTCGCGGACATCGACGGCGGGGAGCAGTTCAAGCTTCGGCATTACAGCGTCTCGATCCAGTTGGTCAGCAGCTGGGCGCCGGCATCGCCGGACTTCTCGGGGTGGAACTGGGTGGCCCACAGCGCGCCGTTCTCCACGGCCGCCACGAACCGTTCACCGTGCGTGGCCCAGGTGACCTTGGGGGCACGGATCTTGGCGTTGGTGACTTCGAGGGACCAGTCGTGCGCCGCGTACGAGTGCACGAAGTAGTACCGGGCCTCGGCGTCGAGTCCGGCGAACAGCCGGGAGTCCTCGGGGGCCTCGACGGTGTTCCACCCCATGTGCGGGACGACGTCGGCCTGGAGCGGGCCGACGGTGCCGGGCCACTCGTCGAGGCCCTCGGTCTCCACGCCGTGCTCGATGCCGCGCTCGAAGAGGATCTGCATGCCGACGCAGATGCCCATGACGGGGCGTCCGCCGGAGAGCCTGCGTCCGATGATCCATTCACCGCGGGCCTTCTTCAGGCCCTCCATGCAGGCGGAGAACGCGCCGACGCCGGGCACGAGCAGCCCGTCGGCGTTCATCGCCGTGTCGAAGTCGCGGGTGATCTCGACGTCGGCGCCGACGTGGGCGAGGGCGCGCTCGGCGGACCGGACGTTACCGAAGCCGTAGTCGAAGACGACGACCTTCTTCTTCGTATCCACGTGTGACTCCTCAGTCCCAGAGGCCCTGGATCCGCATGACGCCCGCTACCAGGCACATCACGGAGGCGATCGAGAGCAGCACGATGATGCCCTTGGGCATGCCCTGCTTCGAGAAGGAGTAGACCCCGCCGGCCAGGAAGAGGCCGACCAGGATCAGGACGGTGTTGAGGCCGGTCACAGGGCGCCCTTCGTGGAGGGGAGGATGCCGGCCGCGCGGGTGTCGTGCTCGCTGGCGTAGCGCAGGGCCCGGGCGAGCGCCTTGAACTGGCACTCCACGATGTGGTGGGCGTTGCGCCCGTACGGGACGTGGACGTGCAGGGCGATCTGCGCCTGGGCGACGAAGGACTCCAGGATGTGCCGGGTCATCGTCGTGTCGTACTCACCGATCATCGGCGCCATGTTGTCGGGCTCGGTGTGCACGAGGTACGGGCGGCCGGAGAGGTCGACGGTGACCTGGGCGAGCGACTCGTCCAGCGGGACGGTGCAGTTGCCGAAGCGGTAGATGCCGACCTTGTCGCCGAGGGCCTGCTTGAACGCGGCACCGAGGGCGAGGGCGGTGTCCTCGATGGTGTGGTGCGAGTCGATGTGCAGGTCGCCGTCGGTCTTGACGGTGAGGTCGAACAGTCCGTGGCGGCCGAGCTGGTCGAGCATGTGGTCGTAGAAGCCGACCCCGGTCGCGACATCGACCTTGCCGCTGCCGTCGAGGTTGATCTCGACGAGCACGGAGGTTTCCTTGGTGGTCCGCTCCACTCTTCCTACGCGGGCCTCGCGAGTCATGCGTCGTGCTCCTTCTTCAGTTCGCGTACCGCATCGAGGAACGCGTCGTTCTCTGCCGGGGTCCCTGCGGAGACCCGCAGCCATCCCGGTACGCCGTTGTCCCGGACCAGGACACCCCGGTCGAGGATGTGCTGCCAGGCGGTGTGGCTGTCGGCGAAGCGGCCGAACTGGACGAAGTTGGCGTCCGAGTCGGTGACGGCGAAGCCGAGGGCGCGCAGCTCGGTGACGATCCGGTCGCGCTCGCCCTTGAGCTGCGCGACGTACCCGAGAAGCGTATCGGTGTGCTCCAGGGCGGCGAGCGCGGTGGCCTGGGTGACGGAGGACAGGTGGTACGGCAGCCGCACCAGCTGGACCGCGTCGACGACGGCCGGGTCCGCGGCGAGATAGCCGAGGCGCAGTCCGGCGGCGCCGAACGCCTTCGACATGGTGCGCGAGAGCACCAGGTGCCGGCGGCCCTCGATCAGCGGGAGCAGCGAGGCGTGGTGGCTGAACTCGCCGTACGCCTCGTCGACGACGACCATCGACGGCCCCGCGGCCTGTGCGGCGTCGTACAGCGCGAGGACGGTCTGCGCGTCGACGGCCGTGCCGGTGGGGTTGTTGGGCGAGGTGATGAAGACGACGTCGGGGCGCTCCCGCGCGATGACGGCGCGGGCCGCGTCGACGTCGATGGTGAAGTCCTCGTTGCGCGGTCCGGAGATCCAGCCGGTGCCGGTGCCGCGGGCGATGAGGGCGTGCATCGAGTACGAGGGCTCGAAGCCGATCGCCGTGCGGCCGGGGCCCCCGAAGGTCTGCAGCAGCTGCTGGAGCACCTCGTTGGAGCCGTTGGCCGCCCAGACGTGGGCGCGGGTGACGTCGAGCCCGGCGGTGCGGGAGAGGTAACGGGCCAGCTCGGTACGGAGCTCGACGGCGTCCCGGTCGGGGTAGCGGTTGAGGTCGCGGGCGGCCTCGCGGACCCGTTCGGCGATCCGGTCGACGAGGGCGTCGGGGAGCGGGTACGGGTTCTCGTTGGTGTTCAGCCGGACGGGCACGTCGAGCTGGGGCGCTCCGTACGGGGACTGGCCGCGCAGTTCGTCGCGGATCGGGAGGTCGTCCCAGGCGTGGCGCTCGGCGTCGTTACCGGGGGTGGTGCTGTCGTTCGTCACTGCTGCGGAACCTTCCACCCGAACCTGGCCTTGAGTGCTGCGCCGTGGGCGGGGAGGTCCTCCGCCTCGGCGAGGGTCACCACGTGGTGGGTGACCTCCGCGAGCGCGTCGCGCGTGTAGTCGACGATGTGGATGCCCCGCAGGAAGGACTGCACGGACAGGCCCGAGGAGTGACAGGCGCAGCCGCCGGTGGGCAGGACGTGGTTGGAGCCGGCGCAGTAGTCCCCGAGGGAGACGGGCGACCAGGGGCCGACGAAGATCGCGCCGGCGTTACGGACACGGGCGGCGACGGCCGCGGCGTCGGCGGTCTGGATCTCCAGGTGCTCGGCGGCGTACGCGTCGACGACCTTGAGGCCGTCCTCCAGGTCGTTGACCAGGACGATCGCGGACTGGCGGCCGGCCAGTGCGGGCTCGATCCGGTCGGTGACGTGCTTGGTCGCGGCGACCTGGGGCTTCAGCTCGGCCTCGGTGGCGGCGGCGAGCTCCTCGGAGTCGGTGACCAGGACGGCGGCCGCCATCGGGTCGTGCTCGGCCTGACTGATCAGGTCGGCGGCGACGTGGGCCGGATCGGCGGTGGCGTCGGCGAGGATCGCGATCTCGGTGGGGCCGGCCTCGGCGTCGATGCCGATGCGGCCCTTGAGGAGGCGTTTGGCGGCGGCGACGTAGATGTTGCCGGGGCCTGTGACGAGGTTCACGGGCAGGCAGTCCTCGGTGCCGTACGCGAACATCGCGACGGCCTGGGAGCCGCCGGCGGCGTACACCTCGTCGACGCCGAGCAGGGCGCACGCGGCCAGGATCGTGGGGTGCGGCAGGCCCCCGAAGGCCTTCTGGGGCGGGGAGGCGACGGCGACGCCCTCGACGCCCGCCTCCTGCGCGGGGACCACGTTCATCACGACGGAGGACGGGTAGACCGAACGCCCGCCCGGCACGTACAGCCCGACGCGCTCGACGGGCACCCACTTCTCGGTGACGGTGCCACCGGGCACGACCTGGGTGGTGACCGCGTGACGGCGCTGCTCGCGGTGGACGAGGCGGGCGCGGCGGATCGACTCCTCCAGGGCGGCGCGCACGGCGGGGTCGAGCTGCTCCAGCGCGTCCGTGATCGCGTCGGCCGGGACGCGGATCGAGCCGATCCGCACCCCGTCGAGCTTCTCCCCCCAGTCGATCACTGCCGCCGAGCCACGATGGCGTACGTCCTCGCAGATGGGCCGCACCGTCTCCAGGGCGGCTTCCACGTCGAACTCGGCACGGGGCAGCAGGTCGCGCAGGGCGCCGCCCTCGGGGAGGGCATTGCCGCGCAGATCGATTCGAGAGATCACACCGCAATTCTCGCAGACCGCCCGCGACGCCCGGACGCCCGTATCACTGGCTGATACATGTCCCCGCTGTCACGGCTGACTATTAGCGTTCACCTGGTCACTCAGAGGGAATAAGGGGATTACCGATTTACGGCTCCGAGCGGAGGGAGCGTCGGTGACCGAACCGCACGACGGGGAGATTCCGGACGGCCTCAGCGCCGCAGAGCTGGGCATGTGGCAGTCCTTCAGGACCGGGACCACCTACGACCTGCGTGCCCGTGACGGGGTGCGCGACGATCCCTTCGCCCTGCACGTCTGGGGCCCCGAACGAAGCGTGGCGGCCCGGGTCGTCGCCCGGCTGCTGCTGAGCGGTCCGGAGGCCCGGCCGGGCCGGGTGGCGGCGCTGAAGCTCCGGGGGCTGCTGATCACGGGCAAGCTCGACCTCGCGGGCGGGCGCGTCGATCCGTACGTGGAGATGACGGGCTGCCGCTTCGAGGAGGAGGTGGCGCTGCCCGAGTGCCACTTCACGACGCTGCGGCTGGTCGGGTGCGCCATCCCGCGGCTGGAGGCGGCCCGGCTGCGCACCGAGGGTGACCTGCACCTGCCGCGCTGCCGGGTGGAGCGCGGCATCCGGCTCACGGACGCCCAGATCGGTACGGATCTACTGATCAGTCAGATCGACATCGGCCCCGACCGGCAGGGGCGGGCCCTGATCGGTGACGGGCTCACGGTCGCCCAGGACCTGCAGGCCGAGATGATCGAGACGCTCGGTGAGCTGAGCCTGCGCGGGGCGAAGGTGGGCGGTTCGCTGAGTCTGCGCGGCAGCCGGCTCCGGGCGACGCAGGGGCGCCGCGCACTGAACGCGCCGCAGCTCAGCGTGGAGCGGACGCTGTACATGAGCGAGGCCTGGGTCAGCGTGGACACGGGCAACCAGGGCACCACTCCCCCGTACGGCATCGCCAACTCCCCCACACCGGCCCGCGGCACCCGTCCGCAGGTCTTCAAGTGCCGGGGCGGGGTGCGGCTGGACGACGGACGGTTCGGTGACGCGGTCGACCTGCACAAGGCCGTGTTCGTGCTGGCCGGGCACGAGGAGCTGTCCCTGCGCCGGACCGTCACTCCGGAGCTGCGGTTCAACCCGGAGCGCCCGGCGCACGGCCGGGTGGTCCTCAACGGGGCGAAGATCGTCACGCTGATCGACGTGTCGACCAGCTGGCCGGGGCCGGGCGGTCTGGCGATGGGCGGTTTCGTGTACGAGAACCTCGTCCCGTACGGGCACTTCCCGCTCTCCCGCCGCCTGGAGTGGGTGTCGGCCGCGACGCCGGAGTACGTGCCGGAGCCGTACGAGCGGCTGGCGGCCGTGCTCCGCAGCTGCGGGGAGGACGCGGACGCCCGCGAGGTGCTGCTCGCCAAGCAGCGGCGCCGCCGGGAGACACTGCCGCCCGCCGCGAAGCTCTGGGGCTTCGTACAGGACTGGACGGTCGCGTACGGCTACCGGCCGGGGCGGGCGGCGGTGTGGATGGCGGTGCTGTGGGCGGCGGGAACGGTGGCCTTCTCGCGGTACGAACCGGCTTCGATCAAGGGCAGCGAGCATCCCGAGTGGAATCCCGCGCTGTACGCGCTGGATCTGCTGGTGCCTGTGATCAACCTCGGCCAGGACGGTTACTGGCGGCTGGAGGGCGGCTGGCAGTGGATCGCGGCGGCCCTGGTCCTGCTGGGGTGGATACTGGCCACCACCGTCGCGGCCGGCGCCTCGCGGCTGCTGCGGCGCGGCTGACCGGGGGGTGCGGTCTGCCGGGGGTCCCCGGGCCGCGCCTCCTTGTGCCGCCGGGCCACCGCGGGGCCGCTGACGCCCGAACGCCTGCGCTCGGTCATCGAACGCATCGCCGATTCCTTTTCTCCGGAACGGCAGGAACAGGCCAGATTCCCCGGATTCCTTTACTCTTTCTTGGCCGCCACCAGGACAACCCATCCACTCGGCACCAAAGCTTCACAGCGCCCCTCTGGCGCCGTCCCGACCAGCGCTTTTCAATGGTCTGCACCATGCCTTTTCTCCGCGCCCTGCTCCGTACCGCGCGCGTGATCCGGCACATCCCGGAGCTGTCCGCCGGGTTGCCCGCCGACCATGCGGTGATGCTCGACGCCCCTGACGAGCGGCTCTCGCCCGCGCTGGTGGCGGCCGCCCTCGGGGAGTACGAGCCGGCGGCGAAGCTGCTGGCGACGACCAGGGACGGCGGCGACTGGGAGAGCCGGGACCGCTATCTGAACCGGCTCGTCGCCTTCGCCCGCAACCGGGACGGCTGGCTCCGCGACTGGCTGGCCGCCGCCCCGCGCGACCCCGACGCGCTCCTCGTCAAGGCCCAGCTCGCGGTCGAGCGGGCCTGGGAGTCACCGGTCCGCGCCGAGCAGCTGCGCGCGGCCGGTCCGATGATCACGGCGGCGGCGCAGAGCGATCCGCGCGACCCGGTGCCCTGGCGCCTGGCCCTGGACCACGCCCGCGGCACTCACGCCACGCACACCACGTTCGAGGCGCTGTGGGAACAGGCCCTACAGCGCTCCTCGCACCACTACGGCTGTCATGTGGCCGCCCTCCAGTACCTCTCCGCCGCCTGGTACGGCTCGCACCGCGAGTGCTTCGACTTCGCCGAGCGGGCCGCCGAGGACTCGGCCCCCAGCTCGCTGGTGCAGGCGCTGCCGCTGCGGGCCGCCTTCGCGGTGCTGACCGAGAGGCCGGGGGCCGGCTTCACGTCGGTGCAGGAGGAGCGCGTCGACGCCGCGGCGGATCTGGCGATCTCGCTGTCCGGCGCCTTCGCGCCGGGAGACCCGTGGCCGGCCGAGGTGCGCAATCTGCTCGCGTACGTGCTGGTGGTGCGGGAACGCTGGGACGAGGCGCTGGAACAGTTCCGACAGATCGGACCCCATGCGGCGTCTTTCCCGTGGGCCTCGGTGTCCGACGATCCGCTCGGCAGGTTCCTCGACGAACGGGACGGCGTACGGCTCCGAGTGGCCTCCGGGATGACGCTCAGCCACCGGGGCGACCGGGGACGGGCGCGCGGCCATTACGCTTGACCGTTGTGACCACCGCTCGCCTGCCTCTGTTCCCGCTGAACGCGGTGCTGTTCCCCGGCCTCGTGCTGCCGCTGAACGTCTTCGAGGAGCGTTATCGCGCCATGATGCGCGAGCTCCTGAAGACCGATGAGGACGAACCGCGCCGCTTCGCCGTGGTCGCCATCCGCGACGGCCGTGAGACCGCCCCGGTGGGCGCGGGCATGCCGGACGCGTTGACGACGCCCGTCGAGCGCGGGCCGGCGGAGGGCTTCGGCCCCGACCCGGTCCAGACGTTCCACCGGGTCGGCTGCATCGCCGACGCGGCCAAGATCCGGGAGCGGTCGGACGGCAGCTTCGAGGTCCTGGCGACCGGCACCAGCCGGGTGAGGCTCCTGTCCGTGGACGCGAGCGGCCCGTTCCTCACCGCCGAGCTCGAAGAACTCGACGAGGAGCCGGGCGAGGAGGCGGAGGCACTCACCGAGGGCGTCCTGAGGGCCTTCCGCAGCTACCAGAAGCGGCTGGCGGGGGCGAGCGAACGCTCCCTGACCACGGGCGCGGACCTGCCCCACGAGCCGTCGGTCGTCTCGTACCTGGTCGCCGCCGCGGCGATGCTCGACGTCCCGGCCAAGCAGCGGCTGCTCCAGGCCCCGGACACCGCGACGCGGCTCCGCGAGGAGCTGACGATCCTGCGCTCCGAGACCGCCGTCATCCGCCACCTCCCGTCGCTGCCCGCCGTGGAACTCACCCGCGCCCCGACCCACCCCAACTGAGCGACCGGAGGGCCGCGCCCCCGTGGCGAAGAAGTCGAAGAAGCAGTCCCAGTCCGGCGGCACGCCCGCGACGGTCGCGCTGACGGCGGCGGGCGTGGAGTTCACGGTGCACGCGTACGAGCACGACCCCGCGTCTGCCTCCTACGGCGAGGAGGCGGCCGAGGCCCTCGGGGTGTCGCCCGACCGGGTGTTCAAGACCCTGGTCGCCGACGTGGACGGCCGTCTGACGGTCGCGGTCGTCCCCGTGGCGGGCTCCCTCGACCTGAAGGCCCTGGCCTCGGCAACCGGCGGCAAGCGCGCCACCATGGCGGACCCGGCGGCGGCGGAGCGCACCACGGGCTACGTCCGCGGCGGTATCTCGCCCCTGGGCCAGCGCAAGCGGCTGCCCACGGTGCTGGACGCGTCGGCGCGGTCGCACGCGACCATCTGTGTCTCGGCGGGCCGCCGCGGCCTGGAGGTCGAACTGTCCCCCACGGACCTGGCCGCCCTGACGAACGCGGTATTCGCCCCGATCGGCCGGGGCTAGCAAAACCCCACCCCCAGCCCCTCCGGCGCTTGAGGAGCGGGGCCCGGGGCAAACCCCACCCCCAGCCCCTCCGGCGTTTGAGGAGCGGGGTCCGGGGCGGAGCCCCGGTTACGGGAAGGGGCGGGTAGGGGAAAGGCCCCGCGCAGCGGCCCCGCTCACGCCGACGGACCGGGCGACGGCGGCCCCGCCTCGGGCGAAGACGAGGACGACGGAGACGGCGAGGACGACGAAGGCGCGGCCCCGGCCCCCCCGGGCGCAGGCCCGGAAGGCACACCCCCCGAAGTCCCCCCGTGGTACACCCCCCACTCCGGCTCCGGATCCCGCGGCCCGAACATCGCCGTCAGCCCCAGATGCACGGCCATCGCCGCCAACGACCACGCCAGCAACGCCCCCTTCGCGTGCAGCTCCAGCGGGGCGTCGAAGATCACGCCCTTGCCGACCTCGCGCGCGTGGGCGACCACGTCGTCGGTCGGTCCCAGCCAGGTGCCGAGCTGCCACGCCACGACCGAGCCGAGTACGCCGCCCACCGCGAGCCCCGCCACGAGAGCGATCCCGCCCTTGCGGTGGAACCAGAAGACCAGCCCCGCGGACACCGCGCCGAAGGCGAGCGCGAGCAGCGCGAACGTACCGTCG
Organism: Streptomyces sp. NPDC005775; assembly: GCF_042871565.1. NCBI lineage: Bacteria > Bacillati > Actinomycetota > Actinomycetes > Kitasatosporales > Streptomycetaceae > Streptomyces > Streptomyces sp. NPDC005775. The sequence continues at coordinate 140,189 of NZ_JBIAIU010000011.1, read as the reverse complement.
GCGCCGATCGCCTCCTCGCCCTCGCTGTCGCTGAGGAAGACGGCCGTGTCGTCGGAGACCAGCGGAACCCGCGGCGACAGCCACAGCCAGAGCAGTCCGAGCGCGACCCCGGCGACCGTCACCGCGACGGCGACCAGCGCCGCCCGACGCAGTTCCGCGCGGAGTTCCCCCTCCTCCGGCGAATGCGGCAGAGTTCCGAGGTGGGAGCCGCCGGGGCCACCCCCTTGCGGCGGTTTCTGCCACGGGTCATGGGGCGAGGGCTGGTGCGGCGGCGTCATCGGAGCTGTCACCGTGCCATCGTGCCAGGCGTCCCTGTGGCGCGCCTCACCGGACCGCCGCCCTGCGGTACGCCCAGGTCGCCACGGCGAGCGAGAGGACGCCCACGACGGCGCAGACGGCGAGGTCGAGGGCGACGACGGCCCAGTCGGGGTGGGCGTCGAAGGACCGGGAGAGCGCCTCGACGCCGTACGTGGACGGCAGCAGGTCGCGTGCCCAGCCGATCGGCTCCGGCAGCCGGGCCGCCGGGAGCACGCCCAGCAGCAGCGCCGCTGACATGCCGAGCTGTCCCAGCAGGGTGGCGAGCTCCTGACGCGGCGCGAGCAGCCCGAGGGCGGCGCCCAGTCCGGAGAGCGCGGCCCCGGAGAGCGGGATGACGGCGACGAGCACCCACAGGTGGGTCACCGGCAGCCCGAACAGCACGCTGCCGGTCACGGCGGTCACGATCGTTCCGGGCACGGTGAAGGAGGCGTACGCCCCCGCCGCGCCGAGCACCACGGCGGCGGGCGGCACCGGCAGGGTCGCGTAGTGGTCGAGCCCCCCGCCGGCCCGCAGCTGCCCGAAGTACTGGGCGAGCAGGTTCAGCGCGACGAAGGCGACCACCAGGACGCTGGACCCGGCCACGACGGCGCGGGACTCGGCGCCCCCGTCCACGACTCCGCGCATCAGGATCATGATCCCGATGGACTGGAAGGTCGCCACGAAGAGCAGCGGGATGCGGGCGACCCTGGCCCGGGACAACTGGGCCCGGTAGACCGCCGCGAGCGAGGGGAGGAACCGAGCGCGCGGCGCCAGCGGCGCGGGCGGCACCGGCCCCTGCGTGCCGTCGTCGGCGCGCCCCGTCCGGCCCGGCTCTCCGGCCTGCCCGGTCACCGCTTCCGCAGGAACGATGCTCGTCACCTGGCGCTGCTCCTGTTCGGTCCCTGCCCGGCCGCACACCCGCACCGGTCCGTTTCGGCCGCTGCGGCCCCCGCACTGATCACGCGTCCCCTCATGACTTCACCAGCCCCTTGGCCGCGTCCCCGCCGAGCGCCAGGTAGACGTCCTCCAGGCTGGGCGTCGCCAGGGTGAAGTCGTCCAGCGCGGCGAACGCGGCGCCCCCGGTCACGGCGGCGACGGCCGCCCGCGCCTCGTCGGGGCCCAGACGCAGCACCCAGCGGCGCCCCGACTCCTGCGCGGACGCCCGCAGCGCGGCGACCTCGGGTACGTCCAGCGGCGCGCGCTCGCGCCACACCAGTTCCACCCGGACCTCGCCCGCGACCCGTTCCTTGAGCCCGGCCGGGGTGTCGCAGGCGATGACCTTGCCGCGTTCCATCACGGCGACCCGGTCGAGGACGGTCTCGGCCTCGATGACGTTGTGGGTGACCAGCAGCACCGTCGCCCCGCGCTCGGCCCGCCGCCGGTCGACGGCGGCCCAGACGGCGCGCCGGGCCACCGGGTCCATGCCGGTCGTCGGCTCGTCGAGGATGAGCACCGGCCGCTCCCCGACCAGCGCGGCCGCCACGCAGGCGAGCCGTCGCTGCCCGCCGGAGAGCTTCTTCAGGGGACGGCCTGCGATCTCGCCGAGGCCGAGTTCGTCGAGCACGGCGTCGCGTTCGGCCCGCGCCTCGCGCACCGGCAGACCGCGCAGCCGTCCGGTGGTCTCGGCGGCGAGCCCGACGGTCAGCTCGTCGAGCGCGGTCGACTCCTGCCCGAGGTAGCCGATCAGCCGTGAGGCCCGTTCCGGGTGGCGGACGAGGTCGTGGCCCAGCATGTCGACGCTGCCCGAGTCGGGGCGCATCAGTCCGGTGAGCTGTCGTACGAGGGTGGACTTGCCGGCGCCGTTGGGGCCGAGCAGTCCGAAGATCTCACCGCGCCGGATGTCCAGGCTGATGCCGTCGGTGGCGCGCACCTCGGGTGTCGCGGGCGTGCCGCGCCGCCCCCGGGCCGCGGGATAGGTCCTGACCAGATCACGCACCGCGCACACGGTGCCGTTCGCCGTCTGCGCCTGTGCTGTGCCCGTACTCACGAGGTACGAGGGTACGGGGTCCGGGGACCCGCATTACGCCCGGGGCCGTACCGATCGGACATCAACGCGGCAGACGCCGGCCGGGTTGAGCGCCTCGGGTTCCGATGCGAACTCAGTCCCCGGACGCCGCCGCGCTCGTGGGTTTCCCGGCGCCGGGCGTGTGCCGGTCGGCCGCCGGGGGGTGCTTCTCGCCCGCCGGGGCGTGTTCCGCCGCGGCGCGGACGTCGATCTCGCGCCAGAACCCGGCCCGGATCGCGTACCGGTCGTGCTCGTCGATCTGGTCGTCCTTGTGGGCGAGCAGTCCGAAGCGGGCGGCGTACCGCAGGAGTTCGCCGTCGATGCGGTGCGGGATGCGCGGGTACATGGTGGACAGCTTCTGCAGGTGGACGGTTTCCGGCAGGCGTTCCATCCAGCGCCGGGCGAAGACCTGCCCCACCTCGAAGGGGTCGCCGCCGACCGTGGTGATGTCCTCCTCCCGGTCCGCCCAGCGCTGCTCGGCGGTGGTGACCTGGGCGAGCGTCGGCAGGGACGCGGTCTCGGGAGGCTCTCCGAGGGGGCCACCGCGCTCGACCCATCCCCGGTCGGAGGACCAGCGCAGGGTCGCGTTGGCGGGCGGCGGGGCCGGGTGCTGCCGGTCCGCCTGGGCGCCGGGGCCGCGCAGGGTGCCCGCGAGGTCCTTCGGGGTGGGGACGCCCCGGCCGCCGTGGCCGTGCGCGCCGTGGCCGGTGTTCTCGTCGTTCTCGTCGGGCGGCGCGGACGTGCCGTTGCGGGCGGCTTCGGCCTGGGCCCGGGAGGCCCGCTCGGCGGAGGCCGCGAGTGCCGCCTCGGGCAGGGGCGCGGAGAGGATCGCGGCGATCTCGGGATTGCGCGGGGCGGGCGGCGGGGCGCACGGACCGCCGGTCTCCTTGGCCTGTACGGCCCGGGTGATCCAGGCACGGTCCAGCACGCGCCGCTCGTCGGCCTCCGCGACCAGGTCCTCCGACTGGTTGTAGTCGCCGTCCGCGGCCTGGACGGCCCAGAGGTGGACGGCGACGCCGTGTTCCTTGGCGGACATCAGACCGGGCAGCAGATCACCGTCGCCGGTCACCAGGACGACGTCCGAGCAGGCCCGGTTCCTGGCGAGCTCGGTGAGTTCGGCGTGCATCGCCGCGTCGACGCCCTTCTGTGCCCACCGCCCGTCACTGCGGGTGAGGGCCCCCAGCCGTACCGTCACCCGCGGCATGACGCGCAGCCTGCGGTGTTCGGGCTGCGGTACGCGGTCGGGGGCGCCGTCGAACCAGTAGATCCGCAGCAGCGGCTGCTGCGTGTCGGCCTCGGCCCGCTCCCGCAGCCCTTGGATCAGGGCCGCGTGGTCGACGGTGATGCGGGACCGGGCGGGCTCTCCGGCCAGCAGACTCGCGGCTGCACCCAGCAAGTAGCCGGCGTCCACCAGGACGACGCAACGGTCCACGCGTTCCACCCTCTTCCAGGAATTCGGGAACGGGTTCAGCGGGTCCGGTCTCGCAAAGGGAGCGGATCCGCTTACTCAGGGTTTCCTTCGAGTCTGCCCGACCACGCGAGGGTTAACGGCCGGAACTCGATCATCGGCGTGGCGGATCCGGAAAACGGCGCATCATACCCCCTTGCTACGCACGGTAATGATCCAACATGCGATGTTTATCCGATTATGTGAATCTGACAGCGGTCCTGGCCCCGAGAGTCCTTATAGGAGGAACACCATGGCCAAGAACAAGAACCGCAAGCAGGGCAGCCAGCAGGACCGCGCGTCCGATTCGGAGCGCGGTGCGCAGGAGGCACGGTCCACGGCTTTCGAGTCGCAGAACCAGCCCCAGGCTCAGTCCCAGGGCAGCCCTGCCGATGTTGCGCGTAAGCATCAGCGGCGCTTCGGCCACAACTGACCGGACTTCTCCGGTACGGCCACAGGCCGGTAGCCGGGAGGGGCGCACCCGCGTTCGCGGGGCGCCCCTCCCGTGCGTGTACGGACGGTGGCTCAGCCGGCCAGGCAGGACGGGCCGAGCAGCACCTTCAGGTCGCCGAAGAGCGCCGGGTCGGGCTTCACCCGGTGCCGGTCGAGGCGGAGCACCGTGGTCTTGCGGGGGCCCTGGAGCCTGATGCGCACCTCGGTGTCGCCGCGGTGACTGTTCAGCACCTCGCCGAGCCGGCTGACCATGGGCGGGGTGATCTTGACGGTGGGGATGGTCAGGATCACGGGGGCGTTGGTGCCCGCGTTCGAGATGTCCGGGACCTGCATCTCCATGGCGACCAGGCGGGGCACGTCCTCGCGCTTGTCGAGCCGGCCCTTGACGAAGACGACGGTGTCCTCGACGAGCTGGGTGGAGACCAGCTGGTAGGTGGCCGGGAAGAACATGCACTCGATGGAACCGGCCAGGTCCTCGACGGTGGCGATGGCCCAGGCGTTGCCCTGCTTGGTCATCTTGCGCTGGAGGCCGGAGATGATGCCGCCCACGGTGACGATCGCGCCGTCGCTGTGCTCGCCGCCCATGAGCTGCGAGATCGCGGCGTCGGCCTTGTCGCTCAGCACGTGCTCGATGCCGAAGAGCGGGTGGTCGGAGACGTACAGCCCGAGCATCTCGCGCTCCTGGGCCAGCAGGTAGGACTTCTCCCACTCGATGTCGGAGAACTCCACGTCGAGCCCGAAGCCGGGCTCGTCGCTGTCCTCCTCGCCGCCGCCGAAGAGGTCGAACTGCCCCTCGGCCTCCTTGCGCTTGACCTGCACCACGTTGTCGATCATGGGTTCGTGGTGGGCGACGAGCCCCTTGCGGGTGTGGCCCATCTCGTCGAACGCGCCGGCCTTGATGAGGGACTCCACGGTCCGCTTGTTGCAGACGACCGCCTCGACCTTGTCGAGGAAGTCGGGGAAGCTGCTGTACTTCCCCTTCGTCTTGCGGCACCGGATGATCGAGTCGACGACGTTCTGGCCGACGTTGCGGATGGCCGTCAGCCCGAACAGGATGACGTCGTCACCCTGGGCGGCGAAGTTCGACTCCGACTCGTTGACGTTCGGCGGGAGCACCTTGATGCCCATGCGGCGGCACTCGTTGAGGTAGACCGCCGACTTGTCCTTGTCGTCCTTGACCGAGGTCAGCAGCGCCGCCATGTACTCGGCCGGGTAGTTGGCCTTCAGGTAGCCGGTCCAGTAGGTGACCAGTCCGTACGCGGAGGAGTGCGCCTTGTTGAAGGCGTATCCGGCGAAGGGGACCAGCACGTCCCACAGGGCCTTGATCGCGGCGTCGGAGAAGCCGTTCTTCTTGGCGCCCGCCTCGAACAGGACGAAGTTCTTCGCCAGCTCGTCGGCCTTCTTCTTGCCCATCACGCGGCGCAGGATGTCTGCCTCGCCGAGCGAGTACCCGGCGACGATCTGGGCGGCCTTCTGGACCTGCTCCTGGTAGACGATCAGGCCGTAGGTGAGGCCGAGGACCTCCTTGAGCGGCTCCTCCAGCTCCGGGTGGATCGGAGTGATCTCCTGGCGGGCGTTCTTGCGCTCGGCGTAGTTCGTGTGCGAGTTCATGCCCATCGGGCCCGGCCGGTACAGGGCCGAGACGGCGGAGATGTCCTCGAAGTTGTCGGGCTGCATCTGGCGCAGCAGGGACCGCATGGGGCCGCCGTCGAACTGGAACACCCCGAGCGTGTCACCGCGGCAGAGCAGTTCGTAGGTCTTGGGGTCGTCCAGCGGCAGCGCCAGCATCTCCAGGTCGATGCCCTTGTTGGACTTCACCATCTTGATGGCGTCGTCCATGATCGTCAGGTTGCGCAGGCCCAGGAAGTCCATCTTCAGCAGGCCGAGCGACTCGCACTGCGGGTAGTCCCACTGCGTGATGGTGACGCCGTCGGTGTGCCGCACCCAGACCGGGGCGTGGTCGACGATCGGCTCGCTGGACATGATGACGCCCGCCGCGTGCACGCCCATCTGCCGGACCAGGCCCTCGACGCCCTTGGCGGTGTCGATGACCTTCCGGACGTCCGGCTCGTTCTCGTACATCCCCCGGATCTCGCCGGCCTCGCTGTAGCGCGGGTGCTTGGGGTCGGTGATGCCGTTGAGGTCGATGCCCTTGCCGAGGACGTCGGCGGGCATGGCCTTGGTGAGGCGGTCGCCCATCGCGTACGGGTAGCCGAGGACGCGGGCCGAGTCCTTGATCGCGTTCTTGGCCTTGATCTTGCCGTAGGTGCCGATCATGGCGACCTTGTCGGCGCCGTACTTCTCGGTGACGTACCGGATCACCTCGACGCGCCTGCGCTCGTCGAAGTCGATGTCGACGTCGGGCATGGAGACGCGCTCGGGGTTGAGGAAGCGTTCGAAGATCAGTCCGTGCTCGATCGGGTCGAGGTCGGTGATGCCCATCGCGTACGACACGATCGAACCGGCGGCGGAGCCTCGGCCGGGACCGACCGCGATGCCGTTGTTCTTGGCCCACATGATGAAGTCGGCGACGACCAGGAAGTACCCCGGGAACCCCATCTGGATGATGATGTCCATCTCGTACTCGACCTGCTTCTGCCGGTCCTCGGGGACCCCGCCCGGGAAGCGGCGGTCCATCCCGACGCGGACCTCCTCCTGGAACCAGGTGATCTCCGTGTAGCCGTCCGGGATGTCGAACTTCGGCATCAGGTCGCGCTTCTCGAACATCCCGGTGGTGTCGATCTGCTGCGCGACCAGCAGGGTGTTGGCGCAGCCCTCCTGCCAGGCGTCCGAGGAGTCGACGCCGTACATCTCGTCGGTCGTCTTGAGGTAGTAGCCGGTGCCGTCGAAGCGGAAGCGGTCCGGGTCGGAGAGGTTCTTGCCGGTCTGGATGCAGAGCAGCGCGTCGTGCGCGGTCGCCTCGCTGGCGTACGTGTAGTGCGAGTCGTTCGTCACGAGCGGCGGGATGTTCAGCTTCTTGCCGATTTCGAGGAGCCCGTCACGGACCCGTCGCTCGATCTCGATGCCGTGGTCCATCAGCTCCAGGAAGTACTTGCCCTCGCCGAAGATGTCCTTGTAGTCGGAGGCGGCCTGGACCGCCTCGTCGAACTGTCCGAGCCGCAGCCGGGTCTGCACCTCTCCCGACGGGCAGCCGGTGGACGCGATCAGGCCCTCGGACCACTGGGAGATGGTCTCCTTGTCCATGCGCGGCCACTTCTGCAGCCAGCCCTCGGCGTAGGCGTCCGAGGACAGCTTGAAGAGGTTGTGCAGCCCCTTGGCGTTCGACGCCCAGATCGTCTTGTGGGTGTAACCACCCGAACCGGAGACGTCGTCGCGCTTCTGGTGCGGCTGACCCCACTGGATCTTCCGCTTGTGCTTGCGCGACTCCGGAGCGACGTACGCCTCGATCCCGATGATCGGCGTCACATTGGCCTTCTGCGCCGAATGGAAGAAGTCGTACGCGCCGTGCAGGTTGCCGTGGTCCGTCATCGCGATATGGGACATGCCCATCTCGTTACAGGCCTCGAACATGTCCTTGAGCCGCGCGGCACCGTCCAGCAGCGAGTACTGGGTGTGGACGTGAAGGTGCGTGAAAGGCGGCTTGGTCACGGCGCTGTGCCTCCGGGGGAACTGGGGGTGACGTGGCTGGGGGTGTCTCGGGGGACAGCGTGGAAGTCTACGTCTCCGAGGTGACGGACGACGGGCACTCCGCGATACGGTCGCGCGTTGGAGGGGCGAGGACACCCGTCCCTTTTGTCATGCACGTCATCACGCAGGCCAGGTACCAGGAGGCACCCAGAGATGTCGGAAACGCAGACCGGCGCAGCGCAGCGCGGGGAGCAGATCCTGGAGGTCTTCGGCACCGCCTTCGGTGAGCTGCTGGCCGCCGATCCGGCTGCCTTCCGGGTGAAGTTCCGGAAGATGGCGGGCTCGGCCTTCGCCTTCTACCGGGGCACCGCGTGTCTCTTCTACAACGACCTGGAGCGGGAGCGGCACGGCGGGCCGTACCTGGACGAGCGCACCGGCCGGGTGTGGATCCACGGCGATCTGCACGCGGAGAACTTCGGCACGTACATGGACGCCAACGGGCGCCTGGTCTTCAACGTGAACGACTTCGACGAAGCGTACGTGGGCCCCTTCACCTGGGACCTCAAGCGCTTCGCCGCCTCCGTCGCCCTGGTCGGTTACGCCAAGGCGCTGGGCGACGACCAGATCACGGAGCTCGTCCGGATCTTCGCGGCGGCCTACCGGGAGCGGATCCACGCCCTGGCGACGGGTGCGAAGAACGACGAGGTGCCGCCGTTCACGCTGGACACCGCCGATGGCCCGCTCCTGGGCGCTCTGCGTGTCGCCCGCTCGCTGACCCGGTTCTCGCTGCTGGACTCGATGACCGAGATCCGTGACTTCGAGCGCCGGTTCGCGGAGGGCGGCGGCTCGATCGACCTGGACGCGGCGACGCGCTACAAGGTCCTCGCGGCGTTCGACGGCTATCTGGAGACGCTGCCGGACTCGAGCCTGACCCGGCCGGACTCCTACCGGGTCAAGGACGTCGTCGGCCGGCGCGGGATCGGTATCGGTTCGGCCGGGCTGCCCTCGTACAACATCCTCCTGGAGGGCAACAGCGACGCCCTGGAGAACGACGTCGTGATCTATCTCAAGCAGGCCCAGACCCCTGCCGTCTCCCGTCACATCACGGACGCGGCGGTGCGGAGCTACTTCCAGCACGAGGGGCACCGCACGGTGATCTCGCAGCGCGCCCTGCAGGCGCACGCCGACCCGTGGCTGGGCTGGACCGAGCTGGACGGTGCCGGGCAGCTGGTCGCCGAGGTGTCGCCGTACGCGGTCGATCTGGACTGGTCGGACATCGACGAGCCCGAGGAGATCGCGGCGGTCGTCGCCGATCTCGGCCGGGCGACGGCGACGATGCACTCCGCGGCGGACGACGAGAGCGGCCACTCCCTGGTGCCGTTCTCCACCGAGCGGGCGATCGACGCGGCGATCGCGGCGGACGAGGAGGGCTTCGGGGACCTGCTGGTCGACTTCGCCCACAGCTACGGGGCCCGGGCGCGCGCGGACCACCAGATCTTCGTGGACCTCTTCCGCAACGGCCGCATCCCGGGGCTGTAAGTCTTCCCACAGCGCCCGGGCCCCTCAGGGCCGGTTTACAGGTTCGCATGCGACACTCCCTGACGATGGACATCTCCGGGACGCAGCTCAGAGTCGTACGCGCGGCGCTTTTCACAGCGCTCGTCGTGACGCTCTCCGCCGCGTCCCATGTGCTGCTCTCCCGGGTTCCGCTGCCGCTGACCCTCGTCGCCGTGCTGGCGGGCGCCGTCTTCGCGATGGCGTACGCGCTGGCCGGGCGGGAGCGCGGCTTCGGGGCCATCGCGGGGCTGCTGGTGCCGCTGGAGCTGGCCGCGGACACCGTCTTCACCACCGGCCAGCACCTCTGTTACGGCGCGGCGGGCGGCCCGATCGCGGGGCCGCTGCGGTCGGTCGGCGTCGATGTGCTGTGCGGCGGCGGTGACGTCGGGGCGGGCGCGACGGGGCTCGCCGGCGTCGGCGACATGGGCACCCCGCTGGCCTCGGTCACCGCGGGCGGTCACGGGGCGGCAGCTCTGCTGGCCTCGCCCGGCCCGCTCGTGCCGTGGCTGCTGCTGGCCGCCCATGTGACGGTCGGGCTGCTCGCCGCCGCCTGGCTGCACCGCGGTGAACTGGCCCTCGCCGGGCTGCTGAGCGCCTTCGCCCTGCTGGCGTTCCGGCCGCTGCTGATCGCGGTGGCCGTGGCCGGGGCCGTCCGCCGCTCCGTACGTCTCAAGGTCCCCGCCGCCGGTCCGGGCCCGCATCTGCCGGCCCACGCCCGCCTCCTGGTGCACTCCGTGGGACGGAGGGGACCGCCGCGCTCGGCCTGCGCCACCGCCTGAGCACGCAAGTCCCCGACGTCGTACGCACACGAACACCCACCCCACGGAGAACCGATCATGAGCAAGCGCAACAGCCAGGCCAACAAGTCCGCCGCCCGCGAGCGGCTGCGCGCGGAGCGCGAGCGCCAGGCCAAGAAGGACAGGACCCGCCGGCAGGTCGTCGTCGGCGTCTCGGTCGTCGCCGCCCTCGCGATCATCGGGGGTGGCGCCTACGGCGTGATGCAGCTGAACAAGCCGGACCACTGGGACGCCGCGAAGGACGCGAAGAACGTCACCGCGCCGAAGAACACCTCGGGCAAGGACGGTACGACCGTCGTCGTCGGCAAGTCGACCGCCAAGAAGACCCTGGAGCTGTACGAGGACTCGCGCTGCCCGATCTGCGCCACGTTCGAGCAGACGGTCGGCGAGACGGTCCACAAGGACGTCGACGCGGGCAAGTACAAGGTCAAGTACGTCGGTGCCACGTTCCTCGACAGCAACGGCGGCGAGGGCTCGAAGAACGCGCTGAGCGCCCTGGGCGCCGCGCTGAACGTGAGCCCCGAGGCCTTCCTCGACTACAAGTACGCGCTCTACTCCGCGAAGTTCCACCCGGAGGAGACGGACGACAAGTTCAAGGACGACTCGTACCTGATCAAGGTGGCCGACACCGTGGACGCGCTGAAGGGCAACGACGCGTTCCAGAAGAACGTCAAGGACGGCACGTACGACGCCTGGGCGATGAAGATGTCCGCCACGTTCGACAAGAGCGGCGTCGAGGGCACTCCGACGCTGAAGATGGACGGCAAGACGCTGACCGGCTCGGACAACAAGAACGCCCCGATGACGGTGGCGGACTTCACCAAGGCGATCACCGCCGCGCTGAAGGGCTGATCCGCACGGACCCGGTCGAACGGGCGGGTGGACCCACCGGGTCCACCCGCCCGTTCGCGTCCGCGGCACGCCCGGACCGTCCGGATCCGGCCATCTCGCGCAGCGTTGCGGGCAGATGACGGCCCCGCGTCGGGCGGCGTTCCGCACGGATCCAATGGGGACACTCCGGCCACCGGAACGACCCGGTACATGACGTCCGTCTCTCAAACTCCGGAGCGGACAGAAGATTTTCTTCCCGTTGTGATGATTCGCACCAGGAATGATTGGGCCGGATCGATTCTCCCGCACACATGACATGCCCACGTAATCTCCCCGGCGGCGGGTGAGGAAATCCCTCCCCCACACATCCGCTAGGAGCCCCTGTGCGCACTCTTGCCCGTATATCCCCGCGTATGCGCCGCCGTGCGATCAACGCCGCCGTCCTGGCCGGAACCCTGGCCCTGGCCCCCCTCACCGTCTCCGCCGGCGCCACCGCCGCGTCCGGCACGGCAGCCGCGGCCACGTCGGCCGAGGCCTGCGCGGACGCCCCGGCCGCCGCCACCGCCCGCCAGTCCCGTCCCACGGGCCCGCAGCACGCCGCCGACCCCAACGAGCTCACCACCGCACAGGCCGCCGCCCTCGACAAGCAACTGAAGCGGAGAGTCGCCGAACGCCGGCTCACCGGCTCCACGCTCGCCGCGGGCGCCACGGTCCCGGTCTACTTCCACGTCATCCACTCCGGCAGCACGGGCAAGCTCACCTCGGGTGACATCAGCAGCCAGATGAGCGTGCTGAACGCGGCGTACAGCGGTCAGGGCACCGGCAACTCCCCCACCGGCTTCCAGTTCTCCCTGGCGGGCACCGACTACACGGACAACGCCTCCTGGTACAACCTCTCCTCGGGCTCCTCGGCCGAGAAGTCCATGAAGAAGGCCCTGCGCAAGGGCGGGAAGAACGCGCTCAACGTCTACACCGCCAACCTCGGCGGCGGGCTGCTCGGCTGGGCGACGTTCCCGAGCTCCTACACCTCCAGCCCGTCCATGGACGGCGTGGTGATCCTGGACGCCTCGCTGCCGGGCGGCTCCGCCACCAACTACGACAAGGGCGACACCGCGACGCACGAGGTCGGCCACTGGATGGGGCTCTACCACACGTTCCAGGGCGGCTGTAACGGAAACGGCGACTACGTCTCCGACACCCCCGCGGAGAAGAGCGCCGCGTTCGAGTGCCCGACCGGGCGCGACACCTGCACCAACAAGACGGGCGTCGACCCGATCCACAACTTCATGGACTACACGTACGACTCCTGCATGTACCAGTTCACCGCGGGCCAGGTGCAGCGGATGGGCGACAGCTGGACCGCGTACCGCGGCTGATCCCGCTCCGCAGCGCCCGAAGGGCCCCGCGCCGTTTTCTCCGCGCGCGGGGCCCTTCACGTACTCACAGGGTGGCGAGGAAGCCGATCGCGACCTTCCAGGCCAGCTCGGCCGACGCCTGGTCGAAGTCCGGCAGCTCCGCGTCGGTGAACAGGTGGCCCGCGCCGGGGTACCGGTAGACCTCGACGTCCGCGCCCGTCCGCTGCATCTGCAGGTACCAGGAGTTCAGCCAGTCGTGCGTCTCGAACGGGTCCGGGTCGGCGACGTGCAGCTGTACGGGCAACTCGTCCACCGAGGCGTTCTCGGCGATGTCCGAGGTGCCGTGGAACAGCAGCAGCCCGCGCGCCTTCGCGTCCCCGAGCGCCAGGGTCTGGGCGACGGACGCGCCCAGCGAGAAGCCCACGTAGACCAGCCCGCGGTCGGAGTAGGGCGCTGCCGCGAGCACGGCCCGCTTCAGCAGCTCCTCCTTGCCCGTCTCCTCCTTGAAGGCGAGCCCCTCCTCGACGGTGTCGAAGGTGTGTCCCCCGAAGAGATCGGGCACGTGCACCTCATGCCCGGCGGCGCGCAACCGGTCGGCCGCCGCGTGCACCGCGGGGCGCAACCCGTACGTCGAGTGGAAAAGCATGATGTTCATGAGGCCCATGGTGCCATTTACCGTCGAGAGGATGGAGAGCGACAGGATGGAGAACGTACTGCGCCCGCTGATCGTCCTCGGAAGTTCGGTCCTGATCACGCTGCTGGTCGGCTGGCTGGTCGACCTGCTGCTCAGGCGCGCCGACAGCCGCCACCACGAGACACCGTTGTGGGGCCTGCTACGGCGCTGCCGCGTCCCGTTCCAGCTGACGCTGGGCGCGGCGCTGCTGCGGGGCTCGTACACCCATACCGGGCTCCGGCTGGTCAGCGACCACGGGGCGGGCATCGGTCGGATGCTGACGCTGGTCCTGATCGGAGCGTCGGCCTGGCTGGTGGTCGGGGTCGCCGTGGCGGTGGTCGACTCGGTGTACGTCCGCTACGCGACGAACACCCGCGATCCCGCGCGAGTGCGCCGGGTACGGACGCAGGTGACGCTGATCCAGCGGGTGGTCATCGCGATCGTGGCGACCGTCGCCGTCGCCGCGATGCTCCTGACCTTCCCCGCCATGCAGACCGTCGGCACCTCGATGCTGGCCTCGGCCGGTGTCCTCGGCATCGTCGCGGGTGTCGCCGCCCAGTCCACGCTCGGCAATCTCTTCGCCGGGCTGCAGATCGCCTTCGGCGACATGGTGCGCATCGGCGACACGGTGGTGGTGGACGGCGAGTGGGGCACGATCGAGGAGATCACCCTGACCTTCCTCGCCGTCCGGACCTGGGACGAGCGGCGGATCACGATGCCGGTCTCCTACTTCACCAGCAAGCCCTTCGAGAACTGGTCGCGCGGCGGGATCCAGATGACCGGCTCGGTCTTCTTCCACCTCGACCACGCGGCGCCGGTCGCCGCGATGCGCGATCAGCTGCGGGACATCCTGGGCGAGTGCGCCGCGTGGGACGGGCGGGACTGGTCGCTGGCCGTCACCGACACCACGCCCTCCACGATCCAGGTGCGCGCGGTGGTCACGGCGAAGGACGCGGACGACATCTGGACGGTGCGCTGCGCGGTCCGTGAGCAGCTGATCGGCTGGCTGCGCGACCATCATCCGTACGCGCTGCCGAGGATCGCCACGGCCCCCGCGGTGCTGCCGCCCGGCGACGCGTGGCCGACCGTGAACGGTGCGAAGGGCGTGGGTGGCCCGGACGAGAAGCCGACGGGCTGGGCCAGGGCGCCGCGCACCGGGCGCGGCTGAGCTCCCCGGGCGGGAGCCCGGTCGTCAGCGCAGGCTGCGTACGTCCAGGTGCCGCAGCACCCGGTCGACCACCTCGGGGTCCGCGCCGGCCTCGCTGCGCGCGGAGAGCACCGCGTGGCGGGCGGCCGACATCATCTCGCGCTGGATGCGGCTGAACGCCTTGAACCGCTCGGCGCGCTGGGCGTAGGCCTCGCGCCGCTCGTCGTCGACCATGTCGGGGCTGATCCGCGCACCGACGTCGTAGGCCAGTCGCTGGAGGCGTTCGACGACGTCCTCGGGGAACTCCTCGACCTCCTGGATCTCCTTGAGCCGCTGCTTGGCGGCCCTGGCGGCGCGGATGGCGAGGTCCCGTTCCAGCGCGGCCTCGGCGTCCACGTCCGCGCGCACACCCAGCCTGCGCACCAGCCAGGGAAGGGTGAGGCCCTGGAAGACGAGGGTGACCATGATCACGGCGAAGGCGATGAAGACGATCTCGTCGCGACCGGGGAACGGCTTCCCGTCGTCCGTCTTCAGCGGGATGGCGAGCGCCAGGGCGACCGAGGCCACGCCGCGCATCCCGGCCCACCACATGATCACGGTCTCCCGCCAGCTGGTGGGGATCTCCTCGCTGACGTCGCGGCGGGTGTGCAGCCGTTTGGCCAGCCAGGTCGCGGGGAGCAGATAGAGCAGCCGTACGCCGACGACGACGGCGACGACCGCCAGGGCCCAGCCGGCCATCTTCAGTTCACGGCCGTCGGCGGTCCCGAAGACGTTGTGCAGTTCGAGGCCGATCAGCCCGAAGGCGACGCCGGTGACGAGGGTGTCGACGATCTCCCAGAAGGTGCGGCCGGTGAGCCGGCCCAGGACGTCGTCGGCGTCCGCGGTGTGTTCGGCGAGGAAGAGCGCGGTGGTCAGGACGGCGAGCACACCGGAGCCCATCAGCTCCTCGGCGAGCACGTAGCTGACGAACGGCACCAGCAGGGTCAGCCCGACCTGGAGGGTGGCGTCGCCGAGCAGCCCCATGAGTTTGATGGTGAGCCAGCCGAGCGCCGCGCCCACCGCCACGGCGACGACGGCGGACAGGACCAGCAGGCCGAACGCCTCGGGCAGCGAGAAGGAGCCGCTGACCGCCGCGGCGATCGCCACGTGGTAGAGCACGATCGCCGTCACGTCGTTGAACAGCCCCTCGCCCTCCAGGATGGAGATGAGCCTGCGGGGCAGTCCGACCGATCCGGCGACGGCGGTGGCCGCGACCGGGTCGGGCGGGGCCACGAGCGCACCGAGCGCGACGGCCGCGGCGATGGGCAGGCCGGGGATGACCGCGTTGGCCACCGCGGCGACGGCTGCCGTCGTGAGGAAGACCAGGGCCACGGCCAGCAGGAAGATCGGCCGTTTGTTGGCGGCGAACTGCCGCCAGGAGGTGCGCTGCACGGAGGCGTAGAGCAGTGGGGGCAGCAGCGCGGGAAGGATGATCTCGGGCGGGATGTCCACGTTCGGTACGAAGCTGAGGAAGGCCATCGCGACGCCCATGAGGGTCATCAGCACCGGCGCGGGAAGCCGGAGCCGGTCCCCCAGTGGCACCGTGACCACGGCTCCGAGCAACAGCAGGAGCAGCAGGGCCATTTGATCCACGAGGTGCCTTCCGGAGCGCGCCGGGCCGGCCTCGGTGACCGGCCGACCTCGGGCTCAAGCCTGCCATGCGGGCCCCGCAATCCGGACATGCCCCCTGATCCGGCCGGATCAGGGGATGAGGTCCTACGCGTCCACGGTGCGGCGCATCGCCCGGTGCGGGATACCGGCGTCCGGGAACTCGGGGCCGTAGGCCACGTATCCGAGGCGCTCGTAGAAGCCGAGGGCGTGCGTCTGGGCGTGCAGGTCGACGGCGGCGAGGCCGAGTCCGCGGGCGGCGTCCTCGATGGCCCGCACGAGCGCCGCGCCGACCCCGAGGCCGCGCGCCTCCTTGGTCACGGCGAGCCGGCCGAGCGAGCCGACGGTGGGATCGCCGCCGGTCTTCGCCGCAGCGGCCGGACCGCTCAGCAGCCGTCCGGTACCGAGCGCCGTGCCGTCCGCCGCGACGGCTATGACGTGCACCGCGTCCGCGTCGTAGGCGTCGTACTCGATCTCCTCGGGCACGTTCTGCTCGCCGACGAAGACGGTCTTGCGGACCTGGAAGCAGGCGGCACGGTCCTGCTCACCGGTGACCGTGCGGGTGGTGTAGGAGGAGATCATTCGCTCTCTGCCGCGATCCTGTCGAGGGCCTGCTGGAGGTCGTCCGGGTAGGTGCTGGCGAACTCCACCCAGCTGCCGTCCGAGGGGTGCTCGAAGCCGAGCCGGACCGCGTGCAGCCACTGCCGGGTCAGGCCGAGGCGCTTGGCCATGGTCGGGTCGGCGCCGTAGGTCAGGTCGCCGACGCAGGGGTGGCGGTGGGCGGACATGTGCACCCGGATCTGGTGGGTGCGGCCCGTCTCCAGCTTGATGTCCAGGAGGCTGGCGGCGCGGTACGCCTCGATGAGGTCGTAGTGCGTCACGGAGGGCTTGCCCTCGGCGACGACGGCCCACTTGTAGTCGTGGTTGGGGTGGCGTCCGATGGGGGCGTCGATGGTGCCGCTCATCGGGTCCGGGTGGCCCTGGACCAGTGCGTGGTACTTCTTGTCGACGACCCGGTCGCGGAACTGGGCCTTCAGCAGGGTATAGGCACGCTCGGACTTGGCGACGACCATCAGGCCGGACGTGCCGACGTCGAGCCGGTGCACGATGCCCTGGCGCTCGGCGGCGCCGGAGGTCGAGATCCGGTAGCCGGCCGCGGCGAGGCCGCCGATGACGGTGGTGCCGGTCCAGCCGGGGCTCGGGTGCGCGGCGACGCCGACCGGCTTCATGATCACGACGATGTCGTCGTCGTCGTGGACGATCTCCATGCCCTCGACGGGCTCGGCGACGATCTGGACCGGAGCGGGAGCCTGCGGCATTTCCACTTCGAGCCAGGCACCGCCGTGCACCCGTTCGGACTTCCCGACCACCGAACCGTCCACCTGCACCTTCCCGGCGGCGGCCAGCTCCGCGGCCTTGGTGCGGGAGAAGCCGAACATACGGGAGATGGCGGCGTCGACGCGCTCGCCCTCCAGGCCATCGGGGACGGGCAGGGTGCGGACCTCGGGTTGCGTACTCACCTGTCGAGTATGCCTTGCACGGCCCGGTGCCATCGACCGGCGACGACTGCCGCGGTCCCTAGTCCTTGTGCACGGTGCCGTCGGGGTCCAGGCCCTTGAAGGAGAGCAGCACGATCAGGATGCCTCCGCAGACGATCGCGGAGTCCGCCAGGTTGAAGACGGCGAAGTGCGCGGGGGCGATGAAGTCCACTACCGCGCCCTCGAAGACACCGGGCGCGCGGAAGACACGGTCGGTGAGGTTGCCGAGCGCACCGCCCAGCAGCAGGCCGAGCGCGATCGCCCACGGCAGGCTGTACAGCTTGCGCGCGAGCCGGGCGATCACCACGATGACGGTCGCCGCGATGATGGTGAAGATGATCGTGAAGGCCTCGCCGATGCCGAACGCGGCGCCCGCGTTGCGGATGGCGTCGAGCTTGAGCCAGTCGCCGAAGATCTCGATCGGCTCCTGGTGCTCCAGCTTCGCCACCACGAGCATCTTGCTGCCGAGGTCGAGCAGGTAGGCGAGGACGGCGACGCAGAAGAGCAGGATGATCCGGCGCCGGCGCGTGGCCGGCGACCGGTCGACGGCCGCTTCCCCGTCTCCCGCGCCCTGTCCGTCCGGTTCGGCGGCCTCCGGGGACACGCCCCCGTCCGCCTGCTCCGGCTCGGCTCCTTCGTGTCCCTCAGCCTCAGGGATGTCCGGCGTACCGATGATGCGCTCCGCCTCTGCCACGTGAGTCCCTCAACCTAGTTCCCGACTGAGGACGAGGGTACGACACACGGGTGGCGATCAGCCGCGTCGCTCCTGCTTCTGTTTGTCCTCGACGCAGAGGGTGGCCCGGGGGAACGCCTGCATGCGTGCCTTGCCGATCGCCTTGCCGCAGATCTCGCAGAGTCCGTACGTGCCCGCGTCGAGCCGGCCCAGTGCCCGTTCGGTCTGCTCCAGCATCTCCTGGGCGTTTGCGGCGAGCGACATCTCGTGTTCGCGGGTGATGTTCTTGGTGCCGGTGTCCGCCTCGTCGTCACCCGCCCCGTCGCCGGAGTCCCGCATCAGCCCGGCCAGCGCCAGGCCCGATGCCTCCAGTTCGTTGCGCAGCCGGGTGATCTCGCCGGTCAGCTCGGTGCGAGCGGCGGCGACCTCCTCCGGCGTCCAGGGGTCCTCTCCCGGCCGTACGGCCAGCTCGCCCGGGGCCGTCGCGGCGGCCCGTGCCGGGGGCACGGGTGCCGCGCTCCCGGCCGTACGGGTCCTGGCCGCGCTCTTCTTGGCTACCACCGTGTGGGCTCCCGTCTGCTCGGCGGCCTCGGCCGCCCCCGTGGCCGTCTCTGCGGCCTTCTTCGAAGCCTTCTCGGCCGTGGTCTTCCCGGCCGCGCTCTTCTTCGCCGCGGCCTTCTTGGCCGTGGCCTTCTTGGCCGTCGTCTTCTTGGCCGCCTTCCTGGCCGCCTGTTTCGTGGTCTTCTCCGTGGCTCCGGCGGTCGCGGTGGTCTTCGCGGCCGGGTGCTCCGGCCCGTTCCGCGCGTCCGCGCCCGGCCCGCCGTCCCGGCCGGTCTCTCCCGTCGTCTCCCCGGCTGCCGCGCCCGTGGATCTCGCTGTCGCCGTCTTCTCTGCGGCGGTCTTCTTCGCCACCATGGCCGCGGCCCCTTCACGCATTGTGATCTTGCACGCGAGTCGTGCTGGGACGATAAGTCGACCCCAGCCCCGCGGCAACGGGGCACGCCGCCGCATCGCTCCTCCCCGTGTCCGGATCACCGCACGCCTGAAACCGTTGTGCCCAGCTCCCCGCCCGGTAATCCGCCTTCCGGCCGCCCGCGGGGAGCGTCCCGGACCCGGTGCGCCCGTCTGGCCATTCGGGTCACGCCACAGGCCGCGGGAAATCGGGTCGGCCGCCGCCCCCCGGGCCCGTACACTGGCCTCAGCGAGAGGCACAGATGGGACGAGTAGCGTCGTACGCAGCCCAGAGCGACCCGGGGACGGTGGAAGCCCGGGGGCGAGCGCGCCGTGAAGATCACCCCGGAGCCGCCGGAAGAAAGCTTTGGACCGTGGGATCAGCCCACGGGCGCAAGGTCAGTAGAACCGGCATCGCACCCCAATGAGGGGGCCGCGGGCGGCACGCCCGGGGCCAAGGAGGGTGGTACCGCGGGATCCGGCAACGGTTCTCGTCCCTCCGACGGAAGTGGAAAACGTCCGCCGGAGGAAGCCCGCACATGACATCGCCGCAGTACCGCCAGGTACCCGCCCAGGTCGACCTGCCCGCGCTGGAGCACGCCGTGCTCGACTTCTGGCGCGAGAACAAGGTCTTCAGCCAGAGCCTCGAACAGTCCGAGGGCCGCCCCGAGTGGGTCTTCTACGAGGGCCCGCCGACCGCCAACGGCATGCCGGGCGCCCACCACATCGAGGCCCGCGTCTTCAAGGACGTCTTCCCGCGCTTCCGCACCATGCAGGGCTACCACGTGGGCCGGAAGGCCGGCTGGGACTGTCACGGCCTGCCGGTCGAGCTCGCCGTCGAGAAGGAACTGGGCTTCAACGGCAAGAAGGACATCGAGGCGTACGGCATCGCCGAGTTCAACGCCAAGTGCCGCGAGTCCGTCACCCGGCACACCGACGCCTTCACCGAGCTCACGACCCGGATGGGCTACTGGGTCGATCTCGACGACGCGTACCGCACGATGGACCCCGAGTACGTCGAGTCCGTCTGGTGGTCGCTGAAGGAGATCTTCAACAAGGGCCTGCTCACCCAGGACCACCGCGTCGCCCCCTGGTGCCCGCGCTGCGGCACCGGCCTCTCCGACCACGAGCTGGCGCAGGGCTACGAGACGGTCGTCGACCCCTCGGTCTTCGTGCGCTTCCCGCTGACCTCCGGCCCGCTGGCCGGCGACGCGGCCCTCCTGGTCTGGACGACGACCCCCTGGACCCTGGTCTCCAACACGGCCGTCGCCGCGCACCCGGAGGTCGAGTACGTCGTCGCGACCAACGGCGAGGAGAAGCTCGTCGTCGCCCGGCCGCTGGTCGAGAAGGCCCTGGGCGAGGGCTGGGAGCTCACCGGTCAGTCCTTCACGGGCCGCGAGATGGAGCGCTGGACCTACGAGCGCCCGTTCGCCCTGGTGGACTTCCCGGCGCCCGCCCACTACGTCGTCAACGCCGAGTACGTGACGACCGAGGACGGTACGGGTCTGGTCCACCAGTCCCCCGCCTTCGGCGCCGACGACCTCCTGGTCTGCAAGGCGTACGGCCTCCCGGTGGTCAACCCGGTCCGCCCCGACGGCACCTTCGAGGAAGACGTGCCGCTGGTCGGCGGCGTCTTCTTCAAGAAGGCCGACGAGGCGCTCACCGACGACCTGGCAGCGCGCGGCAAGCTCTTCCGCCACGTCCCGTACGAGCACAGCTACCCGCACTGCTGGCGCTGCCACACCGCGCTGCTCTACTACGCGCAGCCGTCCTGGTACATCCGCACGACGGCGGTCAAGGACCGGCTCCTCGAAGAGAACGAGAAGACCAACTGGTTCCCCGAGTCGGTCAAGAACGGCCGCTTCGGTGACTGGCTGAACAACAACGTCGACTGGGCGCTGTCCCGCAACCGCTACTGGGGCACCCCGCTGCCGATCTGGCGCTGCGAGGACGACCACCTCACCTGCGTCGGCTCCCGCGCCGAGCTGACCGAGCTCACCGGCACCGACCTGTCCGGCCTCGACCCGCACCGGCCGTTCATCGACGAGATCACGTTCACGTGCTCCCACGAGAGCTGCCAGCTGGAGGCCTACCGCGTCCCCGAGGTCATCGACGCCTGGTACGACTCGGGCTCGATGCCGTTCGCGCAGTGGGGCTACCCGCACAAGAACAAGGAGATCTTCGAGAGCCGCTACCCGGCGCAGTTCATCTCGGAGGCCATCGACCAGACGCGCGGGTGGTTCTACACGCTGATGGCGGTCGGCACCCTGGTCTTCGACAAGTCCTCCTACGAGAACGTGGTGTGCCTGGGCCACATCCTCGCCGAGGACGGCCGCAAGATGTCCAAGCACCTGGGCAACACCCTGGAGCCGGTCCCGCTGATGGATCAGCACGGCGCCGACGCGGTCCGCTGGTTCATGGCGGCCGGCGGCTCCCCTTGGGCGGCGCGCCGCGTCGGCCACGGCACGATCCAGGAGGTCGTCCGCAAGACGCTCCTCACGTACTGGAACACGGTCGCCTTCCAGGCCCTGTACGCCCGTACGTCGAACTGGGCGCCCTCGGCCGCCGACCCGGCACCGGCCGACCGCACGGTCCT
This sequence comes from Streptomyces sp. NPDC005775, assembly GCF_042871565.1. NCBI lineage: Bacteria > Bacillati > Actinomycetota > Actinomycetes > Kitasatosporales > Streptomycetaceae > Streptomyces > Streptomyces sp. NPDC005775. The sequence continues at coordinate 118,634 of NZ_JBIAIU010000011.1, read as the reverse complement.
GGACCGCTGGCTGCTGAGCGAGCTGAACGCCCTGGTCGACCAGGTCACCCAGGCGCTGGAGGGCTACGACACCCAGCGCGCCGGCAAGCTGCTGTCCGCGTTCGTCGACGACCTGTCCAACTGGTACGTACGCCGCTCCCGCCGCCGCTTCTGGCAGGGCGACAAGGCGGCGCTGCGCACCCTGCACGACGTGGTCGAGACGGTCACCCGGCTGATGGCCCCGCTGACCCCGTTCATCACCGAGCGGGTCTGGCAGGACCTGGTCGCGCCCGTCACCCCGGACGCCCCCGCCTCGGTCCACCTCTCCACCTGGCCGCAGGCGGACCTGTCGGCGATCGACCCGGATCTCTCCACGCAGATGGCGCTCGTCCGCCGCCTGGTCGAGCTGGGGCGCGCCACGCGTGCCGAGTCGGGGGTCAAGACCCGCCAGCCGCTCTCCCGCGCCCTGGTCGCCGTCTCGGGCTTCGACACCCTCTCCCCCGAGCTGCACGGCCAGATCACGGAGGAGCTGAACGTCTCCTCCCTGGCGTCCCTGTCCGAGGTGGGCGGCTCGCTGGTCGACACGACGGCGAAGGCGAACTTCCGGGCGCTGGGCAAGCGGTTCGGCAAGGGTGTGCAGGCCGTGGCGAAGGCCGTGGCGAACGCGGACGCGGCGGCGCTCTCGCTGGCCCTGCGCGAGGGCACGGCGTCGGTCGAGGTCGACGGGGAGCAGATCGCCCTGGCCCCCGACGAGGTCATCATCACGGAGACCCCGCGCGAGGGCTGGTCCGTCGCGTCCGACTCCGGCGCCACGGTCGCCCTGGACCTGGAGATCACCCCGGAACTGCGGCGCGCGGGCCTGGCCCGTGACGCGATCCGCCTGATCCAGGAGGCCCGCAAGAACAGCGGCCTGGACGTGGCGGACCGCATCGCCGTCCGCTGGACCTCCACGTCGCCCGCGACGGCCGAGGCCCTGACCGAGCACGCGTCCCTGATCGCCGACGAGGTCCTGGCCCTGGACTACGCGCAGGGCGAGGCGGACGGAGCGTACGGCGAGCCCTTCGAGGACGAGGGCCTGTCCCTGACCTTCCGCCTCCGCAAGACGGAGCGGTAGCCCGCAACACACAGTGAGGCCCGCCCGGACCGAAACGCTCCGGGCGGGCCTCACTCATATCCAGCCCCTCCGGCGATTGAGGAGCTAGCTCCGGGGCGGGGGCCCCGGATATGGAAAGGAGCGGGGACAGGCACCCGCCCACGACAAAAGGGCCGGGCCCCGGGGAATCCCCGGGGCCCGGCCCTCAGCCTGCCGACGGCTACGCGCTCAGCGAGCGCGAACCGCTCAGTTGTCGTCCTCGTCGATCAGGAACCCACGCATCGGCGAGGGCGCCTGCTGCATCGGCTGCGGCGCCTGCGGCCGCACCGGTGCCATCGGCTGGGTCATCGCCGGCGACATCTGCTGCTGGCCACCGTAGGACGGCCCACCGCCCATGGACGGGTTGCCGCCCATCTGCTGGTTGCCGTGACCGCCGTGGTTGCCGCCCATACCGTGACCCATCGCACCGGCACCGGCCGGAGCCAGCGAGGGCGACGGCGGCAGCGAAGCGGCAGCCGGCGTCCGCGGCGGAGCCAGCGAGTCGTCCGCCTGGGTCTCCAGCTGGCGCAGCTGGCTCTCCAGGTAGGACTTCAGACGGGTCCGGTACTCGCGCTCGAAGCCACGCAGGTCCTCGACCTTGCGCTCCAGCGTCGCGCGGGCCGACTCCAGCGAGCCCATCGCCACGCGGTGCTTCTCCTGCGCGTCCCGCTCAAGGGCGTCCGCCTTGGCGCGCGCGTCGCGCTCCAGGCCCTCGGCACGGCTGCGCGCCTCGCCGACGATCTTGTTGGCCTCGGAACGGGCCTCCGCGATCGCCTGGTCGGCGGTCTGCTGCGCCAGCGAGAGGACACGGGCGGCGCTGTCGCCGCCGGGGCCCTGCTGCTGCATCTGCGGCGGCTGCTGCTGCTGCATCTGCTGCATCTGCTGCTGCTGCGGGTTGTGACCGCCCATGGGGCCACCCATCGGTCCGCCCATGGGACCGCCCTGCATCGGGCCGGGGCCGTGCGGGCCCTGCGGACCGGGGCCGTGCGGACCCTGGGGTCCGTGACCGCTGGGACCGGCCGGCAGCTGAGGAGCTCCACCGGACAGCTGGGGGGGACCCATCTGCGGCGGCTGCTGCTGCTGGACCGGCGGACCAGATATGGCGGCGGGCACAGGCGCACCGGGACGGTCCTGCGGCTCCGGCTTGCGCATGCCCTGCTGCTGCTGGTTCTGCGCGGCGGCACGCGTGGCGGCGGCCAGCTTGGCGCGCAGGTCCTCGTTCTCACGGAGCAGGCGGGTCAGCTCGGACTCGACCTCGTCGAGGAAGGCATCGACCTCGTCCTCGTCATAGCCTTCTCGGAGGCGGACCGTCGTGAACTGCTTGTTCCGCACGTCCTCGGGGGTCAGCGGCATCTCTTCTTCACCTCTACGTAGTCGTCGGCAGTCGGCAGGACCGTATCGCTCACAGCCTGGCCACGCTGATCAGGATGGAAACGATGATCATCAGAACGAAGAAGGACAGGTCGAGTGCCACGCCCCCGAGACGCAGCGGCGGGATGAACCGCCGCAGGAGCTTCAGCGGTGGATCGGTGACCGTGTAAGTGGCCTCGAGAACGACCACCATCGGCTTGCCCGGCTGCCATGAACGTGCGAACTGGAAGACGTAGTCCATGACCAGCCGGAAGATCAGCACGATGAGGAAACACATCAACGCGATGTAGACAACACTTTGTGCGACGCCCATCCTCGCGCTTCCCTCTCCCCTGGCTCTCGTAGCTCCGGCCTCGCGGCCGGGTTGTTCCCGGTGTCGTGTTCTCAGCTCTGGTTGAAGAATCCGCCCTCTGCGATGCGGGCCTTGTCCTCCGCCGTGACATCGACGTTAGCAGGCGACAACAGGAACACCTTCTGCGTCACACGCTCAATGCTGCCATGGAGCCCGAAGACGAGGCCTGCGGCAAAGTCGACAAGTCGCTTCGCGTCCGTATCGTCCATCTCCGTGAGATTCATGATCACCGGAGTGCCCTCACGGAAGTGTTCCCCGATGGTACGGGCCTCGTTGTACGTCCTGGGGTGCAGCGTGGTGATGCGGTACGGCTCCCGCTCGGACACGACCTTGGGCATGATCACCGGTGCGTTCTTCTCCATGTTCGGGCGTTCAGGTGTGATGGATGCCACGGGGGCGATTCGGGCGGGTCGCTCCCGTTCGGCCGGAATCTGGACCGGCTCCCGCTGCGCGGGGGGCTGCACCACTCGTACCGGTTCGTCCCGTTCCCGCTCGACCTGATGCGCGGGCTGGTGCCGACGCCGGTCACGCTCGGGCTCCGGCTCGGGTTCGAATTCGTCGTCGGGGTCGAACCCCGGACCGTCGTACCCATCGTCCTCCACGAGGCCGAGGTAGACCGCCATCTTGCGCATCGCGCCGGCCATGCTCTGAGTCCTCCGCTCTGTGGTGGATCGGCATCTGTCACCAAGTGCCCGCGATCCACTGTGGCCTGCCCGCCAAAGGCGGTAATGACCATATTTTCTGCTGTGGTCCGACTTGCTTGGCGACGTTACCCGAGCCCGGGTCGGACTCCGAGTACCGCAGTACCGACGCGCACATGTGTCGCTCCCGCCGCAACCGCGTCCTCGAGGTCCGCACTCATCCCTGCAGAGACCATGTTCGCAGCCGGATGGTTCCCGCGCAGCCGGGATGAGAATTCCATCAGCCGGTCGAACGCCGCGCGTTGTCTTCCGGCGAACGGCCCGGCGAGCGGCGCGACGGTCATCAGACCGTCCAGCCTGAGCCCGGGCGCTGATGCGACCGCGTCGGCCAACTCCTCGATCCCGTCCGGAGCGACACCGCCCCGCTCCCCCCGCTCACCGCTCTCCGCGTCGAGCGCGACCTGGATGAGACACCCGAGTTCGCGCCCGTCACGGCCGGCCGCGGCGGAGAGAGCGGTCACCAGCTTCGTACGGTCCACCGACTGCACGACATCGGCATAACTCGCCACGGAACGGACCTTGTTCGTCTGCAATTGACCGACAAAGTGCCACGTGAGGGACAGATCCGCACATGCGGTGGCTTTGGGGGCCGCATCCTGGTCACGATTCTCCGCGACATGACGAACACCGAGTTCATGCACGATCCGCACATCGCTCGCGGGGTAGGTCTTGGTGACCACGATGAGGGTCACCTCCTCCCGCTTGCGGCCGGCGGCGGCACAGGCGGAAGCAATGCGTTCCTCCACCTGAGCCAGATTCGCGGCGAGTTGTTCCTTACGCTCCGTCATGCCCTATCCGTCCAGCCAGACATATCCGGCGAGCCGCCCGGTGGTGCGGTCGCGTCGGTACGAGAAGTGGTCGCCCGATTCGAGGGTGCAGAAGGGCGACATGTGCCGGTCGGTGATCCCGAGGTCCGCCAGTTGCGCGTGGACTCCGGCGGTGACGTCCACCGCCGGGGTGCCCCAGCTGGTCTCGGACCACGCGGCGGGGACTGCCGCCGCGACCTCGTCCCGCATTCCGGTCGGCACCTCGTAGCACCGGCCGCAGACGGCCGGCCCGGTGCGGGCGGTGATACGGGAGGGGTCCGCGCCGAGTTCGATCATGACCCCGACCGCGGCGGGCACGATTCCGGCGACGAGACCGGGACGGCCCGCGTGCGCCGCCGCGACGATTCCGGCGACCGGGTCGGCGAGCAGTACGGGGGTGCAGTCGGCGGTGAGGACGGCGAGCGGGAGTCCGCGCCGCGCGGTCACCACCGCGTCCACGGCGGGAATCTCGCGGGCCCCGCCCCAGGGGGCATCGACCACGGCGACATCCCGCCCGTGCACCTGGTTCATCCAGACGACCTGCGCCGGATCGAGCCCCCGGGCCCGGGCCGCCCGCTCCCGGTTGGCCAGGACGGCGGCCGGGTCGTCACCGACCGCGCCGCCGAGGTTGAGCTCCGCGAACGGAGCGGCGCTCACTCCGCCCCACCTGTCGGTGAAGGAGAAGTGAGCGCCGCCGTCCGAAGGAACAGAATCCCTGTGGCTCACTGAGTGGTGCGGACCTATCACTTCAAGAAGTCCGGAACGTCCAGCTCTTCGGCCTGGGAGTCCTGGTAGGGACGGGCCGGCGGGACGTGCGGCGGGGAGACCGGCGGAAGGTGGCTCTCATGGGCCGCCTGCACCGGCTCGGCCTGGACCGGGGGCTCCTCGCGCGGGGGCACGGAACCCAGTCCGCTCGTCTGGCGCACGGGCTCGGCGGCCCGGACCGGCGTAGCCGGCTCCTCGCGCTTGGTGGAGCTCGCGCCCAGGACGTTCTCCCGCCGGGCCGGCGGCTGTCCGCCGTCGAAGCCCGCCGCGATCACGGTGACCCGCACCTCGTCGCCCAGTGCGTCGTCGATGACCGCACCGAAGATGATGTTCGCCTCGGGGTGCGCCGCCTCGCTCACCAGCTGCGCGGCCTCGTTGATCTCGAAGAGACCGAGGTCGCTGCCGCCGGAGATGGAGAGCAGGACACCGCGGGCGCCGTCGATGGACGCCTCCAGGAGCGGCGAGGAGATCGCCATCTCCGCCGCGGCCACCGCGCGGTCGTCGCCGCGGGCCGAGCCGATGCCCATGAGTGCCGATCCGGCCTCGGACATGACCGACTTGACGTCGGCGAAGTCGAGGTTGATCAGACCCGGGGTGGTGATGAGGTCGGTGATGCCCTGGACGCCCGAGAGCAGCACCTGGTCGGCCGACTTGAACGCGTCGAGCACGCTGACCTGGCGGTCCGAGATGGACAGCAGCCGGTCGTTGGGAATGACGATGAGGGTGTCGACCTCTTCGCGGAGTTCGGCGATGCCGTCCTCCGCCTGGTTCGCGCGACGCCGGCCCTCGAAGGTGAACGGGCGGGTGACCACACCGATCGTCAGGGCGCCCAGCGAGCGAGCGATATTGGCGACGACGGGGGCGCCACCGGTGCCGGTGCCACCACCTTCGCCTGCGGTGACGAAGACCATGTCGGCCCCCTTGAGGACCTCCTCGATCTCTTCACGGTGGTCCTCTGCCGCCTTACGACCGACGGCCGGGTTCGCCCCGGCGCCGAGGCCGCGGGTGAGTTCACGACCGACGTCGAGCTTGACGTCGGCGTCGCTCATCAACAGGGCTTGCGCATCCGTGTTGATCGCGATGAACTCGACGCCCTTGAGACCGACCTCGATCATTCGGTTGATGGCATTGACACCACCGCCGCCGACACCGATGACCTTGATGACTGCGAGGTAGTTCTGCGGTGCTGCCACGTCGAAGGCCTCTCGCCTCGAGTTACGTGTCGTCGCTTGGCGGTAGTCCCGCCGCGACGACGGATGCCGATTGGGACGGTCCGAACGCCGACCCAAACCCTAACGTTGAAGTTTAGGGTTACCAGTGCGTCTGCTTCATGGACTCTTCCGAACAGGACACTAAGTCGACAAGTGGCGCACGTTCAACGAACACGCCGAACCTCCCGTTTTTCTTTTCACCCTATGTGATCACCCGTAGCGCTGGCCAACCAGGGTGCTGGCCAGGCGAAATGTGCGTCAACTACCCGACACCGCCGGAGCGGTGGGTGCACTCACGTCGAAGTGTCCCGCTTTGGGAGCGGCTTTCATGAGGGCGGTGAGGACTTTCGCCTTCACCGCCCCTTCTTCGCCGCTCCCCCAGATCACCGTGCGGTCTCCGCCGAGCTCCAGGGAGACCGCGTCGTACGAGGTGACCCGCACGACCCGGGTCTCCCCGGCGACCTCGTCCGGAAGGTCTCCGGCGACCCGCACCGCTTCCCGCACCAGCCGGTCGCTGCCGAACCGGCGCAGACTCGCGGACTGATCCGGAGTCAACTCCAGCAGGGGTACGTGTCCGGGAGCCTTGTCCACCGTGGCGAAGCGCACGCCTTCGGCGTCCACTTCGATGAACTTCGCACCCTTCTCCACCAACAGGACCGGCTGTCGTTCGGTCACTTTAAGTCCGATGCCGTGCGGCCATGACCGTACGACATCCACGGAGTCGATACGAGGCAACTTCTGGCGCAACCTCGCGGCGACGGCGTCCGTGTCGACCGAGATCAGCGGCGCCCCCATCGGCACCTCCGCCGCCGTCTCCACCTCCGCCGGCGTCAGTACGTCGACGCCGGTGATCCGGACCTGCTCGGCGCGGAGCCAGGAGGAGCCGTAGAGCGCCCAGAGGACGCCGGAGCCGAGCAGCAGCGCGGCCGCGGCGATCACGATCAGGAGCATGCGCCGGGACATCCGGCGACCCTCCGCGCTCGTGCGCGGCGGGCGGTCCGGGGTGTCCTTCTGCTGCTTCGCACCGCGCTGGGCGGTCGTCGGTCCGGCCACGCTCGCTCCTTATGCCGGGTCCGGGGGCGCCGCCCCCGGACCCGCCCGCCTCACGCGCCTCGGCGTGCGGCGATCGCTTCGTACACCATGCCGACCAGCAGGTCGTCGGCGTCCCGGCGGCCGAACTCGGCGGCGGCTCGGGACATTTCGTACAGCCGGTGCGGATCCGACAGCACCGGGAGGACGTTGCCCTGCACCCACTCGGGGGTGAGCGCCGCGTCGTCCACCAGCAGTCCGCCGCCGGCGTTGACCACCGGCTGGGCGTTGAGCCGCTGTTCGCCGTTGCCGATCGGCAACGGGACGTAGGCGGCGGGCAGCCCGACGGCGGAGAGTTCGGCGACGGTCATCGCGCCCGCGCGGCAGAGCATCATGTCGGCCGCGGCGTACGCCAGATCCATCCGGTCCACGTACGGTACCGGGATGTAGGGCGGCATCCCGGGCATGTTGTCGACGCGCGGCATTTCGTTCTTCGGGCCGACCACGTGCAGGATCTGGATCCCGGAGCGCTGGAGCAGCGGCGCGACCCGCTGGACGACCTCGTTGAGGTGACGGGCGCCCTGCGAGCCGCCGGAGACCAGCATGGTCGGCAGGTTGGGGTCGAGGCCGAAGGCGGCACGCGCCTCGGGGCGGACCCGGGCCCGGTCCAGCGTGGCGATGGTGCGGCGCAGCGGGATGCCGATGTAGCGGGCACCACGGAGCTTGCTGTCGGGGGTGGAGACGGCGACCCCGTGCGCGTACCGCGAACCGATCTTGTTGGCCAGGCCCGGCCGGGCGTTTGCCTCGTGCACCACGATCGGCACTCCGGCGCGCTTGGCGGCCAGGTAGCCGGGCAGTGCCACGTAGCCGCCGAAGCCGACCACGCAGTCCGCCCTGGTGCGCTCCAGGATCTGCTCGGCGGCCTTGATGGTGCCGCGCAGCCTGCCCGGGACGGTGATGAGTTCGGGGGTGGGCTTGCGCGGCAGCGGTACGGCCGGGATCAGGGCGAGTTCGTACCCCCGCTCGGGTACGAGCCTGGTCTCGAGTCCGCGCTCAGTGCCGAGTGCGGTGATTCCCACGCTCGGGTCCTGCCTGCGCAGGGCGTCCGCGAGGGCGAGCGCGGGCTCGATGTGGCCGGCGGTCCCCCCACCGGCGAGTACGACATGCACCGAAATTCACCGCTCTCCGGACGGACGCTTCTTGACGCGCCGTCTCATCGTCTTCCATCTCACCCCGGGCCTCCGCATGGCCAGGGCGGCCTTCGCTGCGGGATCCGCTCGCGCGAACGCGATCAGCAGCCCGACAGCGAACATGGTCGGCAGCAGGGCCGACCCCCCGTAGGAGAACAGCGGGAGCGGGACACCGGCGATCGGCAGCAGGCCGAGCACCGCACCGATGTTGATCACGGCCTGAGCCGTGATCCAGGTGGTCACACCTCCCGCTGCGTACCTCACGAAGGGGTCCTCCGTGCGTCCGGCCACGCGGATACCCGCATAGCCTAGAGCCGCGAAGAGGGCGAGTACCGACAGCGTCCCCGCCAACCCCAGTTCCTCCCCGGTGATGGCGAAGATGAAGTCGGTGTGTGGTTCGGGCAGTTGGCCCCATTTTTCCACACTTGCACCGAGCCCCGATCCGAACCATCCACCGGACGCCAGGGCGTAGATGCCGTGCACGGCCTGCCAGCACGAGCCGCCGGGGCCCGGTTCGCTGGCCCCCATGCAGTCGAGGCGGGACATGCGGTTCGGACTGGTCTTGATCAGCAGGAAGGCGATCAGACCGGCGGAGGCGAGTACTCCGGCGAACAGCCGGGTCGGTGCTCCGGCCAGCCAGAGCAGTCCGAACAGGATGGCCGTGAGAATGATCGCAGTGCCCATGTCACCGCCGAGCATGATCAGCCCGAGCAGCATGAAGGCGACCGGGACCAGGGGCACGAGCATGTGCTTCCACTGGTTCAGCAGCCGTTTGTCCTGTTTGCGGGCGAGCAGGTCGGCGCCCCACAGGACGAGGGCCAGCTTGCCGAACTCACTGGGCTGGAGCTGGAAGGGGCCGCCCAGGTAGAGCCAGTTCCGGTTGCCGTTGACCGACATCCCTATCCCCGGCACCTGGACCAGCACCATCAGGAAGACGGCTCCCAGCAGGAGGGGGTAGGACAGGGCCCGGTGCAGTTTGACGGGCATCCGGGCGGCCGCCGCCATCAGTCCGGCCCCGAGGACTGCGGCGAGGAACTGCTTGCGGAAGAAGTACGTGCCCGGCTTGCCGAGCTCCAGCGCCTTGATCATCGAAGCGGAGTAGACCATCACCAGACCGAGCACGGTGATGAGGAGCCCGGCGCCCAGGATCAGGTAGTACGCGGTCAGCGGGCGGTCCCACGCCCGGCGCGCCTGCTCGTACAGCCGCCGCGGGCCACCGCCCCGGGGGGAGCCGGGGGCGCCGGAGGTCCTGGAGCGCGCCTCAAGGGGCCGCCGGGCCCCGGCGGCGGGCCGCACGCGCAGCGCGAGCCCGGCGGGCAGCGGGGCGCCCCCGGCCGCGAGGAGGGGCGGTTGGAGCGCCCGGCTGATCGCCGTGGTCGCCCGTGAGCGGTCCCCGCCGCGTGCGGCAGAGCTCTCGTCGGCCGGCATGGTCCCTGTCCCCTCCACTGCTCGTGCCCGGGGCTTCGCCACCGAGGGTCCGGCCCCGGCACAACCGTGCGTGCCCGGGTGCTCCGGGACGGTACGGCGTGGAGGCCGGGCCGGTCAGGCGCTCTCGGCGGCCAGCGTGCGGACGGCGTCCGCGAAGGCCTCGCCCCGCTTGTTGTAATTGACGAACATGTCCATCGAGGCGCAGGCCGGGGCCATCAGTACGGTGTCTCCCGGCCGGGCGAGCCGTGCCGCCTCGCGGACCGCCTCGGACATCGCCCCAGTGTCGGTCCGGTCGAGCTCGGTCACCGGGACCTCGGGCGCGTGTCGCGCGAGGGCTTCGCGGATCAGCGCCCGGTCGGCGCCCATCAGTACGACGCCCCGCAGGCGCTTCGCGCAGCCGGTCACCAGCTCGTCGAACGTGGCGCCCTTGGCGAGGCCGCCGGCGATCCAGACGATCGGGTCGTAGGACGCCAGGGAGGCCTCGGCAGCGTGCGTGTTGGTGGCCTTGGAGTCGTCGATGTACGCCACTCGGGCAACGTCCGCGACGTGCTCGATGCGGTGCGGGTCGGGGCGGAAGGCCCGCAGCCCGTCGCGCACGGCGGCGGGTGCCACGCCGAAGGCCCGGGCGAGCGCGGCGGCGGCGAGCGCGTTGGCGATGTTGTGCGGGGCCGGCGGGTTGACGTCCGCGACCTCGGCGAGCTCCTGGGCCTGCTTCTGCCGGTTCGTCACGAACGCCCGGTCGACAAGGATGCCGTCGACGACCCCGAGCTGCGAGGGCCCGGGGGCGCCGAGGGTGAAGCCGATCGCCCGGCAGCCCTCCTCGACGTCCGCCTCGCGCACCAGGTCCTCGGTGGCGGGGTCCGCCACGTTGTAGACGCAGGCGACGGTGTTGCCCTCGTAGATCCGGCCCTTGTCGGCGACGTACGCCTCCATGGAGCCGTGCCAGTCGAGGTGGTCGGGGGCGAGGTTCAGGACGGCCGCGGAGTGGGCGCGCAGCGAGGGCGACCAGTGCAGCTGGTAGCTGGAGAGCTCGACGGCCAGGACGTCGTACGTCTCCTCGCCGAGGACCGCGTCCAGGAGCGAGACCCCGATGTTGCCGACGGCGGCGGTGCGCAGCCCGGCGGCCTCCAGGATCGAGGCGAGCATCCGCACGGTCGTGGTCTTGCCGTTGGTGCCGGTGACCGCGAGCCAGGGGGCCGGTTCCCGGCCGTCCCGCCCCCGCAGCCGCCAGGCGAGTTCGACGTCGCCCCAGACCGGGACGCCCGCCTCGGCGGCTGCGGCGAAGAGCGGCTTGTCGGGCTTCCAGCCCGGGGTGGTGACGATGAGCTCGGTGGACTTCGGCAGGGTGGCCCCGTCGCCGAGGCGCACGGTGATGCCCTGCGCCTCCAGCTCCTCGGCCTGGGCGCGGGAGCGCTCGTCGTCCCCGTCGTTGACCACGGTGACGACGGCGCCGAGGCCGTGCAGCACCCGGGCCGCCGGGATCCCGGAGACTCCGAGTCCGGCGACCGTGACGTGCTTGCCCTGCCAGTCCACGTTGCTCACTTCTTGGCTGCCCATCCTGCGTAGAAGAGGCCGAGGCCGACGATCACGCACATGCCCTGGATGATCCAGAAGCGGACCACGACAAGGACTTCGGACCACCCCTTGAGTTCGAAGTGGTGCTGGAGCGGTGCCATCCGGAAGACGCGCTTGCCGGTCATCTTGAACGAACCGACCTGGATGACGACGGACATCGTGATCATCACGAAGAGACCGCCGAGCACCGCCATCAGGAACTCGGTGCGGGAGCAGATCGCCAGACCGGCGAGCGCGCCGCCGAGGGCCAGCGAGCCGGTGTCACCCATGAAGATCTTGGCGGGTGAGGTGTTCCACCACAGGAAGCCGAAGCAGGAGCCCATGAGTGCGGAGGCCACGACCGCGAGGTCGAGCGGATCTCGTACTTCGAAGCAGGCGCTCGGGTTGGTGAGGGTCGCCGCGTTGGCGCAGGACTCCTGGAACTGCCAGAGCCCGATGAAGGTGTACGCGCCGAAGACCATCACCGACGCACCGGTGGCCAGGCCGTCCAGACCGTCCGTCAGGTTCACGCCGTTGGACATGGCGAGAATCATGAAGAGGGCCCAGAGCACGAAGAGCACCGGGCCGATCGACCAGCCGAAGTCCTCGACGAACGAGAGCTTGGTGGAGGCGGGGGTGTTTCCGCGGACGTCCGCGAACTGGAGCGAGAGCACCGCGAAGGCGATGCCGACGATCAGCTGACCGGCCATCTTCGCCTTGGCGCGCAGGCCCAGCGAGCGCTGCTTGACGATCTTGATGTAGTCGTCGAGGAAGCCGACGAGTCCCATGCCGGCCATCAGGAAGAGGACCAGTACGCCGGAGAAGCGCATGTCCTCGCCGGTGATCACCTTGGCCAGGACGTACGCGATGATCGTCGCCAGGATGAAGGCGATGCCGCCCATGGTGGGCGTGCCCTTCTTCGATCCGTGGCTGCGCGGGCCGTCGTCCCGGATGAACTGCCCGTAACCCTTGCGGGCGAGCAGCTTGATCAGCAACGGGGTACCGACCAGGGTCAGGAAGAGCCCTATGGCCCCCGCGAAGAGGATCTGCCTCATCGGCCGGCAACCTCGCCCTCGGACGCGTTGTCCAGCAGTGCACTGACAACCTGCTCCAGGCCGACCGACCGGGACGCCTTCACCAGCACGACGTCTCCCGGGCGCAGTTCACTGCGCAACAGGTCGACGGCAGCCTGTGCGTCGGACACATGCACCGACTCCTCACCCCACGAACCCTCGTTGTATGCGCCCAGTTGCAGCCAGGAGGCTTCTCTTCCCCCGACCGCGACGAGCTTGCTGACGTTGAGCCGGACGGCAAGCCGTCCGACCGCGTCGTGCTCGGTGAGCGAGGCGTCGCCGAGCTCGGCCATCTGGCCGAGCACCGCCCACGTACGACGCCCCTTCCCCATGGCGGCCAGCGCGCGCAGCGCGGCCTTCATGGATTCGGGGTTGGCGTTGTAGGCGTCATTGACGAACGTCACGCCGTCCGGACGCTCGGTGACCTCCATGCGCCAGCGGGAGAGGGTGCCCGCCTCGGAGAGCGCCACGGCGATCTCGTCTGCGGACAGGCCCAGCTCATGGGCGACGGCGGCCGCGGCGAGCGCGTTCGACACGTGGTGCTCACCGTACAGGCGCATGGTCACATCACTGCACCCGGTGGGTGTGTGGAGCCTGAACGAGGGGCGGCCGTCCTCGGTGAGACGGACGTTCTCACCCCGTACGTCCGCATCCGCGGCTTCGCCGAAGAGCAGCACCCGGGCCTTGGTCCGGGAGGTCATGGCGCGGACGAGGGGGTCGTCGGCGTTGAGTACGGCGAGGCCGTCCTCGGGGAGGGACTCGACCATCTCGCCCTTGGCCTGGGCGATCTGCTCACGGCCGCCGAACTCGCCGATGTGCGCGGTGCCGACGTTGAGGACCAGGCCGATCCGCGGCGGAACGAGTCCGGTGAGGTAACAGATGTCGCCGATGTAGCGGGCACCCATTTCGAGGACCAGGTGCTGGGTCTCCTCGGTGGCGCGCAGCGCGGTCAGCGGGAGGCCGATCTCGTTGTTGAGGTTGCCCGCCGGGTAGACCGTGGGGCCCTTGCGCTCCAGGAGCTGGGCGATCAGGTCCTTGGTGGAGGTCTTGCCGGCGGACCCGGTCAGGGCGACCACGGTGGTGCCGAGGCGCCCCACGACGGCGCGGGAGAGCGCGCCGAGCGCCGCCACCACGTCGTCGACGACGATCGCGGGCACGCCGACCGGGCGGGCGGCCAGGACGACTGCCGCGCCCGCCTCGACGGCGCTCTGCGCGTAGTCGTGGCCGTCGACCCGTTCACCGGCGAACGCGACGAAGAGGCTGCCTTGCTTCACCTCCCGGGAGTCGATGACGACGGGCCCGCTGACGATCACGGCCGGATCCGGAATGTCGTACGACTGCCCGCCGACGATTCCGGCGATCTCGGCGAGGGAAAGGGCGATCACTTGGTCATCCCTGACTGTTGTTCTCATGGGTGGGGGCACGGTGGGTGCCGTTCTCGTGTCCCAGGGACCGCTCGATGGCCGTGCGCAGGACGACCCGGTCGTCGAAGGGGCGCACGACGCCGTGGACGTCCTGGCCCTGCTCGTGACCCTTTCCGGCGATCAGCACGGTGTCGCCGGGGCCCGCGCGGCGGACGGCGGCCGCGATGGCGGCGGCCCGGTCCGCGTCGACCAGGACGTCACCGCGTTCGTGCACGGGCACTTCGGCGGCGCCCGCGAGCATGGCGGCGAGGATGCCGAGGGGGTCCTCGGACCGGGGGTTGTCGGAGGTCAGTACGGCGGTGTCGGCGAGCCGCGCCGCGGCCGCGCCCATCGGGCCGCGTTTGGTGGTGTCGCGGTCGCCGCCGCAGCCGAGGACGATGTGCACCTTGCCCTCGGTGACCTTCTGCAGGGAGCGCAGCACCGACTCGACGGCGTCCGTCTTGTGCGCGTAGTCGACGAGTGCGAGGTACGACTGCCCGGCGTCGACCCGTTCCAGCCGGCCGGGCACGCCGGGCACGGCGGCGACGCCGTCGGCCGCGGTCTGCGGGTCGATGCCGGCGACGGCGAGGGTGACGATCGCGGCGAGGGTGTTGGCGACGTTGAACGGGCCGGGCAGCGGGGCCGCGGCGGTGGCGTGCTCCCCCTTGGGCCCGACGACGGTGAAGGTGGAGCCGAGCTGGCCCACCTCGACGTCCTCGGCGCGCCAGTCGGCGTCCGGATGGCCCTCGGCGGAGAACGTGGTGACGGGGACGGACGCCTCGGTGATCAGCCTGCGGCCGTACTCGTCGTCGAAGTTGACGACGCCCTGCCTGCTGCGCTGCGGGGTGAACAGCCGCGCCTTGGCCTGGAAGTAGTCCTCCATGCCGGAGTGGAACTCCATGTGCTCCGGGCTGAGGTTGTTGAAGACGGCGACATCGAAGACGCAGCCGTCGACCCGGCCGAGCACCAGGGCGTGGCTGGAGACCTCCATCGTCACCGCGTCGACACCGCGTTCGCGCATGACGGCGAACAGGGCCTGCAGGTCGGTGGCTTCGGGAGTGGTGCGCTCGGACTTGATGCGCTCGTCGCCGATCCGCATCTCCACGGTGCCGATGAGGCCCGTGCTGCGTCCGGCGCCGCGGAAGCCGCCTTCGATGAGGTAGGCGGTCGTGGTCTTGCCGGATGTTCCGGTGATGCCGATCTGGAGCAGGTCGGTACCGGGGTGGCCGTAGATCTCGGTGGCGAGTTCGCCCATCCGGCCGCGCGGGTCCTCGGTGACCAGCACCGGGAGTCCGGTGGCGGCGGCGCGTCCGGCGCCCGCCGGGTCGGTGAGGATCGCGGCGGCGCCGAGACCGGCGGCCTGGGCGGTGAAGTCGGCACCGTGCAGACGGGCACCCGGCAGCGCCGCGTACACGTCCCCGGGGCGTACGGCCCGGGAGTCGTGGGTGATGCCGGTGACTTCGCCGTTGCCCGGCGGTTCCACTCCCAGCCGGGCTGCCAGCGTCACCAGGGAGGTCGGCCGCAGCCGATCCGGGCGGGGCGCTCCCGGGTAGTTCACAGGGGCGTCCTTCTGGGTGGTTCGGGACTGTTCAGCGTGGGGCACGGCGGTGAGCGTACCGGGCGCACCCGGCCTCTCGCGAAGTGAGGGGGCGGGGGTGCGGTGGTTCCCGTTCCGGTTCCCCGGATCGGGGGTGATGGTTGTCACTGAGGGTCTCCCCGAGTTCACTCGCCGGGTTTGAAGGACACCGGCAGGCGGGCCGGCTCACTGCCGGAGGGTGCGGTCTGCAGCGTCTTCAGCGCGAATTCCATGACCTGCTTGTAGATGGGTCCGCAGATCTGGCCGCCGAAGTAGCTGCCCTTGGTGGGGTTCTGGATGGCGCAGTAGACGGTGATCTGGGGGTTGTCGGCGGGGGCGAAGCCGGCGAAGGAAGCGGTGTACCCGTGGTAGCCGCCGCGTACCGGATCGACCCGGTTGGCCGTACCGGTCTTGCCCGCGACCCGGTACCCGGGGATCTTGGCCTTCGTTCCGGTGCCTTCCTCGTCGCCGACGACGGACTCCAGCATGCTGGCCAGCGTCTTGGCGGTCTTCTCGCTGACCACCCTGGTCTGTTCGGGTGCCTCGGCGGGGGTGAAGCGGCCGTCCGCGCCCTTGGTGCCGCGGACGAGGGTGGGTGCGACGCGGACCCCGCCGTTGGCGATCGTCGAGTAGATCGAGGCGGCCTGCATGGCGTTGAGCGAGAGGCCCTGGCCGAACGGGATCGTGTACTGCTGCGAGGTCGACCAGTCCTGCGGCTTGGCGAGGATTCCGGCGGTCTCACCCGGGTAGCCGAGCCCGGTCGGTGAGCCGATGCCGAATTTGCGCAGGTAGTCGTAGAGCACCTTGTTGGACTGGGCCTGGGTCTTGCCCAGCTGCCCGGTGGCCAGGATGGTGCCGATGTTGCTGGACTTGGCGAGTACGCCGTTGAGCGTGAGGTACCAGGTCGGGTGGTCGATGTCGTCCTTGAAGAGCCGGTCGCCGCGGTGCAGACGGTTGGGGACCGTGACGTGGGTGCCGGGTGTGGCGGCACCTTCCTCCAGCACGGCGGCCATCGACATGACCTTGCTGGTGGAGCCGGGCTCGTACACGTCCTGGAGCGCCGCGTTGCCCAGGGAGGCCGCGTCGGCCTGCGAGAGGTCGTTGGGGTCAAAACCCGGTGCGTTGGCCATGGCGAGGACCTCGCCGGTGCGGGTGTTCTGCACGACGACGTAGCCGCGGTCGGCCTTGGACTTCGCGACCTGGTCGGAGATGGCCTTCTGGGCCGCCCACTGGATGTCCCGGTCGATCGTCAGCTCGATGTCGGAGCCGGCGACGGCGGGGACCTCCTTGGTGCCCGCGGTGGGCACCCGGCGCCCGCCGGACTGGGCGTACTTGATCGTGCCGTCCTCGCCCGCGAGCTCCTTGTCCAGCTGCGATTCGAGGCCGCCCGCGCCCTCGCCCTCGGCGTTGACGTACCCCAGTATCCCGGCGGCGAGGCCGCCGTTGGGGTAGACGCGCTTGGTGGTCGACTCCTGGAAGACGCCGGCGAGCACATTGGCGCCGGGGCCGCCGGCCGCCTTGTCCTTCTCCGCCTTCTCGGCGAAGACGGACTTGAGGTCCTTGATCTGCGTCCAGACCTGCGGGGTCTGCCTGCGGGCCAGCACCGTGTAGCGGCTTTTGGGCTTGGCCAGCTTCTTGGTCAGTCCGGCCGCGTCGACGCCGAGGATGGGCGCGAGGAGTGCGGCGGCCTGCTGGGGCGCGTCGGGTGCCTTGCTGTCCTCGGGGGTGAACATCTTGGGGTCGGCGGTGATGTCGTACGCGTCGACGCTGGTGGCCAGCGCGATGCCGCCGCGGTCGGTGATCTCGCCGCGCTCGGCGGCGACGGTGTAGCTGAGGTAGCGGTTCTTCTCGGCCTTGGCCGCGTACGCGTTGGCGTCGACGGCCTGCACCTGCAGGAGCCGGACGACGAACGCGATCATGACGAGGGTCAGGGCCAGGCTGACGAGCCGCAGCCGCGGCCGTGGGCTTCCCAGGCGCAGCGGCCTGCCCGAGCGGGTGCGCGGGGTCCGTCCGCGCGGCGCCGCGGACGAGGGCCGCCGTCGCTGTTCGGCGCGGGCGGCGGGCCGGGGGCGGCCGGCGCGGGCGGCCGCGTTACGCGGACGCGCGGGGCCGGGGACCCGTCGGCGCGGTGGTTCCTGGGAGGGCACTGCGTCACCGTCCGGGGCTCGTGGAGGGCTGTGCTGCCGGGGTACGCGCGTTCGCGGAGGTGCTCGGCTCCGCCGGGGCGGTGCCGGTCGTGGTCGCGGACGCGCCGGGCGCGGTGGGCGAAGAGGTGGAGCGGGACGGGACAGAGGCCGGCGGGGCGGCCGCGAGGGGCGGTTGGGGGGTTTCGGGTTTCGGCGTCGTGGTGACCGGAGCGGCGCTGGCGGCGGAGGGCACCCCTCGGACCTTGCCGTCCGGGCCGAGGAAGACGGGACTGCCGCCGGGGACCATGCCGAGCTCCTGAGCGCGCCGCGCCAGGGCGTCGGGTTCGGAGGCGCTGTCGACGTCGCGCTGGAGAGCCTGCTGGTCGTCGGTGAGCTCCGTGGTCCGCTTCTTCAGCTCACTCAGCCGGAACGATCCTTCGTTGAGCGCGGAGTTCAGCAGCAGCAGCGAGATCAGGCCGCCGCCCAGAAGCAGGACGACCAACAGGACGAAGGGGGCCCGGGCGGCGTTGGCCGGTCCGGCCGGCATCAGCCGGCTGAGCCGCGCCGCACGCCCTTTCAGCCGGCCGGCCGCCTTGCTCACCGCGCCGCTCCGTCCCCGGACCGGGTCCGCCAGGTCTTGCGGTGGCTGCTCATCGCTCCTCCTCGCGGATCCGCTGGGCTCCGCGCAGGCGGGCGGGGGCGGCGCGCCGGTTCTCGGCGACCTCCTCCTCGGTGGGCAGTTCGGCGCCGCGGGTCAACAGCTTGAGCCGGGGCTGGTAGCGCTCGGGGACGACCGGCAGGCCGGGCGGGGCGGTGTTGGCGGCGCCCGCCGCCAGCACCTGCTTGACCAGGCGGTCCTCCAGCGAGTGGTACGAGAGGACGGCGATGCGCCCGCCGACGGCGAGGCTCCGCACCGCGGCCGGGATCGCCCGCTCCAGCACGGTGAGCTCGCCGTTGACCTCGATGCGCAGCGCCTGGAAGGTGCGCTTGGCCGGGTTGCCGCCGGTGCGCTTGGCGGCCTGCGGCAGCGAGTCACGGATCAGCTCGACGAGCCGGGCGCTGTTGCTGAACGGCTCCTTCTCCCGCTCGCGTACGACGGCGGAGACGATCCGCTTGGCCTGCTTCTCCTCGCCGTAGGCGCGCAGGATCCGTACCAGCTCCCCCGGCGGGTAGGTGTTGAGCACCTCGGCCGCGCCGATTCCGGTCGTCTGGTCCATGCGCATGTCGAGCGGGGCGTCCTGGGCGTACGCGAACCCGCGGTCGGCCTCGTCCAGTTGCATGGAGGAGACGCCGAGGTCGAACAGGATGCCCTGGACCTTGGGGATGCCGAGGCGGTCGAGCACCTCGGGCAGTTCGTCGTAGACGGCGTGCACCAGGGTGGCGCGGTCGCCGTAGGGGGCGAGGCGCTCGCCGGAGAGCCTGAGCGCCTCCTTGTCCCGGTCGAGCGCGATCAGCCGGGCGGTGGGGAAGGCGGAGAGCAGCGCCTCGCTGTGTCCGCCGAGGCCCAGCGTGCAGTCGACGACCACGGGCTGCTGCGGGCTCGATGCCTCCAGAGCCGGGGCCAACAGGTCCAGGCACCGCTGGAGCATCACCGGGACGTGTCGGGTCTGGCTCATGCGCCCTCTCAGGCTCAGGTCCCGGGGCGCTGCACGTACGGCCTGGTCCCCGCCCGCTCGCGAAGGGGAGGCCCGCCGGCGCCGGGGAAGGGGCGTCAGCCGACCGGCGAGCGGGAGAGGGCCGGGCCGTACGTACGCCGCGCACACGGGGAAACTTCGGAATGTGCAGGGTGTCGGTAACTTCCCGTCACTTTAGTCCACCCTGCCATTCGATCGATTCCGGATCAATCAACCCGACAGCGCGTCGGCCCCGCTTTGTTCACCCGGCCGGGTGACCCAGGGTGAGGCTTGTGGGTTACCTCACAACAAGCGTCGTTGACGTTCTTTGTCCGCTTCGACACCGGGCCGGTGGGGCCGACGAGGGATAACGTCTAGTCCATGTCGACTTCTGCGCACTCCCCTGCCCCGAGCCAGGCCCGCACCGGCGGCACCGTCACCGACCGCCTCGTCGAGGCGAACGTCCAGTACGCCTCCGAGTTCAGCGATCCCGGAATGGACGCGAAGCCGGTACTGCGCGTCGCCGTGGTCGCCTGCATGGACGCCCGCCTCGACCTGCACAAGGCACTCGGCCTGGCACTCGGCGACTGTCACACCGTCCGCAACGCGGGCGGCGTGGTCACCGACGACGTCATCCGCTCGCTGGCGATCAGTCAGCGGGCCCTCGGCACGCGCAGCGTGGTGCTGATCCACCACACCGGCTGCGGCATGGAGTCGATCACCGAGGAGTTCCGTCAGGAACTGGAGAGGGAGGTCGGCCAGCGCCCGGCCTGGGCGGTGGAGGCATACACCGACGCCGACCAGGACGTGCGGCAGTCGATGCAGCGGGTCCGCACCTCGCCCTTCCTGCTGCACACCGACGACGTGCGCGGTTTTGTCTTCGACGTGACCACCGGTCTGCTGCGGGAGATCCTTCCGGTTTCCTGACCTCTCCCGGTCCCGGTTTCCCGACCTGCCTGATCCGAGGGTGTCGAACGGGCACGATCGGGCAGCGAAAATCCCCATCGACCCGACATTTCGGCCCCGGTTATCCACAGGCGAGTGACACGAAGCGGTAACGGCAACAAGAATGCGGAGGTGACACCCCGCCGGACCCGTCCGGCGCGGTGTCCGTATTTCGGGGTGGGCCGGGCCGCACAAGGGCGCCGGCCCGTGACTGGGGAATTCCCGTGCTCCTGGTGAGCGTGGGGCAGGGCCGAGGAGGGCCGGGTGACGACCTATGACGATCGAGCGAGCCTCACAGATCTGACCACCACAGCGGAGCGGGTGCGCAGGTCGGTGGAAAGTGTGATCGAGGGCAAGCCCGAGGTCGTGCGTCTTTCGCTGACCGTGCTGCTCGCGGAGGGCCATCTCCTGATCGAGGACGTCCCCGGAGTGGGCAAGACCATGCTCGCCAAGGCGCTGGCACGGTCCATCGACTGCTCGGTGCGCCGCATCCAGTTCACACCGGACCTGCTGCCCTCGGACATCACCGGTGTGTCCATCTTCGATCAGCAGCGCCGCGACTTCGAGTTCAAACCGGGCGCGATCTTCGCCCAGATCGTGATCGGCGACGAGATCAACCGCGCCTCGCCCAAGACCCAGTCCGCGCTCCTGGAGTCGATGGAGGAGCGCCAGGTCACGATCGACGGACACACTTACGAACTGCCCGACCCCTTCATGGTCGTGGCCACCCAGAACCCGGTGGAGATGGAGGGCACGTATCCGCTGCCCGAAGCCCAGCGCGACCGGTTCATGGCGAGGGTGTCGATCGGCTACCCCAGCGCCGAGGCCGAGCTGCAGATGCTCGACGTGCACGGCGGCGTCTCGCCGCTCGACGACCTGCAGCCGGTGGCCCACGCCCACGACATCGTGAAGCTCATCGAGGCCGTGCGCACGGTCCACGTCGCCGAGGCCGTCCGGCGGTACGCGGTGCAGCTCGTCGGGGCCACCCGCAACCACCCCGACCTCAGGCTCGGCGCCTCGCCGCGTGCCACCCTTCACCTGCTGCGCGCGGCCAAGGCCTCCGCCGCGCTGAGCGGCCGGGACTACTGTCTGCCGGACGACGTGCAGGCCCTGGCCGCCTCCGTGCTCGCCCACCGGCTGCTGCCCACCGCTCAGGCCCAGCTCAACCGGCGCACCGCCGAGCAGGTGGTCCTGGAGATCCTGCAGCAGACCCCCGTACCGACGGCGTCGGGCGGCGCGGCCGTACCGGCGCCCCAGCATCAGCCGGGCGCGATGTACGGCGGCCGGCAGCAGCCCGGCGCGCGGCGGATCTGATGGCAGCCGGGGGGCCGCCCGCGATGGACGACAGCGACGACAAGGGGGGCCTGCGGGCTGCCCTGGGCGGCCTGACCACGCGCGGACGGTCCTTCCTCGCGGCCGGTGTGGCCGCCGCCGTCTGCGCCTATGTGCTGGGCCAGGGTGATCTGCTGCGGGTCGGCCTGCTGCTCGCCGTGCTGCCGCTGGTCTGTGTGACGATGCTCTTCCGGACCCGCTACCGGGTCGCCGGCACCCGGCGGCTCTCACCGTCCCGGGTGCCCGCGGGCACGGAGTCGCGGGTCCATCTGCGCATGGACAACGTCTCGCGGCTGCCCACCGGTCTGCTCATGCTCCAGGACCGGGTGCCGTACGTGCTCGGGCCACGGCCCCGCTTCGTCCTGGACCGGGTGGAGGCGGGCGGCCGGCGCGAGGTGTCCTACCGGGTGCGGTCGGACCTGCGCGGGCGCTACCCGCTCGGCCCCCTGCAACTGCGGCTCAGCGATCCGTTCGGGATGTGCGAGCTGACGCGTTCGTTCAGCGCGTACGACACGCTCGTCGTCATCCCGCGGACCGAGCCTCTGCCCCCCGTGCGGCTGGCGGGCGAGGCCACCGGTTACGGCGAGGGGCGGCAGCGGTCGCTCGCCCTGGCGGGTGAGGACGACGTCATCCCCCGGGGCTACCGGCACGGCGACGATCTGCGCCGTGTCCACTGGCGCTCCACCGCGCGCTACGGCGAGCTGATGGTGCGCCGCGAGGAGCAGCCGCAGCGGGCCAGGTGCACGGTGCTGCTGGACACCCGCCGCATCGGCTACCAGGGCGCGGGCCCCGACTCGGCGTTCGAGTGGGCCGTCTCCGGAGCGGCGTCCGCGCTGGTGCACATGCTGGAGCGGGGCTTCGCGGTCCGGCTGCTGACGGACGACGGCACGACGGTGCCGGGCGAGGGCGACGGCGGTTTCGCCGGTTCCACCCAGAACTCGGCGGACTCGGCCGGACTGATGATGGACGCCCTCGCCGTGGTCGGCCATTCGGACGGCGGCGGTCTCGCCCGCGCGTACGACGTGCTGCGCGGCGGCGAAGAAGGACTTCTGATCGCCTTCCTCGGCGAGCTGGACGAGGAACAGGCCGCGGTGGCGGCCCGGATGCGGCAGCGCAGCGGCGGGGCCGTGGCCTTCGTCCTGGACAGCGCCGCCTGGGTGCACGGCGGATCCGCCGCGTCCGACGCGGCGTGCGAGCAGCGGCTGCGACTGCTGCGCGATGCGGGGTGGACGGTGGTGCCGGTCCGGCCGGGCACGGATCTGGCCCGGTTGTGGCAGCAGGCGAGCCATCAGGGTGCGCTGAGCCAGTCCGCCGCCGTGGGCGGCACGACAGGCGGCACGACAGGTTTCTCCGGTGGTTGGTCATGAGGGGACGTTCATGAGCGGTCGTGGTCGGCTGGCGCTGTGCGCCTTTGCGGCGACGCTGATGGCGGCTTGTTCGATGCTGCCGCTGGTCGACCCGGTCACCTGGATCCTGCAGGCCACGTTCCTGCTGGCCATCCAGGCGGGCGTGGGCGCGCTCGGTCGGCGGGTGCCGCTGCCGCGGCCTGCGACCGTGGCCGTGCAGGCGTTGGTCCTGGTGGTGCTGCTGACCGTGGCGTTCGCCCGCGAGGAGGCGTTGGCGGGCTTCCTGCCCGGCCCGCAGTCCGTGCAGCGGCTCGTGGATCTGCTGACGGCGGGCGCGGACGATGTCGGGCAGTACGCGATCCCTGCGCCGGACACGGCGGGCATCCGGCTGATGCTGGTGGGCGGTGTCCTGCTGATCGGGCTCGCGGTGGACGCGCTGGCGGTCACGTTCCGCAGCGCCGCACCGGCGGGGCTGCCCCTGCTGGCCCTCTACTCCGTCGCCGCCGGTCTCTCCGACGGCGGGGCGGACTGGCTGTGGTTCCTTCTGGCCGCCTGCGGCTATCTGCTCCTCCTGCTGGCCGAGGGGCGTGACCGCCTCTCCCAGTGGGGCCGGGTCTTCGCCGGAGCCGGCACGCGCCGGGGCGGCGGCCCGTCCTCCGGCATCGGCGCCCCGGGCAGCGGGGCGCTCGCCCCGGTGCGCACGGGGCGGCGCATCGGCGCGCTCGCGCTGGGCATCGCGCTGGTCGTGCCCGCGGCCCTGCCCGCGCTCGACAGCGGCCTGCTGGCCGGCACGGGAGGCGGCAACGGCAAGGGGAGCGGCGGCGGCACCATCTCCGCCGTGAACCCGCTGGTCTCGTTGCAGAACGACCTCAACCAGCCGGAGAACCGGGAGGTGATGTCGTACCGCACCAACTCGACCGGTGTGCAGGACTTCTACCTCCGCATCCTGGCCCTGGACCAGTTCAACGGGAATGAGTGGCGGGCCTCGACCCGCCGGCTGAAGGACGTACCGAAGCGGCTCCCGAACCCGGTGGGTCTGTCGCCGGACGTCGTCGTGACGGAAGTCAGTACGAACATCTCCGCCTCCTCCTCGTACAAGCAGACCTACCTTCCGCTTCCCTACCCGGCGACCGAGGTGCGGGTCGGCGGGCGCTGGCGGTTCGAGCCCGAGGGCCGGACCCTCGTCGGGGACGACGGGGAGACCACCGGCGGCGCGCAGTACGAGGTCTCCAGCCTGGTCGTGCAGCCGACGGCCGCCCAGCTCTCGGGCGCGGGCGAGGTGCCGGCAGCCCTGCGCCGCGAGTACACCCAGGTGCCCGACTCCCTGCCCAAGGTGGTGAAGGAGACGGCCGACGAGGTGACCAAGGGGGCCTCCAACGCCTACGAGCGGGCGGTGAAGCTGCAGAACTACTTCGCCTCCGAGGGCGGCTTCACGTACGACACCTCGGTGAGCTCGGGTACCGGCAGCGCGGCGATCGGCCGCTTCCTGAAGGACAGACGGGGCTTCTGCGTCCACTTCTCTTTCACCATGGCCGCGATGGCCCGGACGCTGGGCATCCCGGCCCGGGTCGCCGTGGGCTTCACCCCCGGCACGGCCCAGTCGAACGGGGCGATGTCGGTCGGTCTGCGCGATGCGCACGCCTGGCCGGAGCTGTACTTCGAGGGCGTGGGCTGGACCCGCTTCGAGCCCACGCCCACGCGTGGCTCCGCGCCGTCCTACACGCAGCCGGACGCCCCTTCCGGTGACTCGGCCGATCCGGCGCGGCCGGAGGCTGAGGCGTCGGCGGCGGTACCGGCCGCCCCGTCCGCCTCGGAGAGCTGCCCCGCCCAGATGCGCCGGCAGGGCGAGTGCGGCAGCTCGGCGCTGCCGGGGGCCGCGGCGCCGTCGGACACCGGAACGTCGACGGGCGCCGTGCTCGGAGTGGGCCTGGCGGCGGTGCTCGTCCTGCTGCTCCCGCTGCTGCCCATGTTCTGGCGCATCCGGGTACGGGCGCGGCGGCTGGGCTCCTCCACCGGACGCACCCCGGCGGACGCGACCGCGAGGACGCTGGCGGCCTGGCAGGAGATCACCGACACCGCCTGGGACCTCGGCGTCGAGCCGGACGAGTCCCTGACCCCGCGGAAGGCCGCGGACCGGGTGGTGCGGAAGGGGCGGCTGGACACGGAAGCGGCCGAGGCGGTGCACCGGGTGGCGGGGGCGGTGGAACAGGTGCTCTACGCGCCGGAGCCGCGGCCGGTGTCGGGGCTCGCGGAGGACGCGCAGGCGGTACGGGCGGGCCTCCAGGGTTCCGTCGGCCGGTTCGCCCGCTTCCGCGCGGTCATGGCCCCGCGATCGGCCGTTCGGGTGGTGTGGGCGGTGTCGGAGCGCAGAGCGGCACTGGCCGGCCGGTGGCGGGCACCGCGGCGACCGGCGTGGCTACGGCGGCCGTCCCGCCAGGAGGGCTGAGGGCGGCGCCCCGGGCAGGCCCGCTCCTCCGGGCCGGCCCGGGGCATCAGGTCCGACCGGGACACCGCGTCCGTCCTCCCCCGGGCCGCCGGCCCCCGCTCAGGGCGCATGGGTGAGGGGCGGCCGCAGAAATGCGGCCGCCCCTCACCCATAAGTGTCCGAGCGCTTACTGGCCCTGCTCATCGCGGCGGCGCTGCCACCGTTGTTCGATCCGGTCCATCACGGACCGGCGCTGTTTCGGCTGTCGCCGTTCACCCGCGCCACCCGCGCGGACTGCCTGCTGCTCGCCCGGCTTCGGCGCCTTGCGCCAGCCCGTCACCGCGAGCACCGCGCAGCCCAGCATGACGAGGAACCCCACCACGCTGATCCAGATCTGCTGGGCGACCATTCCGGCCATGAGGAGCGCGATTCCCACCAGGAAGCCAGCAACTGCCTGGTAGACCCGTCGCCGGGTGTATGTACGCAGCCCACTTCCCTCGAGCGCTGTCGCGAACTTGGGATCTTCGGCGTACAGCGCTCGCTCCATTTGCTCGAGCATTCGCTGCTCGTGCTCCGAGAGCGGCACGGAGTCCTCCTCGTCGTCGGCCGCGGGGGGCGGCCGGTATGCGGCCCTTCCAGGATAGGCAGGGAATCGCCCCCGTGAAACCCGCCCTCATTGCCAATCAGCCAGTCCGGGCCGCCACGACGGCTCAGCTGCTGAGGCGTTGATTCCCCAACCTCCGATCCGTCATGCCGGATGGTGTCCCCCGATCATACGGGGCCAAGGCTCTGATCGGGGCTGCTGGGGCGTACTCCGTCTGCAGCTGCGTTGCTGATCAGCCGCGCTGCCGTCGCGATCCGGCCAGGCTCTCAGGCGCGCCTGGTGCCCAGAACGTGGAGCTGGGTCGCCACCGAATGGAACGCCGGCAGCTCGGCGGCGGCCGTCTCCAGCTTGAGCAGGGCCTCCATCGCACCCGGCTCGGTGTCCACCAGCACGCCCGGCACCAGGTCGGCGAAGACGCGTACCCCGTGGACCGCGCCGACCTCGACGTCCGCGCCCTCGACGAGCTCGGTGAGCTGCTCGGCCGTGTACCGCCGCGGCACCGGGTCGCCCTCGCCCCAGCGGCCCGCCGGGTCGCCGAGCGCGTGGCGGGCCTCGGTGAAGTGGCCCGCGAGCGCCCGGGCCAGCACCGCGCCGCCGAGCCCGGCGGCGAGCAGGCTGAGCGCACCGGACGGACGGAGCGCCTCCACCGCGTGGCGCACGCCCTCGGCGGGGTCGTCCACGTACTCCAGGACTCCGTGGCAGAGCACCGCGTCGTAGCCCCCGCGCCCGACCACGTCGAACAGGCCGAGGATGTCGCCCTGGACCCCCTGGACCCGGTCGGCGACGCCCGCCTCGGCGGCGCGGCGCTCCAGCGCGAACAACGCGTTGGGGCTGGGGTCGACGACGGTGACCCGGTGGCCCAGCCGCGCGACGGGCACGGCGAAGTTGCCCGTACCGCCACCGGTGTCCAGTACGTCCAGGGCGTCCCTGCCGGTCGCCTTGACCTGACGGTCGAGAGCGTCCTTGAGGACCTCCCAGACCACGGCGGTACGGAGGGAGGCGCGGGGGCGCAGCTGGTCCGACACGGCAGTTGACTCCTCGGCACGGTGCCGCCACCGAGGGCGGAGCGTGGACGGCGCGGGTGATAGGTCCCGTCCACCCTATTGCCTCGCGCCGCCGTCCCCGTCATCCCGTATCGGGTCGCTCCCCGCGGGGTTGCGGGAGGACCGGCTGGAGCACCAGCAGCCGCTCCACCAGCCGGAGGAACATCGCGGCGTCGCGCAGCAGGTCGTCCGCGTCGCGCCGGCCGGCCGCGCCGGGTATGCCCGCTTCCGCCCGGGCCCTGCGTCGGGCGCCGGAGGCGAACAGCGCGCTCCACTCGGTGAGCTCGGGGGCGATTTCCGGCAGCACCTCCCAGGCGCTGCGGATCCGCTCACGGCGGCGCCGGGACGTCTCGGGACGCCCGCGGACGGCGAGCACCGCGGCGGCGGTGCGCAGCGCGGCGAGGTGGGCGGTGGCGTAGCGCTCGTTCGGTACGTCGAGAGCAGTTGCCTCTTCGAGGCCGGCGCGGGCCTGGGCGAGGAGATCGAGAGCGGCGGGCGGCGCAGTGGCGCGCCGGAGTACGGGGTGGACATCGTGCGCCGGACCGGTCGGTGAGGGGGCAGGGCCGTCTGCGCGGCGTCGCGGAGCGGCTGCTGCGGACGAGTGGGCCATGACAGAACCTCCTGTCTCGTAACGGCTTCGTGGCCGTCTGTATCCATCGTGACGGCCCCCACTGACAATCGACTCCACTCCCCCGCTGACCTGGGCTTTTGCGTCGTTCGCGCGTTCGGGCTACCTTTTTGCACTGACCGGTCAGTACAAACGAAGGACGGGAAGGGCCTGTGGACAGCCTCGAAAGCCCGCACGGAGCAGCTGTCACCGCCGACGGCCTCGGCCTGAAGGGGCCGCGCGGATGGACGTTCCGGGGCGTGACGTTCAGCGCGGCCCCCGGCTCCCTGATCGCGATCGAGGGCCCGTCCGGCTCGGGCCGCACCTGCCTGCTGCTCGCCCTCGCCGGACGGATGCGCCCCACCGAGGGCGAGGCCATGACCGGCGGCCTGCGCCTGCCGCGCCGGGCCGCCGCCGTACGCCGGATCGCCGCGCTGGGGCCGGTTCCCGGGGTCAGCGAACTCGACCCGGCGTTCACGGTCGCCGAGCACCTGCGCGAACGCGCGCTGCTGCAGCGCCGCTTCGGCGGCTCACTGCGGGCCCTGCTGCGGCCGCGCCGCGAGCGCGTCGCCGCGGCCCGGGCCAGGATCGACGCCGCGCTGGAGGCGGCCGGGCTCGCCCCGGACACCCTGCCCAAGGCCGAGCGGACCTCCGTGAGGGATCTGGAGCGGCTGGAGGCGCTGCGGCTCTCCGTGGCCCTCGCGCTGATCGGCCGGCCGCGGCTCCTCGCGGTGGACGACACCGACCTCAAGCTCTCCGACGCGGAACGCGCCGAGGCCTGGGAGCTGCTGCGCTCCATCGCGGCCGACGGCACCACCGTCCTGGCCGTGTGCAGCCAGGCCCCCGAGGGCGCCGTGACCGTACGCACCGGCACGACCGGGGCGACGGGCCCCGCGGACACCACCGGCACCACCACAGCGACGGGCCCCGCGGACACCGCCCGCGCCGCCACACCGACAGAACCCACCGACACCGCCGGGGAGCCCGCGTCGCCGGCCGCCCCGGCCCAGGACGAAGGGACGGCCGATGCGTTCGCCGAGACTGGCCGCGCTTGAGCTCCGGCGCTTCGGCCGGGGAAGGCTGCCGCGCGCCGCACTGGCCGCGCTCCTGCTGCTGCCCCTGCTCTACGGCGCCCTGTACCTGTGGTCCTTCTGGGACCCGTACGGACGCCTGGACCGTATCCCGGTCGCGCTCGTCAACGAGGACAAGGGCACCACCGCAGCGGGCGAGCACCTCGCGGCCGGGGACGAGATCACCGGCAAGCTCCTCGACTCCAAGGTCTTCGACTGGCACGAGGTGAGCGCCGCCGAGGCCGGCCAGGGCGTCGAGGACGGCACGTACTACCTCTCGCTGACCATGCCCTCCGACTTCAGCAGGCGCATCGCCTCCAGCGCCGGCGACTCCCCCGCGACGGGTGCGCTCCAGGTGCGCACCAACGACGCGAACAACTACATCGTCGGCCAGATCTCCCGCACGGTGTTCTCCGAGGTGCGCACCGCCGCGTCGACCAACGCCTCCCGGGGCTTCCTCGACCGGATCTTCATCAACTTCTCCGATCTCCACGACGCGACCGCGAAGGCGGCCAAGGGCGCCGCAGACCTCGAGGGCGGGATCGGCAAGGCGAAGAAGGGATCGAAGGACCTCGCGGACGGGCTGAGGGACGCGAAGGCGGGCAGCAGCCGGCTGGCCACCGGCATCGTTCAGCTGAACAAGGGCGCGGGCGACCTGGAGACCGGCTCGCGCCAGGTCGCGGACGGCACCCAGGTCCTCGCCGACAAGGTCAACGGGGTGGCAGCCGACGTCCGCCCGTTCCTGAAGGACAACGGCAGGACGATCGGCGACACGGCCCGGCTCGTCGCCGACTCCTCGCAGACCGTACGGGACAACCTCGACCTGCTGGTGAAGGCGGCGCCCGCCGCCGCCACCGCCGCCCACACGGCCTCCGCCGACCTCGCCGAGGTCCACCGTGCCCGGTGCGAGGAGCAGCCGCTCCCCGACCCCACCGTCTGCGCACCGCTGAAGCGGGCGGTGACGGCGGCGGCCGACGTGTCCGCCGTGGCCGACGACGTGAACGCGCTGGTCAAGAACCAGAACGGGGACCTCAAGGCCCTCCGCGGACAGTTGACCACCTTGCAGAAGCAGGCCGACGCCCTCGCCGAGCGCTCGCCCCGTCTGGACGAGGATCTGGAGAGCGCCGTCAAGAAGATCAACGCGCTCAACACGGGCGCCCACAAGGTCGCCAAGGGCGCCGACCGGCTGCACACCGGCCTGGCCACGGCCAAGTCGGGCTCCGCCGAACTGAACACCGGGGTCGGCGCCCTCAAAAAGGGGGCGACGAGCCTGGACAGCGGCCTGATACGGCTCGGCGACGGTTCGGCCACACTCGCCAAGGGGCTCGACGACGGCGCCGGCAGGATCCCCGACTACGACAAGAAGGACCGCGACGCCCGTACGCAGGTCATGGCCGACCCCGTGCAGCTCGCCTCCCAGTCCCTGCACGCGGCCCCCAACTACGGCACCGGCTTCGCCCCCTACTTCATCCCGCTCTCCCTCTGGGTCGGCGCGATGGTGGCGTACATGCTCATCCAGCCGCTGAACCGGCGCGCCCTGGCCGCCGGGGCACCCGCGTGGCGGATCGCCTTCGCGGGCTGGCTGCCGGTTGCGGCGATCGGGCTGCTGCAGGTGGCCGCGCTGATGTCCGTACTGCACTGGGGGCTCGGCCTGCAGATGGCCCACGCCGCCGGGACCGTCGGCTTCCTGGCCCTGGTCACCTGCTGCTTCGGCGCGATCGTGCAGTGGCTGAACGCCCGTTTCGGGGCGGCGGGCCGCATCCTCGTCCTCGCGGTGCTGATGCTCCAGCTGACGTCGGCCGGCGGCACGTACCCCGTACAGACGAGTCCGGGCTTCTTCAACGCGATCCATCCGTACCTGCCGATGAGCTACGTCGTCGAGGGCCTGCGCCGGCTGATCACGGGCGGCGGACTCGGCCCGGTCTGGCAGGGCTGTGCGGTGCTCCTGGCCTTCACCGCCGGGGCGCTCGCGCTGACCGCCGTCTCCGCGCGCCGCAAGCAGGTGTGGACCGTGGACCGGCTGCATCCGGAGCTGAGTCTGTGAGCACTTTGGAACCTGTGAGAATCAGGCACATGGAAAGCAGTAACGCCACGCGCCGCCAGGCCACCCGGCAGAAGCTCTACGAAGCGGCCGTGACCCTCATCGCCGAGAAGGGGTTCTCGGCCACCACGGTGGACGAGATCGCCGAGCGTGCCGGGGTCGCCAAGGGCACGGTGTACTACAACTTCAAGAGCAAGAGCGAGCTCTTCGAGGAGCTGTTGCGCCACGGGGTCGGCCTGCTCACCTCCTCGCTGCGCACGGCGGCGGAGGAGACCGACGCGCGCGGCGGCAGCCGGGTCGAGGCGCTGGACGCCATGATCCGGGCCGGTCTGGTCTTCATCGACCGCTACCCGGCCTTCACCCAGCTGTACGTGGCCGAGCTGTGGCGCACCAACCGCGCCTGGCAGTCCACCCTGCTGGTGGTGCGTCAGGAGGCCGTCGCCGTGGTCGAGGGGGTCCTCAGGGAGGGCGTCGCGGGCGGCGAACTCAGCGAGGAGATCGACATCCCGCTGACGGCCGCCGCGCTGGTCGGCATGGTGCTGGTGGCGGCGCTGGACTGGCAGGCGTTCCAGCCGGAGCGGTCGATCGACGACGTGCACTCGGCGCTGTCCCTGTTGCTGCACGGGCGGGTCAGCGGGCGCTGAGCCCCACCCCGCGAGGGCCAGGGACGCACGAAGGCGCCGGTCCGCCGGGGCTCGATCCCCCCGAGCCCCGCCCGACCGGCGCCTTCCGTGCCGCCGGAGGACCTTCCCCCGTGACCCCGTGTCCCCCGTGGTCCCGAGTCCTCCGCCGTGCACCCCCGTTCCGGGAAGGAGTGCCGCACCCGCTCCGCCGCCCCGTGCCGGCGGCACCGGCGCGGCGCCCCTCCCGTGGTCCCCACTCTGCCGTCCGCACCGGTCGCGCCCCATCCGCGTACCTACTCATCTCACGCGGTAGGTACGGGTACTCAGACCTGCGTGCCCGAGCCCTCCCGCCCCGGTACACCGCCTGGTTACGATCATCCCCGTGTCCGTACTCCCCCTGGTGTTCACGAGTGGCTGGGCCAGCGGGATCAACGCCTACGCGGTGGTCCTGCTCCTCGGCGTCTTCGGCGCGACCGGTGTCACCGACGAGGTGCCCGCCTCGTTGCAGCGCACCGATGTCCTCGTCGTGGCCGGTGTGCTCTTCCTGTGCGAGGTGGTGGCGGACAAGATCCCGTACGTGGACTCGGTCTGGGACACGGCGCACACCGTCATCAGGCCGATCGCCGGAGCGGTCGTGGCGGCGCTCCTGGCGGGCGGGAGCGGCTCACTGCCGGAGCTCGCCGCGGGGGCGATCGGCGGTTCCACCGCGCTGATGAGCCATCTGGTGAAGGCCGGCACCAGAATGGCGGTCAACACCTCCCCCGAGCCGTTCAGCAACATCGCGGTGAGCATCGCCGAGGACCTCGGGGTCGCCGGAGTCGTCACGTTCGCCATATTCCATCCGTGGATCGCGGCCGGCATCGCCGCGACGCTGCTCCTGCTCGGCCTGGTGATACTGGTCTTCCTGGCCTCCCGGATCCGCCGGTTCCTGCGCCGCAGGGCACAGCGGCGGGAGGAGAAGCGCCTGGCGGGGGCCGTCGCCCACCGGCCTGACGGCTGAGCTGTCGGCAGCGCCGGTTAAGGTCGCTGGCATGGCACGTATTGCGGTGATCGGCGCCGGGTTGGGCGCGATGTCGGCGGCGGCCCGGCTGGCCGTGGCAGGCCACCGGGTGACGGTGTACGAGCGGTCGGGGACGTTCGGCGGCTCGGTCGGCCGCCACGCCCTGGAGGGCTTCACGTTCGACACCGGCCCCGGCCTGCTCCATCTGCCCGCCGTCTACCGCGACCTGTTCGTCAAGACCGGCAAGGAGCCGCTGGAGCGGTGCGTCACCCTGACCCAGGTCGACCCGGCGAGCCGTCATGTCTTCGCTGACGGCACCGACGTCCTGCTGCCGAACGCGTCGCGGGCCGGTGTCGTCGCGGCGCTGGACGCCGCGCTCGGCGAGGGCGCGGGCGGGAGCTGGGGCGCGTTCCTCGACCGGGCCGGGGACGCGTGGGACCGCTCCCGGCGCCCGCTGCTGGAGGAGCCCCTGCGCCCCGACTGGCAGGTCCTGACCCGCGATCCGTATCCGGCGCCCGTGCGGCGGCGGCTGCTGCGCCCGGCTCTCCGGGCCGGCACGGTGAGCGAGATCGGTTCCTGGGAGCTGGCGGAGCCCCGGCTGGCCGCCCTGCTGGACGGGTACGCGCTGGCGTACGGCCTCGATCCGCTGCACGCCCCGGCGAGCGCGGCCCTCTTGCCGTACATGGAGGAGACCTTCGGCAGTTGGTACGTCTCCGGTGGCATGCGGGCGCTGGCGCAGGCCGTGTACGAGCGGTGCCTGGCCCGGAAGGTGGAGTTCGTCTTCGGCGCCGAGGTGGCCCGGGTCCTGGAGAAGGGCGGCCGGGCCGCCGGGGTGGAGCTGGCGGACGGCACGGTCGCGGAGGCGGCCCACGTGGTGCTGGGGGCCCGGCCGCACCCGGGCCTGATGCCCGCTCAGGAGCTCTGGCAGGACGGCGACGTGACGGTGCAGCCCCGCCCGGAGGGCTCCGCCCCGGCGGGCCGGTTCATGGTGCTGGCGTCGCTGCGCGGCGCCCGGCCCGCGGATGCCGCGCACCGGACGCTGGTGCATCCGGCGGACGGAGCGGCCGAGCGAGAGGCCGTGTTCGGCGGCCGGCTCGCCGCGCACCCCACGGTCACGGTGCTGCGCCCCGACGATCCGTCGACCCGGCCCGACGATGCCCACGAGGCCGTGACGCTGACGGCGACGGTCGCCCCGCACGGCCCGGTGGACTGGACGGACCCGGCGCTGCGGGCGCGGTACGCGGACACGCTGATCGACACCGCGGGCGCGGCCGTGCCGGGCCTGCGGGACCGGGTACTGCGCATGGAGGTGCGGACGCCCGCGGAGTCCGAGGCCGAGACGGGTGCGCCGGGCGGTGCCGTTCCCCCGCCCGCGCTGGCGGGCGCGGGGGGCTACTGGCTCCACGCGGGCAACCGCACCCGGCTGCCCGGGCTGCTCCTGGCGGGCGGCTGGTCGCATCCGGGGGGCGGGCCGGCGCACGCGGGGATGTCCGGGGCGCTGGTGGCGGGGATCATCGTCGAGGGGAACGGGTTCCGCGGATCGCAATGAGGGCCGCGGGCCGGGCCCTGCCGGCGTGGCCGGCCGGCCTCAGTAGCGGTACTGCTCGTTGTAGCCCGTGTCGTAGCCGTTCGGGTACGGGGCGGGCTGCTCCGGAGGCACCGGCGGGTACTGCTCGCCCTCGCGCTGCTGCGGCACCCAGACGCCGCCCGGCGGGGTGTCGGAGGCGTACGGCTGGGAGGAGGCGTACGGGTCGGCGAACTGCCGTCCGCTGTCGTAGCTGTCGTAGTTCCCGCCGTTCCCCTCGTCCGCGTAGTTCTCGTACGTGCCGTACTGCGGGGTGCTCGCGGTGGTGCCGATGTACGGATCGGAGTAGGCGGCGTACTGCTGCTGGTCCGTGCCGTAGTCGTACTGACCGGCCCCCGCGTAGGTGTCCTGACCGCCGTAGGTCTCCTGGCCGCCGTAGGTCTCCTGCCCGCCGTACGAGTCCTGACCCTGCGCCGGGTACGCGGCGGGGTCGGCGTACGGGTCGTACGCCGCGTACTGCGACTGCTGCGGTTCCTGGTGCTGCTCCGGCTGCGGGCGGGGATCGGTGTAGATGCCGTACTGCCCGGTGTCGTCCGGGAGCGGCTCCGGGGCGTAGACCGCGGCCGGTCCGGCCTGCGGTGCGGACTCCGGCTGTCGCGAGGCCTCGTGGTCGTACTCCGTCTCCAGGTCCGAGACCTGCAGCGTGGGCTCGCGGTCGGCTCCGCCGCCCCGGCGGCGCCGGCTCTCCCCGGGGCTGCCCCCTATGGCCCAGCCCGTCGAGAAGCCGCGGCGGAAGGAGAGCGTGACGTACGTCTGGCCCGTCGCGAAGGCGATCGCGCCGACGACGATGACGAACACGGACGGCATCAGGACACCGATGACGACACCGACGAAGCCGGTGAAGGCGAGCAGGCGCCAGCGGAGGCGTGCCTTGTACTGCAGCAGCACCTCACCGAGCAGCCACAGTGCGACGATGCCGAACGCGATGTAGAGGACCGTCCAGCCCATGCCCGCCCCCTTCTACGGCCACCGCCCCGGGTCGCGGCGGGTACGGCCGGTCACGACTGCTTGTGCAGTCCGAGATTCTCGTAGATTTCGAGCGTCGCCGTCGAGTTGTTCAACGTGATGAAGTGCAGCCCGGGAACACCCTCGGAAAGCAGCTTCGCGCAGAACCGCGTTGCGAAGTCGATGCCAATGGAGCGTACAGCGGCGGGATCGTCCTTGGCGGCGAGGATGCGTTCTTTCAGTTCCACCGGCAGGGTCGCGTTGCTGAGCTGCGCGAATCTCTCCAGTTGCCGGACGCTCGTGAGGGGCATGACCTCAGGAATGACGGGCGTGTCGCAACCCGCAGCGACCACCCGGTCACGCATCCGGAGATAGGCGTCCGGGTCGAAGAACATCTGCGTGATCGCATAGTCCGCACCGGCGCGGCACTTGTCCACGAAATGCCGGATGTCGGTGTCCCAGTCCTCCGAGCGGGGGTGCCGTTCGGGGAATGCCGCGACGCCGACACAGAAATCTCCGGATTCCTTGATCAGCCGGACGAGGTCCGCCGCGTACCGCACGCCCTGCGGGTGCTCGACCCACGGGCCCATCGGGTCGCCCGGCGGGTCTCCGCGCACGGCGAGGATGTTCCGGATGCCGGCGTCCGCGTACTGCCCCACCATGTTGCGCAGTTCAGCGATGGAGTGGTTGACCGCCGTGAGGTGCGCGACCGGGGTGAGCGTGGACTCGGCGGCGATGTCCTGGGTCGCCTTGACCGTCCCGGCCCGGGTGGACCCACCGGCTCCGTATGTCACGGAGACGAAGCTCGGTCCCACCGCCTCGACCCGGCGCAGCGCGTTCCAGAGGTTCCGCTCGCCCTTCTCGGTCTTGGGCGCCCAGAACTCGAAGGAGTACGAGGTCTTGCCGGTCGCGAGCATCTCACGCACGGTGCGCGCGTGATCTGTCCTGGTGGAGGGTGTGCCAAGGGCCATACCGGCAGGTTAACCAGGGTGCGGCGGACGCCCCAACCGAACTGGGGCGATTTGGCTCGATTGCCCGATCTTTGTCCACGCTTCGGACACTTCTGTCTCGAACCGACCTCGGTCGCACGTCCGGTTCACGCCTGCGCGCGGTCCCGGATCCTTCCGGCCAGTTCGGCGGCGGCCGACGCCGGATCGGACGCCTCGGTGACGGCCCGCACGACGACGACCCGGCGCGCTCCGGCGTCCAGCACCTCGTCGAGGTTGCCGGCGTCGATCCCGCCGATGGCGAACCAGGGGCGGGCGGGGGCGAGCGAGGCGGCGTAGCGGACGAGGTCCAGGCCGGGGGCGTGGCGGCCGGGCTTGGTCGGGGTGGGCCAGCAGGGGCCGGTGCAGAAGTAGTCGACGCCGGGCTCGGCGACGGCCGCGTCGACCTCGGACCCGGCGTGGGTCGAGCGGCCGATGACCACGTCCTGGCCGATGATCGCGCGGGCGGCCGGGACCGGCAGGTCGCCCTGGCCCAGGTGCAGCACGTCGGAACCGATGGCGTGGGCGACATCGGCCCGGTCGTTGACCGCGAGGAGTTTGCCGTGGCGCTTGCAGGCGTCGGCGAAGAGCGCGAGGTGTTCGAGTTCCTCGGCCGCCTCCATGCCCTTGTCGCGCAGCTGAATGATGTCGACGCCGCTGGTCAGGACCGCGTCGAGGAACTCGGGAAGGTCGCCCTGGCGCCGGCGGGCGTCCGTGCACAGGTAGAGCCGGGCGTCGGACAGCAGCGCGCGAGGCGTGGACATGGTGCGGTTCCCCCCGGGGACGACGATGACGGTGGTTCGGTGCGGTGCCGCGCGGACGCGGACCGCACCGAGCGGCCCGCGTCCCCTGTGCGGCTGTGGTTCAGACGGCGAGCGCCTGGGCGCGGCGCTTCACCTCCGTGCCACGATTCTCACTCAGCGCCTGCGCGGGCGTGCCCGGCAGGCTCGGGTCGGGGGTGAAGAGCCATTCCAGCATCTCCGCGTCGGAGTAGCCGTCGTCCCTCAGGAGCGTCAGGGTCCCCGAAAGGCCCTTGACCACCTTGTCGCCGTCGATGAAGGCGGCAGGCACCTGGAGCGCCCGGTTCTCACCACGCCGTACGGCGATGAGCTGGCCCTCCTTGACCAGCTGGCGTACACGCGTCACCTGGACATCGAACATTTCGGCGATGTCGGGGAGGTGGAGCCAGGCAGGGACGAGAGCATCGATCTTTGCGTCAATCTCGGTCACGGGGACAAGCGTGCCATCCCGGACCGACAGTCGGTACCCGGGCCGCCCGTACGGGGGCCGGTCGGCCCGTCAGAGCGTGGCCGATTTCAGGGGAACGGCGGGGTCGGCGACCCGCTCCGGCGCGAGTTCCGCCCCCGATTCGACGAGTTTGCGCCCCTGCGCCAGATCGCGCGGACGGCCGACCGCCAGTACGGCGACGAGCGCGCCGGCCCGCAGCCAGCACACCGTCCACGACGGCTCGGCCGGATCGCCGCGCCACACCAGCGTGTCGGCCCGCGTGTGGTGGCCCGCGTACTGGACGAAGCGGCCGAACTGCTCGGACCAGAAGTACGGCACGGGGTCGTAGACCGGGGGCGGCCCGTCGCCCACGGAATCAGAGGCGGCGACGGCTGCGGCGACCGTCCGGGGGCCCTGGAGGGCGTTGTCCCAGTGGTGGACGAGCAGCCGCTCGCCGTACCGGGCCGAGGGGAAGGAGGCGCAGTCCCCGACCGCGTACACATCGGGGAGCGAGGTGTGCAGTGACGCGTCGGCGGTCACCGATCCGTCCGGCCCGAGCTCGATGCCCGAACCGGCGAGCCATCCGGTCGCGGGCCGGGCGCCGATGCCGACGACGACCGCGTCCGCCGGGACCGTGCGGCCGTCGGCCAGGACCACGCGGCCGGGCGCGATGCTGTCGACGCGCGCGCCGGTGAGGAGTACGGCGCCGCTCTCGGCGTACCAGCCGGCCATGGGGGCGGCGACCTCGGCGGGCAGCGCGCCGGCGAGCGGGTGGTCGGCGGCCTCGACGACGGTGACCGCGCAGCCGGCCGCCCGGGCGGCGGTGGCGAACTCGGCGCCGATCCAGCCCGCGCCGACGACCACGACGTCGTGCCGGCGTTCGAGGACCGGCCTCAGCCGGGCGGCGTCGTCCAGTGTGCGCAGGAGGTGGACTCCCGGGACGCCCTCGGAGCCGGGCAGCACCAGGGGCTCGGCCCCGGTGGCGACGACCAGGACGTCGTAGGGGACGGGCCCCTCCGGGGTGTCCAGTTCGTGGTCCGCCGCGCGCAGCGCGGTCACGTCGAGGCCGAGCCGCAGGGCGATCTCCAGCGCCTCGAAGTCGATGTCGAAGGCCGAGTCCTCGGCCTTCCCGAGGAGGACCGCCTTCGACAGCGGCGGCCGGTCGTACGGCTGATGCGGTTCGGCGCCGATCAGCGTGACGGGGCCGGTGCAGCCCCGTTCGCGCAGGGCCACGGCGGTCTGCACGCCCGCCATGCCCGCTCCGGCGATCACGACGCGAGTGCCCTGCCGTGCTTCTGTCTGCTGCTGTCCGCTCTGCTCGTCCACCCGTCCACCTTAAGCACCTGACACACCGTCAGGTAGCCGGTGCCCCGCTCACGGTGACCGGATCGCCGCACCCCTGCCCGTGTCCACCGCACCGTCGGCTCCCTTGCCGGGGTCGCGGGGCAACGGTTTAGGGTGGCCGTGCACATCACTCGCGGGAGCCCGGACGCACCGGGCTGAGAGGGAGGCTGGACGGCCTCCGACCGTACGAACCTGATCCGGGTCATGCCGGCGAAGGGAGGGGCTGGACGCCCATGCGTACGCACCCTGCGAACGGGTCCGACGTCCTCGTCATCGGGGGCGGCATCATCGGCCTGGTCACCGCCTGGCGGGCCGCCCGGCGCGGCCTGGCCACCGCGGTCGTCGATCCCGCACCGGGCGGCGGCGCCGCCCAGGTCGCGGCCGGAATGCTGGCCGCCGTCACCGAACTGCACTACGGCGAGGAGATGCTGCTCGGCCTCAACGTCGCGTCCGCCGCCCGCTATCCGGCGTTCGCGGCCGAGCTGGAGGCGGCGAGCGGGCAGGACATCGGCTTCCGCGCCTGCGGCACCCTGGCCGTCGCTCTCGACGCCGACGACCGGGCCCATCTGCGGGAACTCCACGCCCTGCAGCGCCGCTCGGGGCTGGAGTCGGAGTGGCTGACCGGCCGTGAGTGCCGCCGCCTGGAGCCGATGCTCGCCCCGGGCGTACGCGGGGGTCTGCGGGTCGACGGCGACCATCAGGTCGACCCGAGGCGGCTGGCCTCCGCCCTCCTGACGGCGTGCGAGCGGGCCGGGGTCGCCTTCCACCGCCAACGGGCCGAACGGCTCGCGGTCACGAACGGCCGCGCCACCGGAGCCGTGCTGGCCGACGGGACGCGGGCGGCGGCCGATCAGGTCGTGCTCGCGGCGGGCAGCCTCAGCGGCCGGCTCGCGGGGGTGCCGGAGCACGTCGTACCTCCGGTCCGCCCGGTGAAGGGCCAGGTGCTGCGGCTGACCGTGCCTCCCGCGTACGCCCCCTTCCTCTCCCGCACCGTCCGGGCCGTGGTCCGGGGCAGCCACGTCTATCTCGTACCGCGCGAGAACGGCGAGCTGGTCATCGGCGCCACCAGCGAGGAGATGGGCTGGGACACCACCGTCACGGCGGGCGGCGTGTACGAGCTGCTGCGCGACGCGCACGAGCTGGTGCCGGGCATCACCGAGCTGCCGCTCACCGAAACCGTCGCCGGCCTGCGCCCCGCCTCCCCCGACAACGCCCCGCTGCTCGGCCGCACCGCCCTGCCCGGCCTCCACCTCGCCACCGGGCACCACCGCAACGGGGTACTCCTCACCCCCGTCACCGGGGACGCCATGGCACAGCTGCTGGCCGACGGCGAGCTGCCCGAGGTGGCCCGCCCCTTCTCCCCCGGCCGTTTCTCCCCCACCGCCGCCCCCGTACGACAGGAGCAGCCCGCATGACCGAGCCCGTACCCGCCCCCGCGGCCGCGTCCGCGTCCCCGTCCGCGAACAACGACCCTGTGAACGTCTCCGCGAACGTCTCCGCGAACGTCTCCGTGAACGTCTCCGTGAACGGCGAGGCCGTCGCCGTGGTGCCCGGGACCTCTCTGCAGACCCTGGTCGCCTCCATGACGCATGCGCCCTCCGGCGTCGCGGCCGCCCTGAACGAGAGCGTCGTCCCGCGTGGCCAGTGGCCCGCGGCCACCCTCACCGACGGCGACCGGGTCGAGGTCCTCACCGCGGTCCAGGGAGGCTGACCATGTCCGACGACGTCTTCTCGCTCGGCGGCACCGTCCTCGGTTCCCGGCTGATCATGGGGACCGGCGGCGCACCCAGCCTGGACGTGCTGGAGCGGTCCCTGACCGCGTCCGGCACCGAGCTGACCACCGTGGCGATGCGCCGCCTCGACCCGACCGTGCACGGCTCCGTGCTCTCCGTGCTGGAGCGGCTCTCCATCCGTGTGCTGCCGAACACGGCCGGCTGCTTCACGGCGGGCGAGGCCGTGCTCACCGCCCGGCTGGCCCGCGAGGCGCTCGGCACCGACTGGGTCAAGCTGGAGGTGGTGGCGGACGAGCGCACCCTGCTGCCCGACCCCATCGAGCTGCTGGACGCCGCGGAGACGCTGGTGGACGACGGTTTCACCGTGCTGCCGTACACGAACGACGACCCGGTCCTGGCCCGGAAGCTGGAGGACGTGGGGTGCGCGGCGATCATGCCGCTCGGCTCCCCCATCGGCTCCGGCCTGGGCATCCGCAATCCGCACAACTTCCAGCTGATCGTCGAACAGGCGCGGGTGCCGGTGATCCTCGACGCCGGCGCCGGGACGGCTTCGGACGTGGCGCTGGCGATGGAGCTCGGATGCACGGCCGTGATGCTGGCGTCGGCAGTGACCCGGGCGCAGGAACCGGAGCTGATGGCCGCCGCGATGCGGCACGCGGTGGAGGCCGGGCGGCTCGCTTACCGCGCGGGGCGGATCCCCCGTCGCCACTTCGCCGAGGCCTCGTCGCCGGTGGCGGGGCGGGCGGTGCTGGATCCGGAGCGCCCGGCGTTCTGACCCGCTCCCGGGCGGCCCGTGTGGTGCATCTCATGTCCCTGCCGAGGCCCCTCCCGAACCCGGCGCCCCACCCGTTCCGCGGCACGAAATCGCATGTCCCTGTCACGGCTCGGCTGCAGTACGGAGCCGGGACCGCTCCGCCAGTCGGCCGTGTCCGCGGTGCCTCGTAGACTCGGCTCCGTGGATACGACCCTCCAGGACCCTCTCGTCGGGCAGCTGCTCGACGGCCGCTACCGCGTCGATGCCCGCATCGCCGTGGGCGGCATGGCCACGGTCTACCGGGCCATGGACACCCGGCTCGACCGGGTGCTCGCCCTCAAGGTGATGCATCCGGCCCTCGCGACCGACGCCTCGTTCGTCGAGCGCTTCATCCGTGAAGCCAAGTCGGTGGCCCGGCTCGCGCACCCGAACGTGGTCGCGGTCTTCGACCAGGGCGCCCAGGAGCAGTACGTCTACCTCGCGATGGAGTACGTGGCGGGGTGCACGCTGCGCGACGTACTGCGCGAGCGGGGTGCCCTGCAGCCGCGGGCCGCGCTGGACATCCTGGAACCGGTGCTCGCCGCGCTGGGGGCCGCGCACCGGGCAGGCTTCGTCCACCGGGACATGAAGCCGGAGAACGTGCTCATAGGCGACGACGGCCGGGTCAAGGTCGCCGACTTCGGCCTGGTCCGGGCCGTGGGCTCGGTCACGAACACCACCGGGAGCATCCTGGGGACGGTCTCCTACCTCGCCCCCGAGCAGATCGAGCACGGCACCGCGGACACCCGCGCCGATGTGTACGCGTGCGGTGTCGTGCTGTACGAGATGCTGACGGGCGCCAAGCCGCACACCGGGGACTCCCCCGCCCAGGTCATCTACCAGCACCTCAACGAGGACGTCCCGGCCCCCTCCGCCGTCGTCCCGGGCCTCGCGCCCCCACTCGACGCGCTGGTGGCGAGCGCCGCCGCCCGCGACCCCGAGCTCCGCCCGGTCGACGCGGTCGCGCTGCTCGCCGAGTCCCGCCGGGCCCGGTCCGGCCTCACCGACGCGCAACTGGACGCCGTGCCGCCGCAGGCCCTGGCCGAGGTGCGCGTCGCCGCCGAGGACCGCACGAGCGTGATCCCGCGGGTGCTGCCGCCCGGCCAGGGCACCGCCCACCACACCAGCCGGCTGGAGATGCCGCCGCAGCCGCCCGCGCGGGCGGCCGCCCGCCGCGCGGGCCCGGGCCGTCGGAGGCCGCCGCGCGGTGTCCTCGCGGTGGTCCTCGCCGTCCTGCTGGTCCTGGGGGTCGGCGGAGGTGTCTGGTACATCAACTCCGGGCAGTTCACCCAGGTCCCCGCGCTGCTGGGCCAGAGCGAGAAGGCGGCGAAGGAGCGGCTGTCGAAGGCCGATCTCGAACTCAAGGGCGTGCGACGGGACTACAGCGACACCGTCGACCGCGGCAAGGTGATCAGCAGCGACCCGAAGTCGGGCGACCGGATCCGGGGCAACGGCTCGGTCTCGCTCGTCGTCTCGCGCGGTCCCGAGATCGTGACGGTGCCCGATGTCCACGGTGTCGCACTCGCCGGGGCCAGGCGGCAGCTGGAGAAGCGGGGCCTGGTGCCCGGCATGGTCACCAAGGAGTTCAGCGACGACGTGAGCGCCGGTGAGGTGGTGCGTACGGACCCCGAGGCGGGCGCCGAGCGTCACCCGGACTCCGCGGTCGCGCTGGTGGTCTCCAAGGGCAGCCCGGTCGATGTCCCCGATGTCACCGGCCAGTCGGTCGACGACGCGACGGCGGAGCTGGAGGACGCCGGCCTGGACGTCGTCGTCGCGCCGGGCCGGGTCAACTCCCCGGAGGACGAGGGCGACATCGCCCGCCAGTCGCTCGAGGAGGGAGCCGAGGCGGCGGAGGGCGACACCATCACCCTCACGGTCTCCAAGGGCCCGCAGATGATCGACGTCCCGGACGTCACCGGCAAGGACGTCGACGAGGCCCGCGGCGAACTCGAGGACGCGGGCTTCGAGGTCAAGGTCGACCGCCCGTTCCTCTCCTTCAGCGACACCATCGCGAGCCAGTCCGTCGACGGCGGCGACCAGGCCCCCGAAGGCAGCACCATCACCATCAAGACCAAGGGGCTCTAGGTCCTGTCCGGAGACCCGAGTCCGCGCCCCGACGCCCGGCACGCACACCGAACACATGCCCCGACCGCCGCCGCGCCCGCGCTTCGCGTGGACGACGCGGGACTTCAGACAGGACCGATCCGTATGCGCAACCCCGTCGGCGGCCACATCCCGGTGGCCGGCGGCCTCGCCAAGGTCGGCCTGCCCTACGCACGCGAGATGGGCGCGGAGGCCGTCCAGGTCTTCGTGGCCAATCCGCGCGGCTGGGCGACCCCGGCCGGCAACCCGGTGCAGGACGACCTGTTCCGTA
The DNA here is from genome assembly GCF_042871565.1 of Streptomyces sp. NPDC005775. Classification (NCBI taxonomy): domain Bacteria; kingdom Bacillati; phylum Actinomycetota; class Actinomycetes; order Kitasatosporales; family Streptomycetaceae; genus Streptomyces; species Streptomyces sp. NPDC005775. The sequence continues at coordinate 75,302 of NZ_JBIAIU010000011.1, read as the reverse complement.
CCGAGTGCGCCGCCGAGTCCATACCCGCGTACGTCCACGCGCCCTATCTGATCAACTTCGGCTCGCACACGCCGGCGACCGTGGAGAGGTCCGTTGACTCCCTGCGCCACTCCCTGCGCCGGGCGCGCGAGATCGGCGCTCTGGGCGTCGTGGTGCACACCGGCTCGGCGACCAACGGACGGCCCCGGGAGGAGGCGCTGGCGCAGGTGCGCACCCATATGAGGCCGCTGCTGGACGAGCTGACGCATGACGACGACCCGTTCCTGCTGTTGGAGTCCACCGCGGGGCAGGGGTTCTCGCTCTGCTCACGGACCTGGGACTTCGGACCGTACTTCGACGCGCTCGACGCCCATCCGAAGCTCGGCATCTGTCTCGACACCTGCCACATCTTCGCCGCGGGACACGACCTGACCGGGCCGACGGGCATGAAGGAGACCCTGGACCTGCTGGTGGAGACGGTCGGCGAGGGCCGCCTGCAGCTGATCCACGCCAACGACTCCAAGGACGTGGCCGGGGCGCACAAGGACCGGCACGAGAACATCGGGTCGGGCCACATCGGCGAGGAGCCGTTCCGGGAGCTGTTCTCCCACCCGGCCACCGAGGGCGTTCCGCTGGTCATCGAGACACCGGGCGGCAAGGAGGGCCATGCGGCGGACGTGGCCCGGCTGAAGGAGCTGCGCGGCCGGGGCTGACGGGTGAACGACTGCCGGGAATACCCCAGGGGGGTATATCGTTCTTGCTGTCGGCAGGAACCGCTCCTCGGCATTGGGGGTTCACCATGCAGGACCACACAGAGCACGCTCAGCACGCGCGGGGCACCGGCCACAGCAGCCATGCCGACCACTCCGGTCACTCCAGTCATCCCGGTCACGGCTCGGGCGGCGCCAGCTGGGCGACGGCAGCGCGCGCCACACTCCACTGCCTCACCGGATGCGCCATCGGCGAAGTCCTCGGCATGGTGATCGGCACCGCGTTCGGCTGGGGCAACCTGCCGACGACGATCCTCGCGATCGTCCTCGCGTTCTTCTTCGGCTACACGCTGACGCTGCGGTCCATCCTCGCCGCGGGAATCGCCTTCAAGGCGGCGTTCCGCGTCGCGCTCGCGGCCGACACCCTCTCCATCGCGGTGATGGAACTGATCGACAACGGCGTGATCGTCCTGTGGCCGGGCGCCATGGACGCCGCACTTTCGGACGTCCTGTTCTGGGGGGCACTCGCCATCTCGCTCGCCGTCGCCTTCGTCGTCACCACACCGGTGAACAAGTGGATGATCGGGCGCGGCAAGGGACACGCGGTGGTGCACCAGTACCACCACTGACGGGGCACGCGAGGAACAGCCGGTTCAGAGCTCGGGGCCGTCCCCGGGCTCCTCCTGGTAGGAGTAGCGCTGTTCCTTCCACGGGTCACCGACGTTGTGGTAGCCGCGCTCCTCCCAGAAACCGCGGCGGTCGGCGCTCATGTACTCGATGCCCCGGACCCACTTGGGGCCCTTCCAGGCGTACAGGTGCGGCACGACGAGCCGGAGCGGGAAGCCGTGTTCGGCGGTGAGCAGTTCGCCGCCCTTGTGGGTGGCGAACAAGGAGCGCTCGGAGGCGAAGTCGTCGAGCCGGAGGTTCGAGCTGAATCCGTACTCGGCCCAGACCATCACATGGGTGACCTGTGGCGCGGGCGGCGCCAGCGCCACGACGTCGCGGGCGAGAACTCCGCCCCACTCGGCGCCCAGCATGCTGAATTTGGTCACGCAGTGCAGATCGGCGACGACCGAGGAGAAGGGCAGCGCGGAGAATTCCTGATGGTTCCAGCAGTGTTTCTCACCGTCGGCCGTGGCCCCGAAGACCCGGAATTCCCAGCGGTCGGGCTTGAACTTGGGTACCGGCCCGTAGTGGGTGACCGGCCACCCACGCTGCAGTCGCTGGCCCGGCGGAAGCTCGGACTGCTCTGATGCGCGGTGTTCCCGGCTTTCCGGCTGACCCATGACTCCATGGTGACAGACAGGCAGGGGTGGTCATGACCAGGGCAGAGGCGATTCGGGCAACTCATACTAAGCGTGCACTTACTGGACGCCCACCGGGTCCGGTGCGAGGATGCGGCCAACTTGCCCAGTTCACCGGTTGGAAGGAGCCTGTGCCATGCAGGGCGACCCCGAGGTCCTCGAGTTCCTGAACGAACAGCTGACCGCCGAATTGACTGCCATCAACCAGTACTTTCTGCATGCAAAGATGCAGGACAATTTCGGCTGGACGAAGCTCGCCAAGTACACACGCTCCGAGTCCTTCGACGAGATGAAGCACGCCGAGATCCTGACCGACCGCATCCTCTTCCTGGACGGCCTGCCGAACTACCAGCGGCTTTTCCACGTACGCGTGGGCCAGACGGTCACCGAGATGTTCCAGGCGGACCGCCAGGTCGAGGTGGAGGCGATCGACCGCCTCAAGCGCGGTATCGAGCTGATGCGCGGCAAGGGCGACATCACGTCCGCAAACATCTTTGAGTCGATCCTGGCGGACGAGGAACACCACATCGACTACCTCGACACCCAGCTGGAGCTGGTCGAGAAGCTCGGTGAGCCGCTCTACATCGCGCAGCTGATCGAGCAGCCGGAGAGCTGACCGGCAGCGCTCAGGCGGCTTCGGGAAGGGCGACCGGCCCGGTGGCGATGCCGGGAACGGGGCCGGCGCCGGAAGCGATGCCCTGATCGGCATCGGGAGCGGCGCCGGCCGTGACACGGTCCGCGGAGCCCGGCGTCCGCTTCTGGTCGAGCAGCTCACGGCGCGCGCAGGCACCGCGGCCGAGCATCGCCTGGATGGTGCGGACGCAGCCACCGCAGTCGGTCCCCGCCTTGCAGGCGGAGGCTATCTGGCGGGGCGTGCAGGCGCCGTCCTCCGCATGCTTCTTGACCTGCTGCTCCGTAACGCCGAAGCACGAGCAGACGTACATGCGGTTCACCTCCCGGCGGGATGGATCGTGGGCGCCGCCCCGGTAATCGGTGAGGCTAACCTAACCTTACCCGCCGCTCAAGGCCCATAAAAGCCCCGGAACGCCCTGTGGGGCACGGATCACATCGATCCGTGCCCCACAGTCGTACGCGTGCGGCGTTCGGTGACGCCTACTGGTCCCGGTACATCTCGGCGACCAGGAACGCGAGGTCCAGCGACTGGCTGCGGTTGAGCCGCGGGTCGCAGGCCGTCTCGTAACGCTGGTGGAGGTCGTCCACGAAGATCTCGTGGCCGCCGCCGACGCATTCGGTGACGTCGTCACCGGTGAGCTCGACGTGGATGCCGCCCGGGTGCGTGCCGAGGCCCTTGTGCACCTCGAAGAAGCCCTTGACCTCGTCCAGGACGTCGTCGAAGCGGCGGGTCTTGTGGCCGGACGCGGCCTCGAAGGTGTTGCCGTGCATCGGGTCGGTCACCCAGGCCACGGTCGCGCCGGAGGCGGTGACCTTCTCGACCAGCTCGGGAAGCTTGTCGCGGACCTTGTCGGCGCCCATCCGGACGACGAAGGTCAGCCGGCCGGGCTCGCGCTCGGGGTCGAGGCGCTCGATGTAGCCGAGGGCCTCGTCGACGGTGGACGTCGGGCCGAGCTTGATGCCGATGGGGTTGCGGATCTTCGAGGCGAACTCGATGTGCGCGCCGTCCATCTGCCGGGTGCGCTCACCGATCCACACCATGTGGGCCGAGGTGTCGTACAGCTGACCGGTCCGCGAGTCGACACGGGTCAGCGACGACTCGTAGTCCAGCAGCAGGGCCTCGTGCGAGGCGTAGAACTCGACGGCCTTGAACTCCGCCGGGTCCGTACCGCACGCCTTCATGAAGTTCAGCGCGTTGTCGATCTCACGGGCCAGGGCCTCGTAGCGCTGGCCGGAGGGGGACGACTTCACGAAGTCCTGGTTCCAGGCGTGCACCTGGCGCAGGTCGGCGTAACCACCGGTGGTGAAGGCGCGGACGAGGTTCAGCGTGGAGGCGGACGCGTGGTACATCCGCTTCAGCCGGTCCGGGTCCGGGATGCGCTCGGCCTCGGTGAAGGCGAAGCCGTTGACGGAGTCGCCGCGGTACGTCGGCAGCGTCACACCGTCGCGGGTCTCGGTCGGCTTGGAACGCGGCTTGGAGTACTGACCGGCGATCCGGCCCACCTTGACGACGGGCACGGAAGCCGCGTAGGTGAGGACGGCGCTCATCTGGAGCAGCGTCTTCAGCTTGGCGCGGATGTGCTCGGCCGACACGGCGTCGAAGGCCTCGGCGCAGTCACCGCCCTGAAGCAGGAACGCCTCGCCCTTGGCGACGGCTCCCATGCGGGCACGCAGCTGGTCGCACTCGCCGGCGAAGACGAGCGGCGGATACGACGCGAGGTCCGCGAGTACATCGCGCAGGGCCTCGGAGTCGGGGTACTCGGGCTGCTGCGCCGCGGGAAGGTCTCGCCAGGTGTTGCCACCGGCGACGGAGGTATTGGCGTTCACGGTCACGACTCTCACATTACGGGGTCGCGTCCAATGTTTTTCCGGGTGCTCAACGGATGAGACGGACATGCGGCACCGCCAGTGACACGGAGCACAACCGGGCCTGCTAGCGTCACACCTTTCTGAATTGAACAAGTGGACCACAGGGGTGGGGCTTTGAAGCGGAATCACCGCAGGGACCTCAAGAAGAGACGCCTGCTGTACGGCGTCGGCGCCGCGGTCGTCGCCACGGCGACCATCGGCACTCTCGCCATGGCCTCGCAGGACACCGCGACCACCGACGGGAAGTCGGTACCGGCCTCCGCCGCGCTGCAGAAGCAGTTCGCGGACGCGGCGGCCGAGTTCGACGTACCGCAGAGCGTGCTGATGGCGGTCTCGTACCGGCAGACGCGCTGGGAGAGCCACGACGGCGAGCCGAGCACCAGCGGCGCGTACAACGTGATGGGGCTGACCAGTGTGTCGCCCGACGACGTGGAGCAGCCGGACGACAAGGAACGTCTGGCACACATGAACCTGAGCGGCCGGCCGGAGATCGAGAAGACCTTCGATGCCGCCAAGGTGCTTCGCACCCTGCCGAAGACGACCGTCGACACCTCCGATCCGCGGCTGCACACCCTGGACGAGGCCGCCGATCTGATCGACGCCGGCACGGACACGGTCCGCGACGACACCGAGGAGAGCATCCGCGCGGGTGCCGCGCTGCTCGCGCAGTACCAGCGGGACGCTACGGACTCGCTGCCGGACGACGCGGCCCACTGGTATCCGGCGGTGGCGCGTTTCAGCCAGTCGCCGGACAAGAAGGGTGCCGACCTCTTCGCGAAGCGCGTCTTCGAGTCGATCAAGACCGGTGAGCGCGCCGTCACTCAGGACGGCCAGGTGGTCACGCTGCCGGCCGCCCCCTCGGTCGAGCCGGTCAAGCCGTCGAACGTGCCGCTCGCCGCGAGCTTCGCGAGCACCGCCGCGGCTCCCACGCCCGAATGCCCGGCCGGCCTGAACTGCAACTTCGTTCCCGCCAAGACGTCGAGCACGGGCCAGCGCTCCTACTCGCCCGCCCAGCGTCCCGCACAGGGCGTCGACATCCGCCGGATCGTGATCCACGACACCGAGGGAAGCTACGCGGGCTCGCTCGACACGCTCACGAACCCGGCCGCGCTCGCGAGCGCGAACTACCTCGTCCGCGCCTCGGACGGTCTGGTCACCCAGATGGTCGAGAACAAGAACCTGGCGTGGCACGCGGGCAACTGGACCCTGAACATGCACTCCATCGGCGTGGAGCACGAGGGCTACGCCATCAAGGAGAGCAGCTGGTACAGCGAGCCCCAGTACGAGTCCACCTCCGCGCTGGTGAAGTTCCTGGCGGGCAAGTACGGCATTCCGCTGGACCGCGAGCACATCATCGGACACGACGAGGTGCCCGTACAGCTCGACAGGTCCTCCAAGGACACCCACTGGGATCCGGGACCGTTCTGGGACTGGAACCACTTCATGACCCTGATGGGCGCCCCGACGGGCGCCGGTGGCGCCGGTGGCCCCGTCAAGGCCGGCCAGATCGTCCGCGTGGTGCCGCCGTTCACCACGGCCAACCAGCCGAAGCTGACGTACGGCACCAAGGCGGTCACCTCGCGCCCGGCCAACTTCGGCTACCTCTACACCTCGCCGTCGACGACCGCGACCACGCTGAGCGACCCCTACTTCACGGCTCTGTGGAGCGAGGGTTCGAACTGGTCCAACAAGGTGCGCGCGGGAAGCACCTACGTCGTCGCCGAGGCGCGGACCAACTGGACGGCGATCTGGTACGGCGGGAAGAAGGCCTGGTTCTACAACCCCGGCGGCCAGTACACCGTGCCGCTCGCCTCCGCCCCCAGCCTGGTGAAGGCCAAGGCCGGAGTGACGGTCAAGATCTACGGGCGTTCCTACCCGGAGACCGCCGCCTACAACGAGGCGGGCCTCGAGGCTCCGACGGACAACCCGGACTACCTGACGAAGTACTCCCTGCCCGCGGGCCAGGCGTACGTGAAGGCCGGTCCCGAGGTGAAGGGCGACGACTGGTTCGTCGGTGCCCAGAGGAACCTCGTGGGCAACACCGTCTACGTCCCGATCCGCTACAACCACCGCCTGGCGTGGGTGAAGGCGAGCGACGTCCAGACCAGCTCCAGCGTCGCACCGGACGCGGGGACGAACCGCTACAACGTCCTGGGCCGTGACTCGGCCGGTGTGCTCTGGCAGTACCAGGGCACCGGCAGTCCCACGACCCCGTTCTACGCCCGCTACCGGGTGGGTCCGGGCTGGCAGGGCTACAACGCGATCACCGCGATGACGGCCCTGCGGGCCGACGGCACGGGCGACATGGCGGCCCGGGACAAGAGCGGCTACCTCTGGTACTACCAGGGCAGCGGCAACCCCGCCCAGCCGTTCAAGGCCCGCCTGAAGGTCGGCGGCGGCTGGGGTGTCTACAACGGCATGTGGGGCGCCCGCGACATCAACGGAGACGGCAAGGCCGATCTGATCGCCCGCGACGCCTCCAACGTCCTCTGGTACTACCAGGGCACCGGCGACCCGGCGAAGCCGTTCGTGACGAAGGCACGCGTCGGCGGCGGCTGGGGTGTCTACAACACGCTGATCTCCACCGGTGACCTGACCGGGGACGGCAAGGCGGACCTGGTCGCCCGGGACAAGGCCGGGGTGCTGTTCCTGTACAGCGGCACCGGCGACCCTGCCGTGCCGTACGCCGCGCGCACCCAGGTCGGCAAGGGCTGGGGCGTCTTCAAGGACCTCCTCGGCCCGAGCGACCTGAACCGTGACGGCCTCCCGGACCTGATCGCCCGGGACAGCAAGGGCGTGCTGTGGTTCTACCGGTCCACGGGTGACATGGCGAAGCCGTTCGCTCCGATGGCCAAGGTCGGCGGCGGCTGGGAGATCTACAACACACTGGTCTGATCCTCTTAGGACCGGACCGTGAAGGGGTCCGTTGCGCCCATCGGGCGGAACGGGCCCCTTCGTGCGTGCGTCATGGGTTATGGTTCGGGCATGTTCGCGCACTCGACCCGTAACTGGTGGTGGACCGCTCATCCGGCGGCCCACTGATCGCGCGTACACACCGACGCAGAGGCCGCCCGAGGGGCGGCCTTTCCCATGTCCAGGGGCCGTTCCTCCCAGCTGATCCCAGTGGAAGGAACACCGCAGATGGCACCGCACACCGCATCGCACTCGATCGTCCAGAGGCTCCTCGGCGACGACTGTCCGCCCTTCGCCCTGCTGCGCAGGCGCACCCCCGGCCACGACCACGACACCGTCGAGGTGCTGATCGGCCGGGTCCACGAGGCCGAGCGGCTCGCCGACCTCCCCGTGGGCGAGCGGCCCACTCTCGCCCTGGTGCCGTTCCGGCAGATCGCCGAGCGTGGCTTCGACGTCCGCGACGACGGCACACCGCTGACGGTGCTGGTCGCGGACGAGACGTACGAACTGCCCCTGGACGAGACGCTGGACGCGTTGCCCGCCCACGCGGTGCGGGTCCGGGACGGTGCGTTCGACGTGTCCGACGAGGAGTACGCGGGGACGGTGCGACGGGTCATCGAGGACGAGATCGGCCGGGGCGAGGGCGCGAACTTCGTCATCCGGCGGACCTTCCGGGGCGAGATCCCGGGGTTCGGCCGGCCGGACGCGCTGGCGCTGTTCCGGCGGTTGCTGGACGGTGAGCGCGGGGCGTACTGGACGTTCGTCGTGCACACCGGGGAGAGGACGCTCGTCGGCGCCAGCCCCGAAGTCCATGTGCGGATGTCCGGCGGGACGGTCGTGATGAACCCGATCTCCGGCACGTACCGCTACCCCGCCGAGGGGCCGACCGCCGAGAACCTGCTGGCCTTCCTCGGCGACCGCAAGGAGACCGAGGAGCTCTCCATGGTGGTCGACGAGGAGCTCAAGATGATGTGCACCGTGGGCGACATGGGCGGGGTGGTGATCGGGCCCCGGCTCAAGGAGATGGCCCATCTCGCGCACACGGAGTACGAGTTGCGCGGCCGCTCCTCGCTGGACGTGCGGGAGGTGCTGAAGGAGACGATGTTCGCGGCGACGGTCACGGGCTCCCCCGTGCAGAACGCCTGCCGGGTCATCGAGCGGTACGAGTCCGGCGGGCGCGGCTACTACGCGGGGGCGCTGGCCCTGTTGCGCAAGGGGCCCGACGGGGCGCAGACGCTGGACTCGCCGATCCTGATCCGGACCGCCGACATCTCGGCCCGGGGCGAGCTGCGGGTGCCCGTCGGGGCGACGCTGGTGCGCCACTCCGATCCGGAGAGCGAGGTCGCCGAGACCCACGCGAAGGCGGCCGGTGTGCTGACCGCTCTGGGGGTGCGGCCGGGGCGGCCGCAGGCCGAGGGGGCGCGTCCCGGGCTGGCGGACGACCCCCGTGTGCGGGCGGCTCTGGACGCCCGGCGCGACGGGCTGGCGCCGTTCTGGCTGCGGATGCAGGAGCGCACCGACGCGCTGTCCGGTCATGCGCTGGTGGTCGACGGCGAGGACACGTTCACCTCGATGCTGGGGCATCTGCTGCGTGCCTCGGGCCTCGACGTGTCGGTGCGCCGCTACGACGAGCCGGGGCTGCGCGAGGCCGTACGGGCGCACGAGGGGCCCGTCGTGCTGGGGCCCGGCCCGGGGGACCCGGGTGACGCGGACGACCCGAAGATGCGGCTGCTGCGCGCGCTGGCCGCGGAGCTCGTGCGGGATCACCGGCACGGGCTGCTCGGGGTGTGCCTGGGCCATGAGCTGATCGCGGCGGAGCTGGGTCTCGGCATCGTCCGCAAGACCGTTCCGTACCAGGGCGCGCAGACCCGGATCGATCTGTTCGGCCGCCCGGAGACCGTCGGGTTCTACAACAGTTTCACCGCGCGCTGCGACGACGCGGCTGTCACCGAGCTGGCGGCGCACGGCATCGAGGCGAGCCTGGACCCGGCGACGGGGGAACTGCACGCGCTGCGCGGGGAGGGTTTCGCCTCGGTGCAGTTCCATCCGGAGTCGGTGCTGACGCTGCGCGGCTCGGCGATCGTGACCGAGCTCCTGGCGGGGCTCCCGGTACGCGGCTGACCGTGCGCCGCCCGGCCCGGTGAGGTAGTCAGGGGCCGGGCGGCGCCGGGACCAGCACGTTTTCGCCGCGGCGGCCGGCCAGGTAGTCGTCGACGTTCTGGACGGTGGCCGCGATGATCTGACCCAGGGCGTCCTCGGTGTAGTACGCCTGGTGGGAGGTGACGAGGACGTTCGGGAAGGTGACGAGCCGGGCCAGGGTGTCGTCGTCGACACCCTCCAGGGACTTGTCGAGGAAGAAGAGCCCGGCCTCCGCCTCGTACACGTCCAGTCCGACGCCCAGCAGCCGTCCGGCCCGCAACTCCTCGACCAGGGCCTTGGTGTCGACGAGACCGCCGCGGCTGGAGTTGATCAGGATCGCGTCGTCCTTCATGTGGGACAGGGCTTCCTTGCCGATGATGTGGTGGGTCGAGGGCAACAGTGGGACGTGCAGGCTGATCAGGTCGGACTCCGCCAGGAGCTGTTCCTTGTCGACGTACCGCATGCCGAGCTCGACGCACGCCGGGTTCTCGGCGATGTCCCAGCCGAGGAGATTCATGCCGAAGCCGTGGGCGATCCGGGTGAAGGCCTCGCCGATCTTGCCGGTGCCGATGATGCCGGCCGTGCGGCCCCGCATGTCGCGGCCGAGGAGGCCGTCGAGGCGGAAGTCGAAGTCCCGGGTGCGGATCGTGGCGCGGACGATGCGGCGGTTGACCGCCATGGTGAGGGCCCAGGCGAATTCGGCGACCGAATAGGGCGAGTACCAGGAGACCCGGGAGACCCGCAGGGCGAGGCGCTCGGCCACGTCCAGGTCGATGTTGTTGAAGCCCGTGGAGCGCTGGGCGATCATCTGCGTGCCGCCGGCCGCGAGGGTCTGCAGGACCTTGCCGCCCAGGTCGGCGTTGACGCTGGTGGAGATGATCTCGTAGCCCGCGGCGATGGGTGCGGTGTCCCGGTTCAGGAAGACGTCCACACAGCGCACCTCGTGCTTCCCGGCGAAGGCCTTCTCGATCAGCGGCTTCTCGTCGGACTGCACACCGAATGCCAGGATTTCCACGACGTCTCCCGTGACTGATGCGGGCTGGGCCCGGGGGCCGGTCATCGCGAATATACGGTGGCCGGGCCGGGCCCGCCGCTCAGCCGAAGAAGACCCCCGCCTCCGCATAGAGCGCCGGGTCGACCGTCTTGAGCCTGGCGGTGGCCTCCGCCATCGGCACCCGCACGATGTCCGTGCCGCGCAGGGCCACCATCTTCCCGAAGTCGCCGTCGCGCACGGCGTCGATGGCGTGCAGCCCGAAGCGGGTGGCCAGCCAGCGGTCGAAGGCGCTGGGGGTGCCGCCGCGCTGGACGTGGCCGAGCACGGTGGTCCTGGCCTCCTTGCCGGTGCGGCTCTCGATCTCCTTGGCCAGCCACTCGCCGACGCCGGAGAGGCGGACATGGCCGAAGCTGTCGTGCGATCCGTCCTTGAGGACCATGTCCCCCTGCGCGGGCGCGGCCCCTTCGGCGACCACCACGATCGGTGCGTAGCTCGCCCGGAACCTGGAGGTCACCCAGGCGCAGACCTGGTCGACGTCGAAGCGCTGTTCCGGGATGAGGATGACGTTGGCACCGCCGGCCAGACCCGAGTGGAGCGCGATCCATCCCGCGTGGCGGCCCATCACCTCGACGACGAGGACCCGCATATGGGATTCGGCCGTGGTGTGCAGCCGGTCGATGGCCTCGGTCGCGATGGAGACGGCGGTGTCGAAGCCGAAGGTGTAGTCGGTGCCGGACAGGTCGTTGTCGATGGTCTTCGGTACGCCGACGCAGGGGACGCCGTACGTGTCGGACAGGGTGGCCGCCACCCCGAGGGTGTCCTCGCCGCCGATCGTGACGAGCGCGTCGACCTCGTACGCGGCGAGGGTCTCCCGTACCCGGCGGACGCCGTGATCCGCTTTGAGGGGGTTGGTGCGCGAGGAACCGATGATGGTGCCGCCGCGCGGCAGGATGCCGCGTACCGCCGGGATGGAGAGCGGGACCGTCTCGCCCTCCAGCACCCCGCGCCAGCCGTCCCGGAAGCCGATGAAGTCGTAGCCGTACTCCTGTACGCCCTTGCGGACGAGGGCGCGCATGACCGCGTTGAGCCCGGGGCAGTCGCCGCCCCCGGTCAGTACTCCGACCCGCATGAAGCATCCCTTCGCCGAAGTGAGCTCATTCCTCACCACGCTAAGGGTGATCCAGGTCACAGGAGAGGGTTCGTACGGTCAATTCCCGCGCAAAGTCCGGCTGTTGATCTCAGACGTCGTCGAGCCCGCGCTCGATCGCATATCGAACGAGCTCCACCCTGTTGTGCAGCTGGAGCTTGCCCAGGGTGTTCTGGACGTGGTTCTGGACGGTGCGGTGCGAGATGACCAGCCGCTCGGCGATCTGCTTGTACGAGAGCCCCTTGGCCACCAGCCGCAGCACCTCGGTCTCCCGGTCGGTGAGCTGGGGGGCCTTCGGCTCGTTCGACGCGACGGGTGCGGGTTCGGAGGCCAGCCTGCGGTACTCGCCCAGGACGAGGCCGGCGAGGCCGGGAGTGAAGACCGGGTCGCCGACGGCGGTCGAACGGACCGCGTCGGTCAGCTCCTGGGTGCTCGCCGACTTCAGCAGATAGCCGGTGGCGCCGGACTTGACCGCTTCCAGCACGTCGGCGTGCTCGCCACTCGCGGAGAGCACCAGGACCCGCAGCCCGGGCTGCGATCCTACGAGCTCCTTGCACACCTGCACGCCCGGCATCCCGGGCAGGTTGAGGTCGAGGACCAGGACGTCGGGGGTGACGGCCCCGGCCCGGCGGACGGCCTGCGGGCCGTCACCCGCCGTCGCCACCACGTCGAAGCCGGACTCGGCCAGGTCGCGGGCGACGGCGTCGCGCCACATCGGATGGTCGTCGACCACCATCACCCTGATGGGCCGCTGCTGCCCGGCGCCCTCTTCGGTTGCTGCGCTCATCGGACTGAACCCGCCTTCCCCCGTGAAACCTTCGGAACCTTCAATTCGACCTCGGTGCCCTGGCCGGGCACCGAGATCAGTTCTGCCGTGCCGCCCAGGTCGCGCAGCCGCCCGCGGATCGACAGGGCGACGCCGAGGCGGCCCTCGCCCTCGGCCTGGGCCAGCCGTCCCTCCGGGATGCCCGGTCCGTCGTCCCGGACCGTGACGATCGCCTCGTCCGGCCAGTCCTCCACCAGGATCCACGCCTGGGCACCCTCCCCCGCGTGCACCCGGACGTTGTCCAGGGCCGCGCCCACGGCCGCCGCCAGTTCCCGGGCCGCTTCGGGGGCGAGTAGCACCGGTGCGCCGGGCTCGGCGAAGGTCACCCGGGAGCCGGCGTGCGGGGCGAGCAGGGCGCGCAGATCGGTTGCGGCCGGGGGGTCCTCGTCGTCGTCCGTCTCGACGGTCCGCACGACGGCGCCCTCGGCCGCGTCCTCGGAGACCCGGGTGGGGGGCACCAGGCCGCTGGAGACCAGGGTGCGCAGGGCGACCTCCTGCTCCCCGGCCATCCGGCCCAGTTCGGCGGCCTCGCCACCGATCGCCGTGCCCCGGCGCTGCACCATGGCGAGGACCTGGAGCACGCTGTCGTGGATGTCGCGGGCCAGACGTTCCCGCTCCCGGGTCGCGGCCTCGATCTCCAGGGCGCGGGCGAGGGTGCGCTCACTGGCGCGGGCGACCTCGACGACGTACCCGATGGCGATGGAGGCGACCCAGACCAGCAGGACGTTGTGCAGGGTGTCGCGGCTGGGTTCGGCCCGCTCGATCAGGTTGGCCACGGCGACGAAGGTGGAGGCGAACGCCGCCCACCGCCAGCCACCCTTGATCGCGAAGGCCAGGACGGATCCGGCGGTCCAGATGGACGGCAGGGTCGGCCCGTCCATGTGCTGGGCCTGGAAGTCGGCGAGCGGGGTGACGAGGATGCCGATGAGCGCGAGCGTGAGGTCGGCGCCCAGGAAGCGCTTGGTGCAGGCCGCGGCGCCCGAGACCTTCGGCAGGGTGGCGAGCGTCCAGAGCGTCATGACCGCCAGGAAGGCGATGGCCACCCATGGCCGTTCGTACTTCTCGCGTCCGAAGACGGCGAGCAGGATCGCGTAGAGCATCGTCAGGACGCGGTACGCGGTCAGGGCACGCCACAGCGGCTGCTCGACCGACATCCGCACCACGCGTACACGCTTGGCCATGCTGTTCTCCCCCGCCCCCCGGCGGACCTTCGCGCCCTCAGGCGTCGTCCCGGTCCGCTTCCGCGCCCGATGGCGCCTTCTTGGCCTCGGCCCGTCGCTTCGCCTCGTCGGCGAGCTGCCGCTTGGCGGCGGTCGCGTAGATGTCGACGTACTCCTGGCCCGACAGCTTCATGATCTCGTACATCACCTCGTCGGTGACCGAGCGCAGGATGAAGCGGTCGTGCTCCATGCCGTGGTAGCGGCTGAAGTCGAGCGGCTTGCCGATCCTGATCCCCGGGCGCATCAGCTTGGGCATCACCTGGCCGGGCGGCTGGATCTTCTCCGTGTCGATCATCGCGACCGGGATGACCGGCGCGCCGGTCGCGAGCGCCACCCGGGCGAGGCCGCCGGGCTTGCCGCGGTAGAGGCGGCCGTCGGGCGACCGGGTGCCCTCCGGGTAGATGCCGAACAGGCCGCCGCTCTCGATGACCTCGATGCCGGCCTTGATCGCCGCCTCGCCTGCGCCGCGGGCGCCCGAGCGGTCCACCGGGAGCTGTCCGACGCCCTTGAAGAAGGCCGCGGTGAGCTTTCCCTTGACCCCGGGCGCGGTGAAGTACTCGGACTTGGCGATGAAGGTGACCTTGCGGTCCAGGACGGCGGGCAGGAAGAAGGAGTCGGAGAACGACAGATGGTTGCTCGCGAGGATCGCCGGTCCCTGCGCGGGGATGTTCTCCAGGCCCTCCACCCACGGCCTGAAAGCGAGCTTCAGAGACCCGCCGATGGAGAACTTCATAGCGCCGTAGATCAACTCGGTTGCCTCCTGTCGTGCCGTCCGACAGACCTTAACCCGTGCCGTGCCCCGCGCTCCCGCCCGGCACGGGCGGGTGCCCCCCGCCCCGGCAGGTGACGGCCCTGGTCGGTGTCGGCCCGGTCGCGTACGGTGAAGTAATCCTTCCGCACTCCCCTCTTTCGCTCCCCTTTCGAGCCTCACGAACAGGAGACCCCGGTGCCGGTCCTTCCTGGAGCCGAGCCGTTCCGCCACGAGGGCGGAGAGGTCGGCGTCCTTCTCTGTCACGGCTTCACCGGCTCCCCGCAGTCGCTGCGCCCCTGGGCCGACTACCTGGCGGAGCGCGGGCTCACGGTCTCGCTGCCGCTCCTGCCCGGGCACGGCACCCGCTGGGAAGACATGCAGGTGACCGGCTGGCAGGACTGGTACGCGGAGGTGGACCGGGAGCTGCGGGCGCTGCTGGAGCGGTGCGAGCAGGTCTTCGTGTTCGGTCTCTCCATGGGCGGCGCGCTGTCGCTGCGGCTCGCGGCGAAGCACGGCGACGCGGTCCGGGGGCTCGTGCTGGTCAACCCGGCCAATAAGGTGCACGGTCTCGCGGCGCACGCCCTGCCGGTGGTCCGCCATCTGGTGCCGACGACGAAGGGCCTGGCGAGCGACATCGCGCTGGAGGGTTCCCACGAGGTGGGCTACGACCGGGTGCCGCTGCACGCGGCGTACTCGGTGCGGAAGTTCTTCCGGCTGGTCGACGCCGAGCTGCCCCAGGTGACCCAGCCGATCCTGCTGCTGCACAGCCCGCAGGACCACGTCGTGCCGCCCGCCGACACCGCCCGCATCCTGAGCCGGGTGTCCTCCACCGATGTCGAGGAGATCCTGCTGGAACAGAGCTACCACGTGGCGACGTTGGACCACGATGCGGAGCGGATCTTCGACGAGAGCTACTCGTTCATCGGCCGCCTCGCTCCGAACGTCGGAATGAAGGGGAGCACGTCCGGTGGCTGAGCACGACGCGGAGCGCGCAGGCAGCGAGGAGGAGCGCGAGCCGCTCCCCGCCGGGGGAGCGGCCGTCCCCGACGAGGACGGCGGTGCGCCCGCTGCGGAGACCCCGCCCGCGCCCGCCGGGGCCGAGGGCGAACGCCCGGTCGACGAGGACGCCGTCTGGAAGGCGATCGTCGAGGGGTACGGGGAGGAACCGCCGGACCCGCCGGGTGCCAGGCCCTTCCGGTCCGTGGAGGACCTCGCGCTCCCGGAGGAGGACACCGTCGCTCCGGACCCGGACAAGGGCCTCGGCAAGAGCCGGCCCAAGCCGCCGGAGAAGCCGCTCGGCAGCTCGGTGGTCTTCGCCCCGGGTGTCGGCGGTCCGCGCGACTACGAGCCGGCGGAGCCCGCCGAGGGCGACGTCGACGGCGATGACGACAGCGGCGAGGGGCACTTCGTGCCGCCGGAGCCGCCACCGCTGCCGGAGGCCGACGTCACGGCGAAGTTCGCCTGGCTCGCGGTGATCGGCGGCCCGGTCCTGCTGCTGCTCGCGGTGCTGCTTCAGTGGGAGATGACCTGGTGGCTGACCACGGTCTGCGTCGGCGGCTTCCTGGGAGGTTTCGCGACGCTGGTGGCGCGCATGGAGCACGACGACGAGGACGGTGACGACCCGGGCCGCGGCGCGGTGGTCTGATCCGCCCTAGGGTGTCGCGGGCACCCTGAGCGCGGCCAGCACCGGCAGGTGGTCGGTCGCCGCCAGCAGGTCGGCGTCCACGACTCCGGGCAGTCCCGTCGGGACTCCGCAGCCGAGCACCTCGATGCCGTCGCTCGCGAAGACGGCGTCGAGCCGCTTGTGCGGGTCGTGCGGCGGGAAGGTGTGCTCGCCGCCCCGGGGCCGCAGGGCCCAGCAGTCCTGGAACCGCCCGGCGAGCAGCCGGAAGGCACGCCCGCTCGGTACGTCGTTGAGATCGCCGGCCACGACCACGTGGTCGACGCCCATCGCGTCCACCGTCTCCAGCAGCCGCCCGGCCTGGGCGAGGCGTTCGGTGCGCTCCAGGCTCAGGTGGCAGCTCAGCACGCCGATCCTGGCGCCCGCGATCCGCACCACGGCCGTGGCGAAACCCCTGCGGTGCAGTCCCGGGGTGAGCGGCAGCAGGATGTCCTCGGTGCGCTCCACCGTGGCGCGCAGCGAGCAGAGCAGCAGGGGCCCGGCGGCGGTGGCACCACCGCCGAGGACCACCAGGCCGCTGCGTGCGGCGAGCCGGGCGGCCGCCTTGCGCCAGCGGAAGAAGCGCGGCGCCTCCTGGACGAGGACCAGATCGGGTGCGCAGGCCTGGATGACGCGGGCCAGTGCGTCGCAGTCGTCACGCATCGACCGGATGTTGTAGCTGAGCACCCTGATGACGGCCGAGCCGTCCTGTTCGGTACGGGAGACGGGCAGCGACGTCATGACCATGGAGCTCACGATACGGCGGACGCCCGCCCCGCCCCGAGGGGGCGCGACGGGCGTCCGGTGTGTCCGTGTCGGGCCGGATCAGCCCTGCCGGGCCAGGTCCGCCGCACCCACGAGGCCGGCCTTACCGCCCAGTTGGGCCGCGAGCACCTGGGCGTGCGGGCGCCACTCGCCGCCGATCAGCCAACGCCGGAACGACTTGCGGATCGGGTCGAGGACCAGTTCGCCCTCGTCCGAGACGCCGCCGCCGACGATGAAGGCCGACGGGTCGAAGAGCGAGGCGAGGTCGGCCAGTCCGGCGCCGGCCCAGCGGGCCAGCTCGCGGAACGAGTCGACGGCCACCGGGCAGCCCTGGCGGGCGGCCTCGCTGATGTGCTTGCCCTCGATGCCCTCGACCGTGCCGTCGCCGAGCGCGAGCAGGATCGTGGCGTTCTCGGGGGTGGCGTTGGCGCGCTGCTTCGCGTACCGCACGAGGGCGCGGCCGGAGGCGTACTGCTCCCAGCAGCCCTGGCTGCCGCAGCCGCAGAGGAGCCCGTCCGGGACGACCCGGATGTGGCCGAACTCGGCGGCCACGCCGAAGCGTCCGCGGCGCAGCTTGTTGCCGATGATGATGCCGCCGCCGAGACCGGTGCCCAGCGTGATGCAGATGACGTCCTCGTGGCCCTGGCCCGCGCCGAAGCGGTACTCGCCCCAGGCGGCCGCGTTGGCGTCGTTCTCCACGACCACGGGAAGGCCGACGCGCTGCTCGACCTTGTCCTTCAGCGGCTCGTGCCGCCAGTTGATGTTCGGAGCGAACAGCACCGTGGCCCGCTTGTCGTCGACGTATCCGGCCGCGCCGATGCCGACCGCCTCGACCGGGTGCCCCTCGCTCGCGCCGGACACCGCCGCCGCGATGGCGTCCACGATGCCTTCGGCCGTCGGCGGGGTCGACACCTTGAAGGTCGAGAGGATGTGGCCCTCTTCGTCCACCACTCCAGCTGCGATCTTCGTGCCGCCGATATCGACGCCGATGGTGAGTCCCATGAATCCCTCAGTTTCGGTCGAGCCCCGCTGGGGCAACCGTACCCGAGGCCCGGGCCCGTCCTGTCGTCGCCGGTCAGTCCAGGTCGATGTGTTCGCCGGCGCCGGGCCCCTCGTCACGGGGGTCGGAGGGGTCGTCCGCCTTGTTTTCCTTGCCTGCGGGGTCGCCGGCACCCTGGGTCCAACGGCGTTCCTGACCCTCGACCGCCGAGCGGTAGGCGGCGAGCAGCTCACTGCCCGCGGCGGCGATGTGATCGAAAACGTCCGGATTACGTTCGATGACGGGCTCGACGGCGGACTTCGCCTGCTTGATGACCTGCTGGACGGCTCCCTGCGCCGCCACGCCGAACAGCGGCGTCTGGAGGGAACCGAGCTTGTCGGCCACGGCGTCGACCAGCTTGCGCAGCTCCTCGGCGGCGGAGCCGGGCGGCGAGCCGTACTCAGCGCGACGGCGGGCCTTCTCGGCGGCGAGGTCCTCGGCGCAGGCCTGCGCCCACGCGTCGTCGTCGGCGGGACGATCGGTGGCTTCGCTCATGGCGGACTCCTGCGACGTGGCTGCCGGGCTGCCCGGCATCCGGGGCTTCTACCAACGACGGTACCCGAACGGTGGCCCTGGGCCGTTCAGCTCGTCCTCGGCCACAGTGCGGGGTCCGGCGTGAAGCGCACCCGCAGCACCCCGTCGGTGAGGGCCGCGCCGGAGACGGTGCAGCGGCGCAGCGCGGACTCCAGGGGCACGATGCGGTGGAACGGTCCGACGGTGAGCAGCAGTTCGTTGCCGCGCCGGACCAGTTGGAGGTCCTTCTTGACGGCGCCGGGCAGGGGCAGGCACCAGACGAGTACGCCGTCGGCGCCGTCCTGTCCGCCGTGGGCGCCGGTCTCCTCGATCCACCAGGCGTCCTCGGCCCGGCCCGTGTCCCGGCTGTCCGGGGTCAGGGCCGGCACGTCGTCCGCGAGAGGCGCGAGGTCCTCGGGGCCCTGCGGATCGCGGCCCAGGTGGGGCACGAGCAGCGGCGGGGCCTCGGCGGACCGTTCCTCGTGCCAGTGTTCGAGGCACTTGTCCTGCTGCGCGGAGAGCGCGGCGAACCAGGGGTCGGACGAGTGCCGGGGCAGCACCTTGTTGGCCACCAGCGCGTCGACCCTCAGCCCGTGCAGGGCGAGCCCGGTGCGGGCCGCGCGCAGGGCGTCCTCGGCGGCCGGGCCCGGTTCGGCGACGAGCCGGAGGGTCGTCGCGCGGTCCTCGATCAGCGCCTGGACCTCGGCGAGCTCGGCGTCGCGCCGGGCGGCGGCCTCGTACAGCCACTGGGCGGGCATGGGCACACCGGCGAGCTGCGCGAGCATCGGGCGCAGGGCCCGCGCGGCCTGGCGTTCCCGGGGCAGCAGCCGGCGCAGGTAGCGGCGCAGTTGTCCGGGCAGGGCCAGCACGGCGAGGGCGTCGCGCAGCGGCGGCAGGTCGACGACGAGGAGGTCGTAGCCGGCGCGGGACCAGTCGCCCCGCGCGGCGCGGCGCAGGGAGTGCAGCAGGGCGAGTTCGGCGCTGCCCGGGAGTTCGGTGAGTTCCTCGCCGTCCATGCGGTTGCCGCCGAGCAGGTCGAGCATGCCGGACAACTGGTCCTGGAGCGCGAGCAGTTCGCTGCGGAAGTGGGCGCCGGAGTCGATCCGGACGGACCACAGCCCGTCGGTGACCCCGGTGGGTTCGGTGGCCGACGGGAAGCCGGGTATGGCGTCGGCGGTGATCAGCAGGGTGCGCGCGCCGCCGCGGGCGCCGGCCAGTGCGGTGGCCGCCGCGACGGTGCTGCGGCCGGCGCCGCCGAGGCCGGTGACCAGGACCGTACGCACCGGGTCAGTCCTTCGGGACGGACTCGACACGCTTCTTGAGACCGGCCAGGGCGCGGTCGATGATGACCTTCTCCGCCTTGCGCTTGATCATGCCGAGCATCGGGATCTTGACGTCGACGGTCAGCCGGTAGGTGACCTCCGTGCGGTCGCCGTCACCGAGCGGCGCGAGGGCGTACGAGCCGTCGATGGCGCGCAGCATCTGGGACTTCACCAGGGTCCAGCTGACCTCGTAGTCGCCGGTCCAGGTGTAGGCGAGGGTGTGGTCGTCCTTGATCGCTCCGGCGTCCAGGACGAGGCGGACCTTCTCGGCGCGGCCGCGGTCGTCGGTGCCGAGCACCTCGGCCTCCTTGACCTCGCCGGTCCATTCCGGGTAGCGGTCGAAGTCGGCGATCACACCCATGACGTCGGCCGGCGCCGCCTCGATCGTGATGCTCGAGCTGGTGTGTTCAGCCATCGCTGTGGCCCTCCAGTGCGGTGTACCGGTCGGTCGGCAGAGGCCTGCCGCCAGAAGGCTATCGCGTGAGCGTCGCGCCTCGTCCCAGGCCCCGGGCGAGCGCGGCCCCGGTCACCACTCCAGCGCCCAGGGCCGGCCGGTCGAGGCGAAGTGGCCGACGTTCACGCACTCGGTGTCGCCGATCCGCATCCGGCGTACCAGCGGCTGGTGGACGTGGCCGAACACGGCGTACCGGGGGCGGGTGCGGCGGATGGCGGCGAGCAGCGCCCGGCTGCCGCGCTCGAAGCGGCGCGCCACGGTGTCGTACGTCAGCTCCGGGACCTCGGGCGGGATGTGCGTGCAGAGCACGTCGACTTCGCCGACCGCCTCGATCTTGGCCGCGTACTCCTCGTCGCTGATCTCGTACGGGGTGCGCATCGGGGTCCGCAGGCCGCCGCCGACGAAGCCGAAGACGCGGCCGCCGATCTCGACCCGGTCGCCGTCCAGGACGGTGGTTCCGGGGCCCGCGTACTCGGGCCACAGGCCGGGGATGTCGACGTTGCCGTAGGTGGCGTACGTCGGAGTGGGCAGCGCGGCGAACATCTCGGCGTACTGCTTGCGTACCGCACCGATGATCGCGGCGTTGCGGTCCATCCCCGCCCACAGCTCCCGGCCGAAGTCCCGGGCCTCCTCGAAGCGGCGTTCGGTGCGCAGGGCGACGATCCGGTCGGCGTTCTCGACGCCGAAGAGATCGGGGAAGATGCCGCGCGAGTGGTCCGCGTAGTCGAGGAAGAGCACCAGGTCACCCAGGCAGATGAGGGCGTCGGCGCCGTCCCCGGCGCGGGCCAGCGCCTCGGTGTTCCCGTGCACGTCGCTGACCACGTGGACACGGGTGCGCTGTCCGGCGGACGCGCCCCGGCTGTTCCGTCCTGCTCGCATGACGATCACCCTAGGACCCCGGCGTCCAGGTGGGTAGAGCCACCCGGACCTGCGGTTACCTCCGGGTGTGCGAAGAGGTGCACTATCGTGCGGCTGAGGCCCACCGATATGTGTGACGCATGAGACATCTGGCCTGAACCCCCTATCCGGAACCGAGTACCGGTGGGTAACGTCCGGGCAGTCCAGTCGTGCTCACCCCACTGAGCACCCCCGATCTTGGACCGCAGCCGGTGCGTCACACAGAGCCGTGGCACCGGAGCCCGATGAGGAGCAGCAGTCTTGCGCGAGTTCAGCCTTCCGGCCCTGTACGAGGTCCCCTCGGACGGCAACCTGACGGATCTCATCCGCCGCAATGCCGCTCAGCATGCCGACGTCGCGGTGATGAGCCGCAAAGTGGCCGGCGCCTGGACGGACGTCACCGCCGCCCAGTTCCTGACCGAGGTCAGAGCCGCCGCCAAGGGGCTGATCGCCGCCGGTGTCGAGCCCGGCGACCGGGTCGCCCTGATGTCCCGCACCCGCTACGAGTGGGTGCAGCTGGACTTCGCGATCTGGAGCGCGGGGGCCGTCACCGTGCCGGTGTACGAGACGAGCTCCCCCGAGCAGGTGCAGTGGATACTCGGCGACTCCGGCGCGGTCGCGGTCCTGGTGGAGAGCGACGCGCACGCGGAGGCCGTGGCCTCGGTGCGCGACCGGCTGCCGGAACTGCGTCATGTCTGGCAGATCGACAAGGGCGCGGTCGACGCGCTGACGGCGTCGGGTGCGGAGATCTCGGAGGAGACCGTCGATCTGCGCAGCGTGAGCGCCAAGGCCGACGATCCGGCCACCATCGTCTACACCTCGGGCACCACCGGCCGCCCCAAGGGCTGTGTGCTGACGCACCGCAGCTTCTTCGCGGAGTGCGGCAACGTGGTGGAGCGGCTGAAGCCGCTGTTCCGTACGGGCGAGTGCTCCGTGCTGCTGTTCCTGCCCGCCGCGCACGTCTTCGGCCGGCTGGTCGAGGTCGCTTCCGTGATGGCACCGATCAAGCTCGGCTGCGTACCGGACATCAAGAACCTCACCGATGAACTGGCCGCGTTCCGGCCGACGCTGATACTCGGAGTGCCGCGGGTCTTCGAGAAGGTCTACAACTCGGCCCGTGCCAAGGCCCAGGCCGACGGCAAGGGCAAGATCTTCGACAAGGCCGCGACCACCGCGATCGCCTACAGCCGCGCGCTGAGCACCCCGCAGGGCCCGTCCATGGGCCTGAAGTTCAAGCACAGGGTCTTCGACCGGCTGGTCTACAGCAAGCTGCGGGCCGTGCTCGGCGGACGCGGTGAGTACGCGATCTCCGGCGGCGCCCCGCTGGGCGAGCGGCTCGGCCACTTCTACCGCGGTATCGGCTTCACCGTCCTGGAGGGCTACGGCCTGACCGAGACGTGTGCGGCCACCGCCTTCAACCCGTGGGACCGGCAGAAGATCGGTACGGTCGGCCAGCCGCTGCCCGGCTCCGTCGTGCGCATCGCCGACGACGGCGAGGTGCTGCTGCACGGCGAGCACCTGTTCGCCGGCTACTGGAACAACGAGACGGCCACGGCCGAGGCGCTGGCCGACGGCTGGTTCCACACCGGCGACATCGGCACCCTCGACGAGGACGGCTACCTCGCCATCACCGGCCGCAAGAAGGAGATCATCGTCACGGCGGGCGGCAAGAACGTCGCTCCCGCCGTCATCGAGGACCGCATCCGCGGGCACGCCCTGGTGGCGGAGTGCATGGTGGTCGGCGACGGCCGCCCGTTCGTGGGCGCGCTGGTGACGCTGGACGAGGAGTTCCTGGGCCACTGGGCCGAGGAGCACGGCAAGCCCGTCGGCTCGACCGCCCTGTCGCTGCGCGAGGACCCGGAGCTGCTGGCCGAGGTGCAGCGCGCGATCGACGACGGCAACGCCGCCGTGTCCAAGGCCGAGTCCGTACGCAAGTTCCGCATCCTGGCCGCCCAGTTCACCGAGGAGGCGGGCCACATCACGCCGTCGCTGAAGCTGAAGCGGAACGTGGTGGCGAAGGACTTCGCGGACGAGGTGGAGTCGATCTACCGCGGCTGACCGTCCGCATGCCGCGAGGGGCCCGTGCACACCGTGCGGGCCCCTCGCGCGTACCCGTCAGAGCAGTTCCCGCAGCCGTTCCGCCAGCAGGTCCCAGCGCCACTTCTCCTCGACCCAGGCCCGGCCCCGCTCCCCCATGCGCCGGCGCAGCTCCGCGTCGCCGAGCAGCGCGATGATCCGCTCCGCCGACTCCTCGGCCGAGCCGCCGCGCACCACCCATCCGGTCTCGCCGTCGAGCACGGCGTCCGGGGCTCCGCCCGAGTCGCCCGCCACGACCGGCAGCCCGGTCGCGGACGCCTCCAGGTAGACGATGCCGAGGCCCTCCACGTCGAGCCCGCCGCGCCGGGTGCGGCACGGCATCGCGAAGACGTCACCGGCCCCGTAGTGCGCGGGCAGCTCCTCCCACGGCACCGCCCCGGTGAACCGCACCGAGTCCCGCACCCCGGTCTCGGCGGCCAGCTTCTTCAACGCGTCGGCGTACGGTCCGCCGCCGACGATCAGCAGGACGGCGTCCGGCACCGCGGCCAGGATCGCGGGCATCGCGAGGATCAGGGTGTCCTGGCCCTTGCGGGGCACCAGCCGGGACACACAGACGACGACGGGCCGGTCCGTGAGCCCGAGCCCGGCCCGGACGCGGTCGCCGCCGGAGTCCGGGTGGAAGGTCTTCTCGTCGACGCCCGGCGGCAGCTGGACCATGCGCTCGGCGGCGGCCGGGGTGAGCGCGGCGGCGATCCGGGAGCGGGTGTACTCGCCGAGGTAGGTGATCGTGTCCGTGCCCTCGCCGATCCGCCGCAGCAGTTGCCGGGAGGCGGGCAGCTGGGCCCAGCCGGCCTCGTGCCCATGGGTGGTGGCGACCAGCCGGCGGGCGCCTGCCCGGCGCAACGCCGGTGCCATCAGCCCGAGCGGGGCGGCGGCGCCGAACCAGACGGAGGAACAGCCGTGGGTGCGCAGCAGCTGAGCGGCACGCCGGGTCACCCGCGGGGTCGGCAGCAGCATCGTCGTACGGTCGCGGACGACGGTGAAGGGCTGGTCGGCGTCGAAGGCGGCGGTGGCCGCCGCTCCCTCGGCGCCGCGCTTCCAGGTGGAGGCGTAGACGACGACCTGTTCCGGGTCCAGCCGGAGCGCCATGTTGTGCAGGAACGCCTGGATGCCACCGGGGCGGGGCGGGAAGTCATTGGTCACGATCAAGGTCTTGTCCATCGCCGCCGACAGTACCGGGCGGCCCTGCTTGATGGCTCCCGCAGGGACCGGACGGGCATCATGGCTCCTCGTACGACGAACGGAACGGACGAGGGCGGGTCATGACGGGTTCGAGCGGCACACGGCCGGCAGCCTTCACGGTGTGGGCGCTCACCAGGGCCCTGCTCCTGCTCTGGGTCACGAAGGTCATCACACCGCCGGGGCTCGACGTGACGAGCGATGTGTCGGTGATCTACCACGGCTGGTACGACGTGCTGAGGTCGGGCAGCTACCCACAGTCCGACCTCACCTGGCAGTACCCGCCCGTCGCGGCGCTCGCGATCCTCTCCCCCGCCCTGCTGCCCTTCCTGGACTACGCGTCGGCCTTCTTCGTCCTGGCGTTCCTGTGCGACGCGCTGGTGCTGGGCCTGCTGCTGTACGCGGGCCGGGGCGCCGCCCGGCGGACCACCGGAGCGTGGGTGTGGGTGGCGGGGGTGCCCCTGCTGGGCACGACCGCGTACGCCCGGTACGACGTGATGGTGACGGCCGTCGCGGTGGCGGCGCTCCTGGCGGGGATCCGGCATCCGCGGGTGCTGGGGGCGCTGGCGGCGTTCGGGGCGCTGCTGAAGGTGTGGCCGGTGCTGCTGCTCGCCGGGACCGCCCGCGGCCGACGGACCCGCCTGGCGTGGACGACGGCGGGCGGGGTGGCGCTCGGGCTGCTGGTGCTGTGCACCGCGGCGGCGCCCGGCGCGCTGGCGTTCCTGGGCTTCCAGCGGGACCGGGGCACCGAGGTCGAGTCGCTGGGGGCGCTGGTCTTCCACGTGGCGCGGCAGTTCGGCTGGCAGGGCCGGGTGGAGCTGCACTACGGCTCGCTGGAGTTCCTGGGGCCGCACGTGCCGCTGGTGAGCACCCTCGCGCTGGGGCTGAGCGTGGCCGCGTTCGGCTGGCTGCTGGTGTGGCGGCTGCGGGCGAGGACGTTCGGGGTGAGTACGACGGCGGACGCGGCGTTCACCGCCGTGCTGCTGTTCACCACCACGAGCCGGGTGATCAGCCCCCAGTACATGCTGTGGCTGGTCGGTCTGGCCGCGGTGTGCCTGGTCTTCCGGGAGAGCCGCATGGCCTGGCCGGCGGCCCTGGTGCTGGTGGCGACCGGCGTCACCCAGCTGGAGTTCCCGCTCGGCTTCGGTCATGTGGTGACCAGCGACGCGACGGGCGTGGCCCTGATGTTCCTGCGCAACGGGCTACTGGTCGCGGCGTCCCTGCTCGCGTGCGCGCGGCTGTGGCGGGACACGGTGCGCACCCCGGCCGACGGCGTTCCCGCGGCGGGTACGGGATCCGCCGGGCGCCCGCTCAGCCGAGCCGGCTCACCAGATACTCCCGCCAGCGCACCGTGAAGTCCTGCTCGGTGGTGCCGAGCACCTCGTGCAGGGCCTGCTCCACCGCCCCGTCCCGCCCCGAGTGCCCCCCGACGGCCCGGTAGAAGGCGAACAGCTTCTGCTCGCCCCAGCGCTCGGCGATGAGCTCGCAGGCCAGCCAGCCGCCCTCGTACGCCCTCGCGAGCCGGTCCGCGTCGCCCGCGAAGCCGAAGTCCTCGTCGGTGGGCAGTGCGGCGGGCAGGTCGCCGCCTCGGACGGCGTCACCCAGTTCGGGGGCGACCTCGGCGGCGGTGCGCCCGCCGCCCCGGTAGGCGGCCCAGTCCGCGAAGCCCTCGGAGAGCCAGGCCGGGGTGGCGGCGGAGGTGTCGGTGCGGGTGGCCACATGGGTGGTCTCGTGGGTGAGGACGACGCGCTGTCCGAAGGCGCCGAGCATGGCGTACGCCTCGGGGTTGACGATCACCCGGTCGGCGGGGGCCTTGCCCGAGCCACCGGTCTCGCCGGTCGTGACGGCCGCTATGCCCCGGTAGTTCGCGGCGGGCGATCCGAGCAGCTCGGCCATGTCCGTCACGGTGCCGGGCACCAGCACCACCACGCGCCCGGCCCAGTGTTCCGGCCAGGCCGCGGAGACGTCGGGCACGGCCCGGTCCGCGGTGGCGGCGATCCCCTCGAGCTCGTCCCGGGACCGGCCGACGCCCAGCACCAGGCTGTACGCGCCGCGCACCACGTCGACGTCGCCCTGCTCCCAGAGCTGTTCGCCCCCGCCGTCCGCGGCCCGGTCGGCGGTCAGGTACCAGCGGCCGTCGGCGGGGTCGCGCTCCAGGTCGAGCACCCGGTCGACGGAGACGGGCGCGCTGTCGTACCCCTCGATCCGGTACCCGAGCCGTACGTCGGCGGTGGCCCGGTCGGCGCCGTGCGCGGCGAGGTCCGTCACCCGGTACGTCCAGGTGTCGAGCGGCACGTCCGCGAGATGGGCGAACTCCTTGCGCTGCGCCCCCCGCAGCGCGGTGGCGTCCGGGTCCACGACCGCGACGTAGGCCTCCGCGTCGTGGTGCAGCACGGCGGCGGCCCGGCGGTCCAGTGTGGCCCGGATGTCGCGGGCCGTGGTGCCGGGGGCCTTGTCGGCCGGGGCCGTACAGGCGGCCGCGCACAGGAGCGCGGCGAGCACGGCGCCCGCCGCCCGCCTTCGTCCGCCGCGCGCCCGCCCCGCGGTGCGCCCCTGATCAGCCACATGACCGAGGGTACGGTCAGACCCGGGTGACCGAGGAGACGGGCATCATGCCGACGGGGTCGTAGCGGACCGGGGCGCCCGGGTACGGGGCGTGGATCACCTGGCCGTTGCCCACGTACATCCCGATGTGACTGGCGTCCGCGCGGTAGGCGACGAGGTCGCCCGGACGGGCCTCCGCGAGCGGCACCATCCGGCCGGCGTACCGCTGGGCCTGCGAGGTCCGCGGCAGGCTCACCCCGGCCTGGGCGTACGCCCACTGCATCAGCCCGGAGCAGTCGAATCCGGAAGGCCCGCTCGCACCCCAGACGTACGGGAGGCCGAGCGCCCGCTGGACGGCCATGACGGCGGCCGCCGCCCGGGCCGACCCCGCCGGCAGTCCGGCCACCGGCCCGGCGGCCCCACCGTCGCGGCCGGAGCGCGAGGCCCGGTCGAAGGCGGACCGCTCGGCCCCGGGCAGCTCCTCCAGCAGGTCCCTGGCCTGGTGGAGCTTGCGCTCGATGGTGCGCTTGTGGCGGCTGACGGCCGCCCGGTCGCGCTCCAGGCCGGCGAGCGAGCGAGCCGCCTCCGCACGGGTCTGGGCGAGCGCCTGCTGGGCCTTGCGCAGGCCGGCCAGGGCCGTGGCACGACGGTGATCGGCCCGGTCCAGGGTGGCGGCCCGGTCGAGGTAGCTGTCGGGGTCGGAGGAGAGCAGCAGCGCGAGCGAGGGGTCGATCCCGCCGGCCCGGTACTGCTCACGGGCGGCCGTGCCGATCTCCGTACGCATCCGGTTGACGCGCTCCTGGCCCCGGGCCGCCCGGTCCTGGGCCCGGCGCACCTCACCGCGCAGCCGTGCGACGCTCTCACCGGCCCTGTTGTACTGCTCGGTCGCCTGTTCGGCCTCGGTGAAGAGGCGGTCGACCCGGGCTCCGGCGGTCCGCGGCGTGTCCTGCGGCTCGGCGTTCGCGGTGGCTCCGCCGAACGCCGCGGCGGCGGTCGCCGCCGCGGCCGACAGGACGGTCACCCGGGCACTCCGGCTCGTGCCGGGCTGTGTGGGACGGCGATGGGACACCACAGGACGCCGCACTCCCTTCCGCTGTACGCAACGCGCGCAGCCCCTGCCACCCGGGGCGGGCGGACCGACGCACGGGAGCTGCACAGCAGGCAGACAGTAGTCGCGTGATCACGCAGCGGACAAAGACCACGCCGGTCGGGCGGGGGGCACACACAGTGACGCCCCGCCGGTGACCTGTGGTCTCCGGCGGGGCGGCTGTCAGTACGGGGCGCGGGAATTCGCCCGTTCGGGCGTGGTCAGATGCGCACCGCGCCGTAGAAGCTGCCGATGGTGCTCATCGACTCGTAGCGGACGAAGGCGCCCGAGTGCGGGGCGTGCAGCACGGTGCCGTTGCCGGCGTAGAGGCCCACGTGCTGGTTGCCGTTGAAGAAGACGAGGTCGCCCGGCTTCAGCTGGCTCTGGCCGATCCGGGTGCCCTGGTTGATCTGGGTGTACGTGGTGCGGGTGATGTTGGCACCGGCCTGGCCGTAGGCCCACATGGTCAGGCCCGAGCAGTCGTAGGAACCGGGGCCGGACTGGCCGGGGGCATACGGCTTGCCGATCTGGCTGGCGGCCGCCTGCAGCGCGGCCGCTCCCAGGCCGGAGGCGGGGGCCTCGTTGCCGAGGTCCACCCGGGTACCGGCGTCGCGGCTGGCGCGCTGGTCGTCCGCGCGCATCTTGTCGCGCTCGGCCTGGGTGAGGGTGTTGAGCAGTTCGCGCGCCTCGGCGAGCTTGGCCTGCTGCTTCTTCTTCTTCTCGCCGAGCGTCTTGCGGACGTCCGCGAGGTCGCTCAGCTTGTCCTGCGCCTCCTTGCGCTCCTGCGCGAGGGACCGCTGCTTCTCCTGGATCTTCGACAGCGACTCGGCCTGCTTGGCCGTCAACTGGTCGAGCGCGGAGGCCTGGTCGAGGAAGCTGTCCGGGTCGGACGCGAGGAAGAGCTGCACGGAGGGGTCGATGCCTCCGGAGCGGTACTGCGCGGCGGCCAGGGAACCGAGGCCGGAACGGAGGTTGTTGAGCTCCTGCTGACCGCGGGCGACCTTGTCCTGGATCGCGTCGATCTGCTTCTGGAGCTTGTCCTGCTTCTCCTTGGCCAGGCTGTGCTGCTCGGTGGCGCTCTCCGCCTCCTCGTACAGCTTGTCGACCTTCTCCTTGACCTCGCTCTTGGTCGGCTTGGGGTCGGCGTGGGCCGCCTGGGAGGTCAGGGCCACGGCCGCGGCGGCGGTCGCGGTGAGCACGGTCACGCGGGCGCGGCTCGGTTGCTTGGGACGACGGTGGGACCCCACGAAGGCGAGCTCCTTCTTCCTCGAGCCGCCTACCGGGCTCCGGAGGAGGTGAACTCCCCCAGCTCCGTGCACGTCACGGCCTCGGCGGTTCCTTCACTGCCACCCCGGGTGGGTGATCAACCGTGCGAAGGTTCGAGGCCCGACCTTAGTGACCATCTTGTGATCAGTTCAAATCCTCACGGGCAAAATCTCGTCACAGGAGGTACTTCTTTGCCCACACCGCACAGGGTGTAGCGGTGACTTGACGGTCCGTTCCCTGATTTCCGGCAAGTCACACCAACACACCTTAGACGCGCGAAAGCCGCTTCAGGAGCAAGACGGACGCAACGGGCCTGGCCCCCGCCTTCGCCACCCCGTCGGCCACTTCGCGGTCGGTCGAGACCACCACCACGGGCCGCCCGGGCGGTTCGGCACGGGCCAGTTGACGGATGACCTCGTCCGCGGTGACACCCGGCTTGCTGAACAGCACCCGCACCCCGCGCGGCGGCGCGAGCAGTACCGGCGCGGCAAGTTCGGCGCCGTCGAAGACACAGGTCATCTCGGCGCCCGTCTGGGCCGCGAGCAAGGACAGCCCGCCCAGCAGCCGCAGCCGCTGCTTCTCCAGCGGCATCTGCGGATAGCCGGTCTTGGTGACGTTGTAGCCGTCCACGATCAGATGGGCCTGCGGCAGCGCGAGCAGTTGGTCGAGCAGCGCCGGATCGGTCTCCGAAAGGGCCCTGGCGGCGATGTCCTTGGGTGACATCCGGCCGGGCTCGACCGCGTCCACACTGTCCGCGGGACGCATCG
The DNA here is from genome assembly GCF_042871565.1 of Streptomyces sp. NPDC005775. NCBI lineage: Bacteria > Bacillati > Actinomycetota > Actinomycetes > Kitasatosporales > Streptomycetaceae > Streptomyces > Streptomyces sp. NPDC005775. The sequence goes on along the minus strand of NZ_JBIAIU010000011.1, from coordinate 45,227 downwards.
AGGAGGGCGGCAGCGCCAGTTCGCGGCGCAGTCCCCCGGCGGCTTCGAGCACGGTGTCGAGCAGCAGCCGCAGCCGCATGTCCTCGACCGAGCGTCCTTCCCTGGCGGCCCTGCGGCCCGCCTCGACGGACGCCTCCGCCTCTCCGAGCCTCGTCCGCAGTCTCCGGGTCTCGCTCTCCGCCGCGGACACCTGAGCGGCCGCCTCGGCCCGCAGGGCATCGCTCTCGGCCCTGCCGCGGCGCATCGCCGCCTCGCCGCGCTTCACCTCGTTGGCCGCGCTGCGCAGCTTGCGCTGGAGCGAGTCGGCCTCCTTGCGCGCGGCGTCCAGCTCGGCGCGGAGCCGCTCCGTCTCGCTCTTCGTCTGGGCGCGGGCGCGGACGAGTTCCTCGCGCAGCCGTTCCAGTTCGAGCCTGATCTCCTCGTCGGCCCGCTCGGCGCCGGCCCGCTCGGCCTCCTCGCCCGCGGCGGCGACCAGCTTGACCCAGCCGGCCGGCCTCAGCACATAGGCAGCGGCGGCCACGTCCATGGGATCCGCGGCGGCGGGCGGGGAGCCCGCCACCAGCGCGGCGGCCAGCTCCGGCTGGGCCTCCTTCAGCCGTTCGCCGATGCGGCGGCGGAAGGACGCGTCGCCCTCCAGCGCGGCCGCCATCGCGTTCCCCGCGAACTTGGCGCGCCGGGACGGCGTGAAGCGGGCGTACTGCCGGAGCTGGGCGGGGAGTTCGGTGACCGTGAGGCCGCCGAACGCGTCCGAGACCAGCGCGACGACCCGGCGCCGCACGCCTTCGGGCAGCGGGCGGTCGAGCACCTCCACGGCGTCGCCGGCCTCATCGGCCGGCGTGGCACCGCCATCGGGCTGCTCCACCTTCCGTCACCTCATTTTTGTGTCCGCACGGCCCCGTCAGGAGTCGGCACCCGGCCTGTCGACTAGTTCGATCTGGTCCACCGCGTTGCACCAACGACAGCGCACCGACTCGATGGTCTCACTGACCACCTCGCGTTCTTCGACGCTGGACTCACCGGCCAGGTCGAGGTGCACGTACTCGACGACCTTGGACGAGCGCGTCACGTCGAACCTCGTCAGGTTTCCGCAGAGCGTGCAGCGCCAGCGAGTTCCGTCGGTCGGCTGGGGAACCGTCGTCATCGTTGTGTCCTCTTATCTCGAGCCGTGAGCTGCCGGACAAGGATCGCGCGGTGCGCCGTCGAACTGCGGATGCCCTCCGTCAACCCTACGGCCTCGGTGCTTCCCACCGGCACGGCGAGGCGGTCTGTCCTGTTCCCTCCGCTTGCGTCATGCTCTGTTCATGATCGATCGACGGGCTGCGGCCGGCAGGATCCTGCGGGCGGCGACTTCGGGCGGGCCTCCGGTGACGTACGCCCTCATCGCCCTGTGCTGCGTGGTCTTCGTGATCAGCCCGCTGTCGGGGTTCAACCCGGTCTACGGCACCGCCGACGCCCTGCTCGCGGCCCAGGCCGGGTACTTCGAGCGCTGGGGCGTGATCCCGAGCGAACTGTGGGACGGGTCGGCGCACGCCGTGCTCACCCCGCTCACCGCCCTGTTCGTGCACGGCAGCTGGCTCCACCTGCTCGGCAACATACTGTTCCTGTACGTGTTCGGGGCGATGGCCGAGGAGCGCATGGGCCACACCGAGTTCGCGTTCTTCTACCTCGGCTGCGGTTATCTCGCCCTGCTCGCCTACGCGGCCGCGCACTCCACCTCCGACCAGACCCTCGTCGGCGCGTCGGGGGCGATCTCGGCGGTCCTGGGCGCCTTCCTCTACCTCTTCCCCCGGGCCCGGGTCACCAGCCTGTTCCCGTTCCTGCTGTTCCTGCCGCTGCGCTTCCCCGCGTGGATCGTGCTGGTCTTCTGGTTCGTCCTGCAGTGGCTGGCGGCCGAGGGCGCCGGAAGCGGCCCCGGGGTGGCCTACCTCGCTCACGTGGTCGGCTTCGCCACGGGCTTCCTCTACGCCTGGGGGCGGTATCGGCGTGACGCCGGACCCGTGCCCCGGGCGCGAGCCCGGCATGATCCCGACGCGAGGCTCTAGAGTGAAGTCTCCAGCCACGGCCACCGAGGGAGAAAGCCAGCCGTGATCACCGCGATCGTGCTCATCAAAACCAGCGTGGACCGGATTCCCGAGATCGCCGAGGCCATCGCCGCGCTGGACAGCGTCAGCGAGGTCTTCTCGGTCACCGGTACCTACGACCTGATCGCCATGGTCCGGGTGTCCAAGCACGACGACCTCGCCGATGTCATCCCCGGCCGGATCAGCAAGATCCCCGGCGTCGAGGGAACCGACACCCACGTGGCGTTCCGTACGTACTCGCAGCACGACCTGGAGGCGGCCTTCGCCATCGGGCTGGACGCGTAGCCACGTCAACACGTTCGGCCGGGTACGGACAGCTGTCCGTACCCGGCCGAACGTGTTGAGGAGCCTCAGACCCGGGTGGCCGTACCCCGGTCGGGGACGCAACGGCCGCCCTCGGTGCGGTACTTCCACTGGGCGCCCTCGCTGACGAGCTCCTTGACCGCGCGCAGGAAGCGCTCGATGTGCTCGTCCGGCGTACCGGCGCCGAAGCTGACCCGGATCGCGTTGAGGGACTTCTGGCCCGGCTCGGCCTCCGGCGCGCCGCACTCGCCGACGTCCTGAGGGTCGCTGCCGAGCAGGGTGCGCACGAGGGGGTGGGCGCAGAACAGTCCGTCGCGGACCCCGATGCCGTACTCGGCCGAGAGCGCGGCGGCGAAGTGCGAGCTGTTCCAGCCCTCCACCACGAAGGAGATGACGCCGACCCGCGGGGCGTCGTCGCCGAACAGCGAGAGCACCTTGACCGCGGGGACCTCGGCGAGTCCTGCGCGGACGTCGGCGACGAGCCGCTGCTCCCGGGCGACCAGGCTGTCGAACCCGGCCTCGGTGAGCGCCTTGCAGGCGGAGGCGATGGAGTAGACGCCGATGACGTTGGGCGAGCCGGCCTCGTGGCGGGCGGCGGTGGTGTGCCATTCGACGTCCACCCCGCCGTCGGCGCGCCGGGCGACCTGGCGGGAGGCGCCGCCGCCGGCCAGGTAGGGCTCGGCCGCGGTCAGCCAGTCGGAGCGGCCGGCGAGGACGCCGGAGCCGAAGGGCGCGTACAGCTTGTGACCGGAGAAGGCGACCCAGTCGACGTCCAGCTCGGCGATGTCGACGGGGTGGTGCGGGGCGAGCTGGGCGGCGTCCAGCACGATCCGGGCGCCGTGGGCGTGCGCGGCGGCCGCGAGCTCCTTGACGGGCCACAGCTCGCCGGTGACGTTGGACGCGCCGGTGACGCAGACCAGGGCGGGGCCGTAGGGGTCACGGCCGGCGAGCGCCCGCTCCAGGGTCTCGACGGCCTGGGCGGGGGTGCGCGGGGCGTTCAGGTACGTCACCCGGGCGTCGCGCCAGGGCAGCAGCGAGGCGTGGTGCTCGGTCTCGAAGACGAACACCTGGCAGTCGGCGGGCAGAGCGGCGGCGAGCAGGTTGAGCGAGTCGGTCGTGGACCGGGTGAAGACCACCTGGTCGTCGGCGCGGCAGCCGAGGAACTCCGCCACGGTCTCGCGGCTGCTCTCGAAGAGGTCCGTGGAGAGCTGCGAGAGGTAGCCGGCACCGCGGTGGACGCTGCCGTAGTACGGCGCGTACGCGGCCACGTCGTCCCACACCCGCTGCAGGGCCGGGGCGCTGGCGGCGTAGTCCAGCGCGGCGTAGGTGACCTCACCGCCGGTGACCAGCGGAACCGTTACATCCTTGCCCAGAACCGGCAGCGGGGTACAAATCGACTGGTCGGTGGCAGCAGTGAGGACAGACATGACGAACTCCCGTAACAGGCAGGCGAATCCCGCGTGCCCGCGGATACGCGACAGCACGGAGGGAAGAAAGAAGGGTGTGCGGAGAAGGGCCGAAAAGCCCTAGCGCATTCGCGTGCTCACAAGAGGCTCCCTGAGGACCAGGACCCCACGGGTGGACATCTCACGATGTCGAGGGGTCCGCGCTTGCCGCAGACCTCGCTGCCTGCGGCCTGGTCTTCACCCGGGGCACCCCGCCACGGACGGAGGGTTGCCGGACAGCGGGCCGGGGCCGTAGTCGCTGTCACTCATGACCTGCGCAGCATCTTGCCACACCTGCGAAAAGGCGCAAGGCGCGGTCCATGATCTGGACCGCGCCCTGCCTCGTCTTCCGTGCGCCCCGCCTCAGGCGTTGCTGGCCACGACCCATCTCTCCAGCGTCCGGCCCGCCGCGCCCGAGTCGATGGACTCGGCGGCCTTCGCGATCCCCGCGGTGAGCTGCTCGGCGAGCGTGCCCTGCCCCGGGTCGAGCGCGACGAGCGCCGCCGCCGAGTTGAGCAGGACGGCGTCCCGTACGGGCCCCGTCTCCCCCGCGAGCAGCCGGCGGGCCACATCGGCGTTGTACGAGGCGTCGGCGCCGCGCAGCGCGTCCACCGGCACCAGGTCCAGGCCGACGTCGCGCGGGTCGAAGGCCTCCTCGCGCACCGCGCCGTCCTTGGCGATCCAGACCCGGGAGGTCGCGGTGGTGGTCAGCTCGTCCAGACCGTCGTCGCCCCGGAAGACCAGGGCCGAGTTGCCACGCTCGGCGAGGACGCCCGCGACGATGGGCGCCATCCGCAGGTCGGCGACGCCGATCGCCTGCGCGCGCACCTTGGCCGGATTGGTGAGCGGCCCGAGGATGTTGAAGGTGGTCGGCGCGCCGAGCTCCGCCCGGGCCTTCGCCGCGTACCTCAGGGCGGGGTGGAACTTCACGGCGAAGCAGAACGTGATGCCCGCTTCCTCGGCGACCTCGACGACGCGCTGCGGGGGCAGTTCCAGATTGACGCCGAGCTTCCCCAGGACGTCGGAGGAACCACTGGCCGACGACGAGGCGCGGTTGCCGTGCTTGACGACCTTGGCGCCCGTCCCGGCCACGACGATCGCCGACATGGTGGAGATGTTGACCGTCTTGGCCATGTCTCCGCCGGTGCCCACGATGTCGACCGTACGGCCGGGCACATGGATGGTCGTGGCGTGCTCGTACATCGCGCGGACCAGACCGGAGACCTCCGTGACCGTCTCGCCCTTGGCGCGCAGCGCCACGGCGAAGCCGGCGATCTGCACGTCGGTCGCCTCGCCGCTCATGATGCGGTCCATCGCCCAGGCGGTGTCGTCCTCCGTCAGGTCCTGGCCGCGCAGCAGGGGGGTCAGCACGCCGGGCCAGGTACGAGCCGCCACGCTGTCGCCGCCTGCCGGGGTCACAACGTTCATGGTCCGCTCCTGGGGTCCACAGCCGATAAAGGGGATGGGACCACCCTATCGAGCCCCGGGGACAGCGAAGAGCCCCGTCCATCGGATGGACGGGGCTCCTGCTGTGGCGATCAGTTCAGGTGATCAGTGGTGGCCGTGGCCGCTGGTGATCTCCTTGTACTCCTCGGCGGTGGGCTTGGGGATCTGCGTGTGCTCGCCGTAGAAGCCCTTGCTGAGCTTGGCCCGCAGCTTCTGCACCGGGGAGATCTTGCGCTTGACGCCGTTCTCGTCGACCTCGGGGCCGAGTTCGACCGGCTTGTACTGCTCGTGCGCGGTGAGCGTGTGCAGCTGCGCGGGTGCGAGCGGCTCGTGCACCTCGACGAACTCACCGTGCGGCAGGCGCTTGATGAGACCGGACTCACGCCCGTGCAGCACCTTCTCCTTGTCCCGGCGCTGAAGGCCGAGACAGATCCGCTTGGTGATGACGAACGCGATGACCGGTGCGACGAAGAACGCGATCCGCACGAACCAGGTGATCGAGTTGATCGACAGGTGGAAGTGCGTGGCCCAGAGGTCGTTCCCACCGCCCATCAGCAGCACCATGTACCAGGTGATCCACGCGACACCGAAGGCGGTACGGGTCGGGACGTTGCGCGGACGGTCCAGGATGTGGTGCTCGCGCTTGTCCCCGGTGACCCAGGACTCGATGAACGGGTAGACCGCGATCGCGGCCAGGACCAGCGGGAAGATCACCAGCGGGACGAACACGCCCAGGACCAGGGTGTGGCCCCAGAGGTTGATCTCCCAGCCCGGCATCACACGGATCAGGCCCTCGGAGAAGCCCATGTACCAGTCGGGCTGCGCACCGGTGGACACCTGGTCCGGACGGTACGGCCCGATGGCCCAGATGGGGTTGATCGAGGCGATGCCCGCGATGATCGCGATGACACCGAAGACGAGGAAGAAGAAGCCTCCCGCCTTCGCCATGTAGACCGGCAGCAGCGGCATGCCGACGACGTTCTTGTTCGTCCGGCCGGGACCCGCGAACTGCGTGTGCTTGTGGTAGAAGACCAGGATCAGGTGGGCCACCAGCAGTCCGAGCATGATGCCCGGCAGCAGCAGGATGTGCACCGAGTAGAACCTGGCGACGAAGTCCCCGCCAGGGAACTCCCCACCGAAGAGGAACATCGACAGGTACGTACCGACGATCGGTACGGACAGGATCGCGCCCTCCATGAAGCGGACACCGGTGCCGGAGAGCAGGTCGTCCGGGAGCGAGTAACCGGTGAAACCGGTGAACATGCCCAGGACGAACAGCAGGAAGCCGAACAGCCAGTTGATCTCACGCGGCTTGCGGAAGGCACCCGTGAAGAAGACACGCATCATGTGCACGAACATGCCGGCCAGGAAGATCAGCGCGGCCCAGTGGTGGATCTGCCGGACCAGCAGACCGCCACGGACGTCGAAGCTGATGTTCAGGGTCGAGGCGTAGGCCTCGGACATCCGGATGCCCTGCATGGGCTCGTACGGGCCGTGGTACACGACCTCGTTCATGCTCGGGTGGAAGAACAGCGTCAGGTACACACCCGTGAGGATGATGATGATGAAGCTGTAGAGGCAGATCTCACCGAGCATGAAGGACCAGTGGTCCGGGAAGATCTTGCGCATGTTGGCCTTGGCCAGGGAGTAGATCCCCAGTCGGCCGTCCGCCCAGTCGGCAACCTTCTCACCGGCGGGCGCTTTGCGCTTCGTATCGGTCGCAGTACTCATCCGCGCTCCCAGAATGCAGGACCGACGGGCTCTTCGAAGTCACCGAGCGCCTCGAGGTTGCCCTCGCTGTTCACGCCGATCCGCAGCTGCGGAAGGGCGTGACCGGCCGGACCGAAGATGACGCGGGCGCCGTCGGAGAGGTCGAAGGTGGACTGGTGGCACGGGCAGAGCACGTGGTGCGTCTGCTGCTCGTACAGGCTGATCGGGCAGCCGACGTGGGTGCAGATCTTCGAGAAGGCCACGATTCCCTCGTGGGCCCACTCGCGCTCGCGCTTGTCCTTGATGTTGTCCGGCTCGATGCGGACGATCATCAGAGCGGCCTTGGCGATCTGCTTCTGGAAGTCGTGCGCGTCCTCCTCCAGGCCCTCGGGCATGGCGAAGGTCAGCGAACCGACGATGACGTCCTCGGGACGCAGCGGCTCCATCGTGTTCATGTTGACGAGCTGCTTGCCCTTGGCCCACAGGGTCGAGCGGAGCTTCTTCTCCGGCAGCGGACCGAGGTCGCGCAGCAGCACCACACCGGCGAGCGGCACCAGGGCCAGCGCGCCGAACATGGTGTTACGGATCAGCTTGCGCCGGCCGAACGCGGACTCCTCGGCGCCTGCCGCGAAGTCGGCCAGAACCTTCGCCTTGACCTCGGGCTCGGCCGCGATCGCGTGACGGTCGTCCGCGACCTCGACGTCCGACATCAGGGTGCGCGCCCAGTGGACGGCACCCGCGCCGATCGCGAAGAGCGCCACGCCCAGGGTCAGCCCCAGGGAGAAGTTGAGCGCACTCACATGACCGAACGGGAAGATGTAGACGATCTTGTCGACCGGGAAGATGACGTAGGAGGCGATGAAGCCCACCGTCGCCAGCATGGACAGCGTGAACATGAACGCGACCGCGCGCTCGGACCGCTTGGCGGCCCGTTCGTCGATGTCCTGGATGCGCGGCCTGTGGGCCGGCAGCCCCGGGTCGGCGAACGGGTCGCCCGCACCCTCTACCGCGCCGTGCGCGGCGTCCTGCTCTGCGGGCAGGTTCTCTTCTGGAATCTCTTGGCTACTCATGACTTCTTGGCCTTAGCGGTGTGGGCCGCGACCCAGATGGCAACTGCGATCAGTGCGCCCAGACCGAAGATCCAGCCGAACAGGCCTTCGCTGACCGGACCGAGGCCACCCAGCTTGAGGCCACCCGGGCTCTCGGCCTGCGCGCTGTTCACGGTCTGGATGTACTTGATGATGTCCTTCTTCTGCTGCTCGGGCATCGTCGAGTCAGGGAAGGACGGCATGCTCTGCGGGCCGGTCTGCATGGCCTCGTAGATGTGCTTCGGGCTTGTGCCTTCGAGGTTGGGGGCGTACTTGCCGTTCGTCAGGGCACCGCCCTCGCCCGTGAAGTTGTGACACTGGGCGCAGTTGGTACGGAACAGGTCGCCGCCCTTGGCCACGTCCGCGCCCTCGGGGCTGACCTGGCTCTTGGTCGGGACGATCGGACCGGCGCCGAGCGACGCGACGTACGCCGCGAGCTGGTCGATCTCGGCCTGGTTGTAGATGACCTTCTTCTTCGGTACCTGGGCGCCCGGCTGCTGCGCCGGCATACGGCCGGTACCGACCTGGAAGTCCACGGCGGCCGAGCCCACGCCGACAAGCTGGGGCCCGTCGGTGGTGCCCTCACCGCCGGTTCCGTGGCAGCTGGCGCAACCGACGGAGTACAGCTTCTTGCCCTCGTCGATGGCGAGGGACTGGGCGGTTTCGTCGGCCTGCGCCTTACTCGCGGGCGCAAACGCGGCGTACAGCCCCCCAGTAGCCGCAAGCGCGAGGAGTAGTACGACGACCGCCGCCAACGGATGGCGTCGTCGTGCGGAGAGCTTTTTCACGGATTACCCCGGTGTCAGGATCTTCTGCGTCGATGATGTGGGTCGGGTACGAGCCCGGTTACTTGATCATGTAGATCGTGGCGAACAGGCCGATCCACACGACATCGACGAAGTGCCAGTAATAGGACACGACGATGGCTGCGGTCGCCTGTTCATGGGTGAACCTCTTGGCTGCGTATGTCCTGCCCAGAACGAGCAGGAAGGCGATGAGACCGCCTGTCACGTGCAGACCGTGGAAGCCGGTGGTCAGGTAGAACACCGAGCCGTACGGATCCGAGGACAGCGAGAGGCCGTCCTTCTTCACCAGCTCCGTGTACTCGAAGACCTGGCCTCCGATGAAGATCGAACCCATCACGAAAGTGATCACGAACCAGGCGCGGAGCTTCTTCACATCGCCCCGCTCCGCGGCGAAGACGCCGAGCTGGCAGGTGAGTGAGGAGAGCACCAGGATCGTGGTGTTCGTCGCCGAGAACGGGAAGTTCAGGGCTGACGCCATTTCCTTCCAGTGATCCGGTCCGGTCACCGATCGCAGGGTGAAGTACATCGCGAAGAGGGCCGCGAAGAACATCAGCTCGGAACTCAACCAGATGATGGTTCCGACGCTGGTGAGGTTCGGCCGATTGACCGACGGGTGCGCGTGCCCGGTTTCTACTGTCGTTGCTGTCGCCACGACCGACATTATGTCGGTCGCTTATCCCGCCCTCACTCCGGGGGGTGCCGTTCGGTGTGTCAGAGGGGTATGTCCTCCCCGAACGGCCCATGGATCGGCTGCCCCGGTCGGTGCTGACAGCCCGTCGGTCGGAGTACGATCCGCGCATCGGTCCATGCCCCGACAGCCCCGAAGACACAGACGTCACGGAGGAACAATGCAGCCGACGGCCACGGTCCTGGTCTACAGCGACAACGCACACACCCGTGAGCAGGTGAGGCTGGCAGCCGGGCGCAGGCCTGCTGCGGACGTACCGCAGGTGGAGTTCCTGGAGTGCGCCACCCTGCCCGCCGTCCTGGACGCGCTGGGGCACGGGGGCGTCGACGTCTGCGTGTTGGACGGCGAGACGGCCCCCGCGGGCGGCATGGGCGTCTGCCGGCAGATCAAGGACGAGATCTTCCGCTGCCCGCCCGTGCTGCTCCTGATGGGCCGCCCCCAGGACGCCTGGCTGGCCACCTGGAGCCGCGCGGAGGCCGCGGTGACCCTTCCGGTCGAGCCGGTCGAGTTCGCGGACGCCCTGGCCGCCCTGCTGCGCAGCCGGCTGTCCGTGGGGGCCTGAGGCCCCTCGCTCACGCCTCCGCTCCGGGGTGCGGCGCACCCGGCCGTCAGACCCTGGGGCGCAGCCGCGCCGCCCGGACCGTGTCGACGCGGTCCGGCGTGGCGTCGTTGCTGAGGGCGCTGCCCTTCTGCCACTTGGCCCAGGAGAGGTTCCAGTCGCCGTAGCCGTTGTCGAACGGGGTCATGGTCTCGCCCTCACTGCCGACGACCGTGACGATGTCACCCTCGCGGACGGTGTTGAAGAACCACTCGGCCTCGCTGGTGCTCATGCCCGTGCAGCCGTGGCTGACGTTCGCGTACCCCTGCGATCCGGTGGACCACGGGGCCGCGTGCACGTACTCACCGCTCCAGGTGACCCGCGTCGCGTAGTAGACCGGCAGGTCGTACGAGTCCGCCGAGCCCTCCGCGATGCCGATGGACTCCCCGCGCATACGTACGTAGTACTCCTTGCCCAGCACGACCTTGACGCCGTTGCGGGTGGAGAAGCCCGGCTTGCCGGTCGTCACCGGAATGGTGTTGATCACTTCTCCGTTGCGCTTGACCGTCATGGAGTGCTCCGAGGCGTCGGTGATGGCCTCGATGCGGTCTCCGATAGTGATCTTCAACGCTTTCGCGGGAGCGCCGTACAGCGCGTTGGTCACCTTGATGCCCGTCAGACCGCTGCTGACCTCGACGGTGGCCTTCGCCGGCCAGTAGTCCCGCGGCCGGTAGTGCAGCGTCTTGTCGTCGACCCAGTACCAGGAGCCGGTCACCGCGGGCGTCGAGCGCACCTTCAGGGCGCGCTCCACGGTGGCGCGTGAGGCCTTGTCGGTGACCGGAGCGCTGAGTTGCGCCGTGACGGGCTGTCCGACGCCGTAGGTGCCCGCCTGCGGGCCGAAGGTGACCTGCAGGAGCTTCTTGGCCGCGGCGGTCCCGAAGGAGAGCGTACGGCTGCCTGGGGCGCCGTCGTCGTCCTCCATGCTGACCTTGACGGTGTACCGCGTTCCCGCGGCGAGCGGGGCGGTGGAGTGCCAGCGGTGGCCGTCGGCGGCGAGTTCGCCCGCCAGGTGGCGCCCCTCGGTGTCCACGGCCGTCACATCGGTGATCCGGCCGTCGTCACTGTCGACGGTGACTTCGAGGGGCTTGTCCGGGTCGACCTTCTCACCGCCGTCGGGGGCGTTGGAGGAGATCTCGTCCGCCGCGTCGTACGGCTGTGCCGAGAGCGGATGGCTGTCGGAATCCCCGCAGGCGGTCGCCCCCGCGACCAGGGTCGCGACCAGCAGAGCGCAGCTCATGACGGGACGGGTACGCGGCGTGTGGTTCATGAACCCACGCTAAGAAGATTCATCCGTTTCAGCGCGCCGGGTGACTGCAAACGGGGGGCCCGCACTTCTCGGAGAAGTGCGGGCCCCCCGTCAGGTGGAGCGGTGTCACGGGTGGAGCGGTGTCACTGGGTGCGGTTCTCACCGCGGTAGTACTCGAAGACCCAGCCGAACAGACCGATCAGGAGCATCGGGGCCGAGAAGAAGAGCAGCCACCAGCCGAAGACGACTCCCATGAAGGCGAGCGCGCCGCCGATCGCCAGGGAGAGCGGCTGCCAGCTGTGCGGGGAGAAGAACCCCACGTCGCCGGCCTCGTCCGCCACATCGGCTTCCTTGTTGTCCTGCGCCAGCGCGTCGACCCGCCGGGCCGTGAAGGCCAGGTAGAAGCCGATCATGAGGCTCAGGCCGAAGGCCAGGACGAGGGCGGTGGTGCCGACCGGCTCCTTGGACCACACGCCGTAGGTGATGGCGACGACGAGGATGAACACCGCCAGACCGAGGAACATCTTGCCCTGGATCTTCACTTGCCCGCCTCCTTGCCGCCCGCGAGGGCCTTGTCACCCTCGGAGAGGTGATCCAGCTGCTCGAGCGCGGTGATCTCGGGGTGGTGCAGGTCGAACGCCGGGGATTCGGAACGGATCCGGGGCAGCGTGATGAAGTTGTGCCGCGGCGGCGGGCAGGAGGTCGCCCACTCCAGCGAACGGCCGTAACCCCACGGGTCGTCGACCTCGATCTTCTTGCCGTACTTGGCGGTCTTCCACACGTTGTAGAGGAACGGCAGGATCGACAGGCCGAGCAGGAACGAGGAGATCGTCGAGATCGTGTTCAGCGCGGTGAAACCGTCCGCGGCCAGGTAGTCCGCGTAACGACGCGGCATGCCCTCGGCGCCCAGCCAGTGCTGCACCAGGAACGTGCCGTGGAAACCGATGAACAGCGTCCAGAAGGTGATCTTCCCGAGCCGCTCGTCCAGCATCTTGCCGGTGAACTTCGGCCACCAGAAGTGGAATCCGGAGAACATCGCGAACACCACGGTGCCGAAGACGACGTAGTGGAAGTGCGCGACCACGAAGTACGAGTCCGAGACGTGGAAGTCCATCGGCGGCGAGGCCAGGATGACGCCGGTCAGACCACCGAAGGTGAAGGTGATCAGGAAGCCGACCGCCCAGAGCATCGGTGTCTCGAAGGACAGCGAGCCCTTCCACATCGTGCCGATCCAGTTGAAGAACTTCACCCCGGTGGGCACCGCGATGAGGAACGTCATGAAGGAGAAGAACGGCAGGAGCACGCCTCCGGTGACGTACATGTGGTGCGCCCACACGGTCACGGAAAGGCCGGCGATGGAAATCGTCGCGGCCACGAGGCCGATGTATCCGAACATCGGCTTGCGGCTGAACACCGGGATCACTTCCGAAATGATCCCGAAGAAGGGCAAGGCGATGATGTACACCTCTGGATGGCCGAAGAACCAGAAGAGGTGTTGCCATAGCAATGCGCCGCCGTTGGACGCGTCGAAGACATGCGCACCGAATTTTCGGTCCGCCTCCAGCGCGAAGAGCGCCGCCGCGAGCACCGGGAAGGCCAGCAGGACCAGAACACCGGTCAGCAGGACGTTCCAGACGAAGATCGGCATGCGGAACATCGTCATGCCGGGTGCGCGCATGCAGATGATCGTAGTGATGAAGTTGACCGAACCGAGGATCGTGCCGAAGCCGGAGAAGGCCAGACCCATGATCCACATGTCGGCGCCGACACCCGGCGAACGGACCGCGTCCGACAGCGGGGAGTAGGCGAACCAGCCGAAGTCGGCCGCGCCCTGCGGGGTGAGGAAGCCGGCCACCGCGAGGATCGAGCCGAAGAGGTACAGCCAGTACGCGAACATGTTCAGCCGCGGGAACGCCACATCGGGCGCGCCGATCTGCAGCGGCATGATCCAGTTCGCGAATCCGGCGAACAGCGGCGTCGCGAACATCAGCAGCATGATCGTGCCGTGCATCGTGAACGCCTGGTTGAACTGCTCGTTCGACATGATCTGCGTGCCCGGACGGGCCAGCTCGGCGCGCATGAAGAGCGCCATCAGTCCGCCGATGCAGAAGAACGCGAACGACGTGACCAGGTACATCGTGCCGATCGTCTTGTGGTCAGTGGTGGTCAGCCACTTGATGACGACGTTTCCCGGCTGCTTGCGCCGGACCGGCAGCTCGTCCTCGTACGAGTCGTCTGCTGCCGCGGCACCCTGAGGTTCATTGAGGATGCTCACAGTTTGTTCGTCTCCGCATTCCTGGCCGGGTCGGTCTGCTCGATGCCGGCCGGCAAGTAGCCCGTCTGGCCCTTCTTCGCGAGCTCCTTGAGGTGCGCCTGGTAGCGCTCCGGGGAGACGACCTTGACGTTGAAGAGCATCCGGGAGTGGTCGACGCCGCAGAGCTCGGCGCACTTGCCCATGAAGGTGCCCTCCTGGTTGGGAGTCACCTCGAAGGCGTTGGTGTGGCCCGGAATGACGTCCTGCTTCATGAGGAACGGCACCACCCAGAAGGAGTGGATGACGTCACGCGAAGTCAGGATGAAGCGGACCTTCTCACCCTTGGGCAGCCACAGGGTCGGACCGGGGTTGCCGGTCTGCGGGTTCCGGTCTCCCGGGATGCCGGCGTCGTAGACACCGTCCGCACCCTTGGGGAAGTCCTTGCGGAACCTGTCCGGGATGGCGCCGAGCTCCTTGGGGACCTCGTTGCCCGTGGCGGCGGAGCCGTCCACGTTCTCGATGTAGTTGAAGCCCCAGCTCCACTGGTAGCCGACCACGTTGACGGTGTGGGCGGGCTTCGGGGAGAGGGTGAGGAGCTTCGTCTCGTCTCGCGCGGTGAAGTAGAACAACACCGAGACGATGATCAGGGGGACCACGGTGTACAGCGCCTCGATGGGCATGTTGTACCGGGTCTGCGGAGGTACCTCCACCTTGGTGCGGCTGCGCCGGTGGAAGAAGACACTCCACAGGATCAGGCCCCACACCAGCACGCCCGTGGCGAGCGCTGCCGCCCACGAGCCCTGCCAGAGGGAAAGGATCCGTGGGGCCTCTTCCGTTACCGGCGTAGGCATACCAAGGCGGGGGAAGTCCTTGTATGTGCAACCGGTTGCGGTCGCCAGGATCAGGCCCGCAGTCAGCACCTGCGGCAGCTTCCGCCGCATCGGGCGCCGCGACGAGCGGTCGGAGCCGTTGGGACTCACGTAGCGCCTTCCCGAGAGTCTCGCCCGCACGGTCGGCGCGCCCGTCTCGCTGGTCGGTCGCCGGCCCTGACGCGGGCAGGGGTTTGGATGTTTATGCGGACCAAACCCTACTGGACGCTATTTGGGGTCGCGCGGGGAGGGTGCCCAACGCGCCGCCCGACTCCCCGAAGGGGTGGAATCGGGGGCTCCGGGCGCCATCTGACGCCCCCTCTCCCGGCCGGCGGGGCAGCCGGGTCCGGGCTCCTGGCCGGGGCCGGGCTAGCGTGGCCGGGTGCCCTACTTCGACGCCGCGTCCGCCGCCCCCCTCCACCCCGTCGCCCGCCAGGCGCTGCTTGCCGCACTGGACGAGGGCTGGGCCGACCCGGCCCGCCTCCACCGCGAGGGACGACGGGCCAGGCTGCTGCTGGACGCGGCCCGGGAGACGGCCGCGGAGGCCGTCGGCTGCCGCCCCGACGAGCTGACTTTCACCTCGTCGGGCACGCGCGCGATCCACTCCGGAATTTCCGGAGCTCTCGCGGGGCGTCGGCGTGTCGGCCGCCATCTGGTGGTGTCGGCGGTCGAACACTCTTCGGTGCTCCATTCGGCCGCCGCCCACGAGAGCGGAGGCGGATCGTTCACCGAGGTTCCGGTGGACGGCACGGGCGCGGTGAGCGCCCGGGCGTACGCGAACGCGCTGCGGGAGGACACCGCGCTGGCCTGTCTGCAGTCCGCCAACCACGAGGTGGGCACCGAGCAGCCGGTGGCCGAGGTGGCCGGGCTCTGCCGGGCGGCAGGTGTGCCGCTGCTGGTCGACGCCGCGCAGTCGCTCGGGTGGGGGCCGGTGCCGGCCGGCTGGTCGCTGCTGACGGCGAGCGCCCACAAGTGGGGCGGACCGGCCGGGGTCGGGCTCCTGGCGGTGCGCAAGGGCGTCCGGTTCGCCGTGCAAGGGCCCACGGACGAACGCGAGTCGGGGCGGGCCGTCGGCTTCGAGGACATTCCGGCGATCGTGGCCGCCGCGGCGTCCTTGCGGGCGGTGCGGGCGGAGGCGGCCGGGGAGTCGGTGCGGCTGCGCGCCCTGGTCGACCGGATCCGGAGCCGGGTGGCGGCGCTGGTGCCCGATGTGGAGGTGGTGGGCGATCCGGTGCGGCGGCTGCCGCATCTGGTCACCTTCTCCTGTCTCTATGTCGACGGAGAGACCCTGCTGCACGAGCTGGACCGGTCCGGCTTCTCCGTATCGTCCGGTTCGTCCTGCACCAGCAGCACGCTGACACCGAGCCATGTGCTCAAGGCGATGGGGGTGCTTTCGGAGGGCAATGTCCGCGTGTCACTGCCGGCGGGCACGTCCGGTGAGGACGTCGACCGCTTCCTGGAGGTGCTGCCCCCGGCGGTGGCGGGCGTACGGGAGAAGCTGGGCGCCCCCGCGGCGACCGCCCCCTCCCCCGCACCGGCGCCCTCGCTGGTCGTCGACGCGCTGGGGAGGCGCTGCCCGATTCCGGTGATCGAACTAGCAAAGGTGATCGGGGAGGTACCGGTGGGCGGAACGGTGACGGTGCTCTCCGACGACGAGGCGGCGCGCCTGGACATTCCGGCCTGGTGTGCGATGCGCGAGCAGGAGTACGTGGGTGAGGAGCCGGCGGACCGGGGCTCGGCCTATGTGGTCCGCCGACTGTCCTGAGACCCCTTACGCGAGGTGCGTGCGCACCTCGGCGGCGGCCTCGTGCCCGTACGCCTTGGTGAAGCGGTCCATGAAGTGGTTGCGGTGCAGGGTGTACTCCTGCGTGCCGACCGTCTCGATGACCAGGGTGGCGAGCATGCAGCCGACCTGCGCGGCCCGCTCCAGGCCGACGCCCCAGGCGAGGCCCGAGAGGAATCCGGCACGGAAGGCGTCGCCGACCCCGGTCGGGTCGGCCTTGACGTTCTCCTCCGGGCAGCCGACCTCGATCGGCTCCTCGCCGACGCGCTCGATCCGCACGCCCTGGGCGCCGAGGGTGGTGACCCGGTGGCCGACCTTGGCGAGGATCTCGGCGTCGGTCCAGCCGGTCTTGGACTCGATGAGCCCCTTCTCGTACTCGTTGGAGAAGAGGTACGTGGCGCCGTCGAGCAGGATGCGGATCTCGTCGCCGTCCATCCGCGCGATCTGCTGCGAGAAGTCCGCGGCGAACGGGATGTTCCGCGAGCGGCACTCCTCGGTGTGGCGGAGCATGCCCTCGGGGTCGTCGGCGCCGATGGAGACGAGGTCGAGGCCGCCCACACGGTTGGCGACGGCCTTCAGCTCGATCAGGCGGGCCTCGCTCATGGCGCCCGTGTAGAAGGAGCCGATCTGGTTGTGGTCGGCGTCCGTCGTGCAGACGAAGCGGGCGGTGTGCAGGACCTCGGAGATCCGGACCGAGCCCGTGTCGACGCCGTGGCGGTCGAGCCAGGCCCGGTACTCGTCGAAGTCGGAGCCCGCGGCGCCGACCAGGATCGGACGGGTGCCGAGCAGGCCCATGCCGAAGCAGATGTTGGCGGCGACACCTCCCCGGCGCACGTCCAGGTTGTCGACCAGGAAGGAGAGCGAGACCGTGTGCAGCTGATCGGCGACCAGCTGGTCGGCGAATCGGCCGGGGAAGGTCATGAGGTGGTCGGTGGCGATGGAGCCGGTGACTGCGATACGCACGGGAAGACTGCTCCTGCGGAGGTCGAGGGGAACGGTGACTCCATTCCCGGGACGGCGTGACAGAGAAGGGTGCCCGGAAACCGGGCCTTCTCACGCTACCGGTTCCCGCAGTCAGGCGAAGGGGGGAAAACTACCCGATAGTAGGGCTTTCCTCCTGAGCGCGGGGGTGCCTACGGTGCCGATATGTCGAACAACATCGCTTCGCGCGAGTCCGAGACCGGTCTGGCCGAGTTGCGCGGAGACTGCGCACGAATGGCCCCGCACTGGGTGGTACCCACGACGATCACTCCCACCCCTGTGACGCCGTCCCTCATTCACGGCGTGACCGTGCCTCCCGCCTCGGCCCGGCTGATCGACGCGATGGCGGAGTACGGCGACTGAGCGTCGGGCTCCGCCGGACTGCCCCTGGCCGCACCGGCCGCCTCAGGAGGGAACCGTGCGCGTCCGCGCCCCGTCCCAACGGTGTCCGCACCAGCGGGACGGGCCGAAGGGCCCCTGGCGTACGAGGCGAAGGAGTGAACCGGTGAGCACCGAGCGACCCGACAACGAAGTGACCCGCCCCCGGCGGCGGTCTCCCCTCGCCGTGGCCTCGGTGGCGGCGGCCGTGCTCCTGGCCGGTGGCGGCGGCGCGTACTGGGCGGCGACCGCGGCGGACGGCGGCAACGGCAAGGACAGCGCCGCGGAGGGTTCCGGCGCCGCTCCCCCGCCGCTCTCCCTGGACGAGCGCGCGGGAGGACCGGCCACGCCCTCCCCCCGGCCCTCGGCCCCGCCGCAGGGCATCGCCCCGGGTGAGCCCGATCCGCATGGCGGAAGGCTGGTCTACCGCGCTTCCGGCGCCCTGCCGGACGGCCCGGACAAGGCGGCCGTCCAGCGCGCCACCGGAACGGTCTCGGCGTCCGAGGTCGCCCGGCTGGCCGAGGCGCTGGGCGTGCGGGGCACTCCGCAGGCCGAGGGCACGTCCTGGAAGGTGGGCTCGGACGGGGACGGTTCGGGGCCGGTGCTCCGGGTGACCAAGCAGGCACCCGGGACCTGGACGTTCGCCCGGCACGGCTCCGGTGGCACGGACAACTGCGCGAAGGGTGCGGTCTGTTCGGGCAAACCCGTGGCGCCCGGCGGCTCCGGATCGCCGGTGAGCGAAAAGGCGGCGAAGGCCGCCGCGGTGCCGGTGCTGAAGGCGGTGGGCCAGGACGACGCCGCCCTCGACGCCCGCCAGCTGATGGGCTCCGTCCGGGTGGTGAACGCCGACCCCGTGGTGGGCGGACTGCCGACGTACGGCTGGGCCACCGGCATCCAGGTCGGCCCGGAGGGTGAAGTGGTCGGCGGAAGCGGGCAGTTGAAGGGCCTGGAGAAGGGCGCCGAGTATCCGGTGATCGGCGCGGCCGAGGCGCTGAAGCAGCTGAACGCCGCACAGCCGCCGAGCGGCGCGAAGACCGGCGACTGCGCCACCCCCGCACCCCTGGAGAACGGCGAGAAGCCGTCCCGCATGAGCTGCGGCAAGCGGACGGGCGCCGAGCCGCCCGCCACGACGGTGACGGTCGACAGGGCGACCTTCGGCCTGGCGGCCCGTTACGTGGACGGGAAGCAGCTGCTCGTGCCGTCCTGGATCTTCACGGTCCGGCCGGGCGCCGGCGGCACGGGCGACACCGTCACCCAGGTCGCGGTGGATCCGGCGTACCTGACGAAGGACGCCCCCTCGGAGAAGACCCCGGACAGCGACGGAACGACGAAGGCCGGTCGCGTCCTGTCCTACAGCGCCGACGGCCGGACGCTCTCGGTGACGTTCTGGGGCGGCGCCTGCAGTACGTACGCGGCGAGCGCGAGCGAGGACGCCGACACGGTGCGGGTGTCCGTCACGGAGTCGAAGCCGAAGGCGGGCAAGGCGTGCATCATGATCGCCAAGGAGCTCACCCGTACGGTCACGCTGGAGGCGCCCCTGGGTGAGCGGAACGTGGTCGACGCGGCGTCGGGCACCGTGGTGCCGCGCGGCTGACGCGCCACGCACACCGCAACGGCCCGCGCACACGACAACGGCGGAGGCCCCGGATCTGGATCCGGGGCCTCCGCCGTACTTCGCCGCTGACGCTGCGCGCTTCAGCTGTCGCGCTCTTACCTGTCGCGCTCTAGCTGAAGGAGTCGCCGCAGGCGCAGGATCCCGTCGCGTTCGGGTTGTCGATCGTGAAGCCCTGCTTCTCGATGGTGTCGACGAAGTCGACGGAGGCGCCGCCCAGGTACGGGGCGCTCATCCGGTCGGTGACGACCTTGACGCCGTCGAAGTCCTTCACGACATCGCCGTCCAGCGAACGCTCGTCGAAGAAGAGCTGGTAACGCAGGCCCGAGCAGCCGCCGGGCTGGACGGCGACGCGCAGCGCCAGGTCGTCGCGGCCTTCCTGCTCCAGCAGGCCCTTGACCTTGGCTGCGGCGGCGTCGGACAGGAGGATGCCGTCGCTCACGGTGGTGGTCTCGTCCGATACGGACATCTGCTTCTCTCCCGGGTTGTACGGAGACTGCTTGCCGACGTTGCAACCGTCGAGGCCGCGGATTCATTCCGGGCCGAGCGCTTGCCTGTTCCATTCATGCTCGCACACCGCCCCCTCGGGCGGATGCGTCACATCGACGCTATCGGCATCGTCAAAGTGACGTGAAGCGGATATGATAGATAACGTCAATTCGACGAAAAGGCTTCCTCCGCAGAGAAGAAAGGGTGCGTGACGTGACCACGGCCCACCCCGTCCAGGACCTCGACGTCCAGCCGACTCCCCTCGCCCTGCTCCTGCTCGGCCGCGACGCCGACCCCAAGAGCGAGCGTGGCGTCGAATGCCCCGGCGACCTGCCCTCCCCGTCCGACCCGGACCTGGTGGAGCGCGCCCGCGCGGCCAAGGAGAAGCTGGGGGAGAAGGTCTTCGTCCTCGGGCACCACTACCAGCGCGACGAGGTCATCCAGTTCGCGGATGTGACCGGAGACTCATTCAAGCTCGCCCGGGACGCCGCGGCCCGGCCGGAGGCCGAGTACATCGTCTTCTGCGGTGTGCACTTCATGGCGGAGTCCGCGGACATCCTGACCACCGACGACCAGAAGGTCGTGCTGCCGGACCTGGCGGCGGGCTGCTCGATGGCCGACATGGCCACCGCCGAACAGGTCGCCGAGTGCTGGGACGTGCTGACCGATGCCGGCGTCGCCGACCAGGTCGTGCCCGTCTCGTACATGAACTCCTCCGCGGACATCAAGGCCTTCACCGGCCGCCACGGCGGCACGATCTGCACCTCGTCGAACGCGAAGCGGGCCCTGGAGTGGGCCTTCGAGCAGGGTGAGAAGGTCCTCTTCCTTCCGGACCAGCACCTGGGCCGGAACACGGCCGTGCGGGACATGGGGATGACGCTGGAGGACTGCGTCCTCTACAACCCGCACAAGCCCAACGGCGGTCTCACCGCCGAGGAGCTGCGCAACGCGAAGATGATCCTGTGGCGCGGTCACTGCTCGGTGCACGGGCGCTTCTCGGTGGAGTCCGTCAACGACGTGCGGGCCCGCATACCCGGCGTCAACGTGCTGGTGCACCCGGAGTGCAAGCACGAGGTCGTCGCGGCCGCGGACTACGTCGGCTCGACGGAGTACATCATCAAGGCGCTGGAGGCGGCCCCGGCCGGCTCCAAGTGGGCGATCGGCACCGAGCTGAACCTGGTGCGGCGCCTGGCCAACCGCTTCGCGGCCGAGGACAAGGAGATCGTCTTCCTCGACAAGACGGTCTGCTTCTGCTCGACGATGAACCGGATCGACCTGCCGCACCTGGTGTGGACGCTGGAGTCGCTGGCCGAGGGGAACCTGGTCAACCGGATCGAGGTCGACCCGGAGACGGAGAAGTACGCGAAGCTGGCGCTGGAGCGGATGCTGGCGCTGCCGTAGGCGTACCGCACGCGGGAAGGCCCCGGCACCTCGATGCGAGGTGCCGGGGCCTTCCTGTGTGAACGGTCAGGCCTTCGCGGGCTCCGGTTCCGTCTCGGAGGTGGTCTCCTCCGAGGCCCCCGGGGCCGGAACGCCGGCCTTGGCGGCTCGCTTCGCGGCCTTCTTCTTCGCGCGGCGCTCCTTGAAGAGCTCCACCATCGAATACAGCGTCGGCACGAGAAGCAGGGTCAGCAGCGTCGAGCTGATCAGACCGCCGATGACCACGACGGCCAGCGGCTGCGAGATGAATCCGCCCTCGCCGGTGACGCCGAGCGCCATCGGGAGAAGGGCGAAGATCGTCGCCAGCGCCGTCATCAGGATCGGGCGCAGACGGTGGCGGCCGCCCTCGACGACTGCCTCGACGACGCCCATGCCCTGGGCGCGGTACTGGTTGATCAGGTCGATCAGCACGATCGCGTTCGTCACCACGATGCCGATGAGCATCAGCATGCCGATCATCGCCGCGACGCCCATCGGGGTGCCCGTGATGAGGAGCAGGCCGATCGCGCCGGTGGCCGCGAACGGGATGGAGACCAGCAGGATCAGCGGCTGGATGAGCGAGCGGAAGGTCGCGACCAGCAGCATGAAGACGATCGCGATGGCCGCCAGCATGGCCAGGCCGAGCTTCACGAAGGCGTCGTCCTGGTCCTCGGTGACGCCGCCGATGGTGGCGGTGGCGCCGTCCGGGAGGTCCAGCGCCTTGAGCTTGGCCTGGAGGTCGGTGCCGACCGCGCCGGTGTTGTCACCGATGGGCTTGGCGGTGATGGTCGCGGCGCGCTGACCGTCGATCCGGGTCATGGAGACCGGTCCGGGGACCAGCTTCACATCGGCGATGGAGCCGAGCTTGACCGGACCGAGCGGGAGGTTCTTGAGCTCCTCCATCGTGGTGGCCGGGTGGGCGGACTTGATGACGACGTCGCGCTCGGTGTCGTCCATGATCGCCTTGCCGGACGGGGTGCCCCGCACCGCACCGGCGACGGCCGCGCCCAGCGTGGCCTGGGTGAAGCCCGCGTCGGCTGCCTTGGCGTTGGCGGTGACCGAGATCCGGGGGATGCTCTGCGCGAGGTCGCTCTGGACGTCGGTGACGTCCTTGACCTTCGCGACCTCGGCGCGCACCTGTTCGGATGCCTTCTTCAGCGTGTCCGCGTCGGCTGCCTTGACCACGACGTTCAGGTCCTGGCTTCCGAAACCGCCGCCCGCGGCGATGGTGGTGTCACCGATGCCGTCGAGCTTGCCCAGGGCCTCGTCGATGCGGTCCTGGGCGGCCTCGTAGTCCCCGGAGTCCTTCAGGGTGACCTGGTAGGAGGCCTGGTTGGCTCCCGTGCCGCCGCCGAAGGCGGCCATGAAGCCGGACGAGCCGACGGTGACCTGGTAGTCCTTGACGCCCTTGTCGTCGGCGAGGACCTTCTCGACCTTCTTGGCCGCCTCGTCGGCGGCCGCCAGGCTGGTGCCCGGGGTGAGCTCCTGCTTGAGGGACAGGACTTCCTGCTCGCCCTGGTCGAAGAAGTTCGTCTTCAACAGCGGGACCATGCCGAAGGTGCCGAACAGCACGGCGACGGCGATGACGATGCTGGTGATGCGGCGACGGGTGGCGAAGCGCAGCACCGGGACGTAGATCCGCTGGAGCCTGCTGCGGGTTTCCTTCTCCTCCGCCTCGCGGCGGGCCTTGTCCGGGTCCTCGGCGCTGCCCTTGGGGGCGCGCAGGAACCAGTACGAGAGGACGGGCACGACGGTCAGCGAGACGATCAGGGACGCCAGCAGGGCCGCCGTGACCGTCAGCGAGAACGAGCCGAAGAGCTGGCCGACCATGCCACCGACGAGACCGATCGGCAGGAAGACGGCGACCGTGGTGAGCGTCGAGGCCGTGACCGCGCCGGCCACTTCCTTCACCGCGGTGATGATCGCGGACTGGCGCTCCTCGCCGTAGCCGAGGTGGCGCTTGATGTTCTCCAGGACGACGATCGAGTCGTCGACGACCCGGCCGATCGCGATGGTCAACGCGCCCAGGGTCAGCATGTTGAGCGACAGGTCACGGGTCCAGAGCACGATCAGAGCGAGGACCACGGAGAGCGGGATGGAGACCGCGGTGACCAGGGTCGAGCGCAGTGAGGCCAGGAAGACCAGAATCACGATGACCGCGAAGAGCAGGCCGAGCGCGCCCTCGGTGGTGAGGCCCGAGATCGCCTTGGAGACGGCGGGGCCCTGGTCGGACACGACGGTCAGCTCGGCGCCGGCACCGAGGTCCTTGCGCAGGTCGGGGAGCTTGTCCTTGACGGCGTCCGAGATGGCGACGGCGCTGCCGTCCTTGTCCATCGTCGCCATGACGGCGAGGCTCGGCTTGCCGTTCGTACGGGTGATGGAGACCGCGGTGGAGGGCTCCTGCTTCACCGTCGCGATGTCACCGACCCGCACCGGCTTGCCGGGCTTGCCCGTCTCCGGGTTCTGCCCGGTGACCCGCAGGTCCTCGATCTGCTTCAGGGAGGTGAACGCCCCGCCGACCTGCACGGTGCGGCTCTTGCCCGCCTCGGAGAAGGAACCCGCCGGGACGGTCGCGCCGCCGGCCTGGAGCGCCTGGGCGAGCGAGCCCGCGTTCAGGCCGGCCGCCGCGAGCTTCCTGTCGTCGGGGGTGAGGGAGACCTGGAGGTCCTGCACACCGTCGACGGTGACCTGGCCGACGCCCTCGATGTCCTCCAGGGCGGGAACGACGGTGCGGTCCAGCTGGTCGGCCAGCGCTTGCTGGTCCTTGTCGGAGGTGACGGCGAGGACGACGGTCGGGATGTCGTCGGTCGAGCCGGCGATGACCTGCGGGTCCACGTCCTCGGGCAGTTGGGCGCGGGCGCGGTTCACCGCCTGCTGGATGTCCGCGACGAGCTGCTTGGTGCCCTCGTCGCCGAAGTCGAACGTCGCCATGATGACGGCGTTGCCCTCGCTGGCGGTCGAGGTCATGCCGGTGACGCCGTCAACGGCCTTGATCGAATTCTCGAGCGGTTCGACGACCTGCTTCTCGACCACATCGGGGGACGCGCCCTGGTAGGGGGCGAGCACCGACACCATCGGGAGTTCGATGGTGGGCAGCAGTTGCTGCTTGAGCTGCGGGATCGCGATCGCTCCGAACACGAGCGCGACGATCGAGATCAGCCCGATCAGGGCCCTTTGCGCGAGGCTGAATCTGGACAGCCAGGACATGGGTGGGGTCTCTCTTCTGTGGCTTACGCGGCAGGTGGGCGGGTAACTCGGGGACAGACCCGGCCCACCTATACGATCGCCCACGGACCGAGCCGGAAGCGTCGGCCCCAAGGTCGCTTTCTTACGCCGCGCATACCGCAGCTGGAGTACGCCGCGACTGCACCCTCACTCCACCCGTGGGCGCACCAGGCCCGATTCGTACGCGATTACCACCAATTGGGCCCGGTCCCGGGCCCCCAGCTTCGCCATCGCCCTGTTCACATGCGTCTTGACGGTGAGCGGGCTGACCACCAGGCGCTCGGCGATCTCGTCGTTGGACAGCCCGCCCGCGACCAGCACCAGCACCTCGCGCTCCCGGGTGGTGAGGGCCTCCAGACGCGCGGAGTACTCGGCGGCGCCCGGCCCGCCGTCGGCCGAAGTGCCGCCCTGCGCGAGGAACGTGGCGATCAGGCCCTTGGTGGCGGCCGGCGACAGCAGCGCCTCGCCGCCTGCCGCGATCCGGATGGCGTTGAGGAGCTCCTCCGGTTCCGCTCCCTTTCCGAGGAAGCCCGAGGCGCCGGCCCGCAGTGACTGCACCACGTACTCGTCCACCTCGAAGGTGGTGAGCATGACCACGCGGACGTCCGCGAGTTCCGGATCGGCGCTGATCATCCTGGTCGCGGTGAGCCCGTCCGTGCCGGGCATCCGGATGTCCATCAGCACCACGTCGGCGCGGGTCGAGCGGGCCAGCTCCACGGCCTGCGCCCCGTCCGCGGCCTCGCCGACCACCTGCATGTCGGGTTCCGAGTCGACCAGCACCCGGAACGCGCTGCGCAGCAGTGCCTGGTCGTCGACGAGCAGCACCTTGATGGCCGGTGTCATGCGTTCTCCCCCGTCCGGCCCGCCGCGCCCGGCTGATCCGGCTCCTGCGCACGGGTTTTGAGGGGCAGGATCGCATGGACGCGGAAACCGCCGCCGTATCGGGGGCCGGCGGTGAGGGTGCCGCCCAGGGCGGTGACCCGCTCCCTCATGCCCAGGAGGCCGTGGCCGCCGCCGACGACATCGCCGGTGCCGCCCGCCGTCCCCCGTCCGTTGTCCAGCACCATGACCTCGGCCGTCGCCCCGACCCGTACGACGCTGATCTCGGCCTTCGCCCCGGGGCCCGCGTGCTTGCGCACATTGGTCAGCGCCTCCTGGATCACCCGGTACGCGGCCAGGTCGACGGCCGCGGGCAGCGGCGGGCCCTCCTTCGCCGCGCAGGCCACCTCGACGGGCAGCCCGGCCCGCCGCACGGTCTCCACGAGCTCGTCCAGGACCGCGAGGCCGGGGGCGGGCTCGGTCGGCGCGGTGGGGTCGCCGGACTGGCGCAGCAGCCCCACGGTGGCCCGCAACTCGTTGAGCGCGGAGCGGCTCGCCTCCCGGACGTGGGCGAGCGCCTCCTTGGCCTGGTCGGGCCGCCGGTCCATGACGTGGGCCGCGACCCCGGCCTGCACGTTGACCAGGGCGATGTGATGGGCGACGACGTCGTGCAGGTCACGGGCGATGCGCAGCCGCTCCTCGGCCACCCGGCGCCGGGCCTCCTCCTCACGGGTCCGCTCCGCCCGTTCGGCGCGCTCCCTGATCGCACCGATGAACGCGCGCCGTGAGCGGACCGCGTCCCCCGCCGCGCCCGCCATCCCGGTCCAGGCGAAGATCCCGAGGTTCTCCTGGCTGTACCAGGGGGCCGCCCCGAAGAACATCGCGGCCGCGGTAAGTACGGCCATGGTGAGCAGCCCGACCCGCCAGGTCGTCGGCCGGTCGGTCCGGGCGGCGACGGTGTAGAGCGCGATGACGGCGCTCATCACCACGGGGGCCGGCGGATCGGCCGTCAGCAGTTCGACGACGGCCAGCACACCGGTGGCGGCGAGCACGGCCATCGGCCGGTGGCGGCGCCAGATCAGGGCGAGGGCGCTCAGCGCCATCAGGAACACGCTGCCGACCGCGGGCGCGCGGGTGCCGAAGGTGGGTCCGTGGTGTACGCCCGGGCCGGCGAACGACCCGACGACCATCGCCACGTACACGGCCAGGGCGAGCGCACCGTCCAGCGCGAGGGGGTGGTCGCGCAGCCAGTCGCGGATGCGCAGAACCCCGGTTCCGAGGGTGGTCACGTCAAGCTACGTTACGGCGTGTCGCAAGGTGATCAGTGCGGGTGACCGCGGAACCGGTGCCGGGGGCCGACACCGCGCGGTGCCCCGTACGCACGCGACCGTGCCCCGGGGGCCGGCAGGACCGGTCCACGGGGCACGGGGGCGCGAGTGCTGGAGCTGTCGGTTGTCAGCCGGTCAGCCGGGAATCAGTCCGTCGTCGCTGAGCATGGCGCGGACCTCTTCGAGGGTCGCGTCGGGCGACGGCAGGATCAGCTCGGACGGCTCCAGGGAGTCGTCCGGCAAGGGCGTGCCGAGTTCGCGCACCCTCGCCAGGAGCGCGTGGAGCGTGGTGCGGAAGCCGGGTCCGTCACCGCGCTCCATTTCGGCGAGCAGGTCGTCGTCGAGCTTGTCGAGCTCGGCGAGATGGCTGTCGGCCAGGGATGCCTGGCCCTCCCCCATGATCCGTACGATCATGACGCTGCCTTAATTCTTGTCGAACTTGTGCGGGGACTGGGAACGGTCCTGCTGCTGGGCGGCATCCTGCGGGCCGCCCTCGATGGCCTGCTGCGAGGTGGAGCCGCCGGCCAGTTCGGCCTTCATGCGCTGCAGCTCCAGCTCTACATCCGTACCACCGGAGATCCGGTCCAGCTCGGCGGCGATGTCGTCCTTCGCCGTGCCGGTCGGGTCGTCCAGGGCGCCGGAGGCGAGCAGCTCGTCGATCGCACCGGCACGCGCCTGCAGCTGCTGGGTCTTGTCCTCGGCGCGCTGAATGGCCAGGCCGACGTCGCCCATCTCCTCGGAGATGCCCGAGAAGGCCTCGCCGATCCGGGTCTGCGCCTGCGCGGCCGTGTAGGTGGCCTTGATGGTCTCCTTCTTCGTACGGAAGGCGTCGACCTTGGCCTGCAGCCGCTGGGCCGCCAGGGTGAGTTTCTCCTCCTCGCCCTGCAGCGTGGTGTGCTGCGTCTCCAGGTCGGTGACCTGCTGCTGGAGGGCCGCGCGGCGGGACAGCGCCTCGCGGGCCAGGTCCTCGCGACCGAGCGCGAGCGCCTTGCGGCCCTGGTCCTCCAGCTTGGACGACTGGCCCTGCAGCTGGTTCAGCTGCAGCTCCAGGCGCTTGCGCGACGTCGCCACATCGGCGACACCGCGGCGCACCTTCTGAAGCAGCTCCAGCTGCTTCTGGTACGAGTAATCGAGGGTCTCGCGCGGATCCTCGGCCCGGTCAAGGGCCTTGTTTGCCTTCGCGCGGAAGATCATCCCCATACGCTTCATGACACCGCTCATGGGCTTCGCGCGCCCCCTTCTGACTCAGCTTCTGACGCAGCTTCTGACGCAACCGGTCTCCAGCACTCCAACAGAACCCACAGTACGGGCCCTGCCTCTATTACCGCACTGTTCGAGCGACGATGGGGTCCTCCCCAAGGACGACTGCGACCGGTGACCGCTCCGGCCCAGGGAGTAGGTGACGGTCGGGGAAACCGGTGGGTGACGATCGGGAAACCCGTGACGGCGCCCGTATCGTCCCGCTCGTACACCAGCGAGGACGCAGGCCGTTGCCGGATCGTTCCCGGCCGGCCTGGGGTCGTGGCGATCGACCCCGTACCCTTGGGCCTTGTGTTCCGTAGCCGCTCCAAGGAAGAGAAGGCCCCCACCGACAAGGTGACGGCGGACCTCTCCAAGACGTCCCGCGACCCGCAGGCTCCCAAGGGTCGCCCCACCCCCAAGCGCAGCGACGCCCAGTCGCAGCGCCGCCGTGCCTCCAGTGGTGCGCCGACCGACCGCAAGGAGGCCATGAAGCGCCAGCGCGAAGCGCGCCGCGTCGACATGGCCAAGCAGCGTGAGGCGCTCGCCAGTGGTGACGAGCGCTATCTGCCGGCCCGCGACAAGGGGCCGGTGCGCCGCTTCGTCCGCGACTTCGTGGACTCGCGCTTCTGCATCGCGGAGTACTTCCTGCCGCTCGCCGTGGTCATCCTGGTCCTCAGTGTGATCCAGGTGCAGGGCATTCAGAACATCTCGCTGCTGCTCTGGCTCGGCGTGATCGTGCTGATCGTGGTCGACTCGATCGGGCTCACGTTCCGTCTGCGCAAGCAGCTGAACGAGCGGTTCCCCGATACGCCGAAGCGCGGCGCGGTGGCCTACGGGCTGATGCGTACGCTCCAGATGCGTCGGCTCAGGCTGCCGAAGCCGCAGGTCAAGCGCGGAGAGCGGCCCTGAGTACGGATCTCTCCGGTTCGGTCGGCGGTGTGTCCGCAGGCCGGCCGGCGGGTGCTGTCTCCGGTTTCTCGGGGGCCGCGTCGGCATGGCTGAAGGGGCTCGGCGGACTGCGCAACACCGTGCGCCAGGAGTTGGTCGCCCGGCAGCTGGACGAACAGATAGCGGCCCGCTTCCCGGTCGGGCAGCGGCTGCGGATCCTCGACGTCGGCATGGGCCAGGGCACGCAGGCCCTGCGCCTGGCCCGGGCCGGCCACACCGTCACCGGTCTCGAATCCGCGCCCGAGATGCTGCGGGTCGCCCGCGAGGCGCTGGGGGGCGAGCCGGCGGGCATCCGTGAGCGGGTCCGGTTCATCGAGGGCAACGGACAGGACACCGGGGTCCACTTCCTGCCCGGCAGCTTCGACGTGGTGCTCTGCCACGGCGTGCTGATGTATGTCCAGGAGCCGGACGCCATGGTGGCCGGTCTGGCCAGGATGCTGGCTCCGGGCGGGCTGCTGTCGCTCCTCGTACGGAACGCCGACGCGCTGGCGATGCGGCCCGGGATCGCCGGGGACTGGGACGCGACGCTGGCCGCGTTCGACACGGACCGGTACACCAACCGCCTCGGGCTCTCCGTCCGCGCGGACCGGCTCGACGCCCTCACCTCCACACTCGCGGGGATCGCCGCACCGCTGCACGCCTGGTACGGGGTGCGGGTCTTCACGGACAACGTGGGCAACGACGTGGAGCTGCCGCCGGCGGCGGAGCTCGAGCGGGTACTGGCGGCTGAGGACCGGGCGGGGCGGACGGATCCGTACCGCGGGGTGGCCGCGCTGCTGCACCTGTGCGGGGTGCGCGGGTAACGCCGGCCCGACGTGATGACGGGCCGGTGTCCGCCGTCCCCCGCCGGGCAGGTGCGCTTTTCCCCCCGACGGGTGAAGCCAACAGGCCGCCGACCGGGCTAAAAGCAATAATCCGGACATGGATGCCTTTGACCCCCGCAGCCGTGTGCGCCGGCTGCTGCTGCCCCTGTCCGCAGGTGTCTGCGCGATCGCGCTGGTGAGCGGTTGCTCCGACTCTGGTTCCCACGCCTCGAACGCCGCCGCGACGAAGTCCGGATCGGCCCAGCAGGGCTCGGCCTCGAAGGCCACCGGCGATCTGCAGAGCGAGTACCAGACCGTCATCAACAACGTGCTTCCGTCGGTGGTGCAGATCGACGCGTCCAACAGTCTGGGTTCGGGCATCGTCTACGACGCCAAGGGCCACATCGTCACGAACGCCCACGTCGTCGGCGAGGAGAAGACCTTCAAGGTCACGGTGGCCAACGGCGAGAAGGTGATGAGCGCCGCGCTGGTCGCCGCCTATCCCGAGCAGGACCTGGCCGTCATCAAGCTGGACGACGTCCCGGACGGGCTGAAGCCCGCGAAGTTCGGCGACTCGGAGAAGGTCGAGGTCGGTCAGATCGTGCTGGCGATGGGCTCGCCGCTCGGGCTGTCCAGCAGCGTCACCCAGGGCATCGTCTCCGCGCTCGGCCGCACCGTGAGCGAGAGCCGCGCGGGCGGCGGGACGGGCGCGACCATCGCGAACATGGTGCAGACCTCGGCCGCGATCAACCCGGGCAACAGCGGGGGTGCGCTGGTGAACCTGAACAGCGAGGTCATCGGCATCCCGACGCTGGCGGCCACGGACCCCCAGATGGGTGACAGCGCGGCACCGGGCATCGGCTTCGCGATCCCCGTCTCGATGGTGAAGACCGTCGCCGACCAGATCATCAAGAGCGGCAAGGTCACCGACTCCGGCCGGGCGGCCCTGAACATCACCGGCCGTACCGTCGTGAACGACAGCTACAAGCCGGCGGGAGTCGCGATCGTCAGCGTGGCGAAGGACGGCGCGGCGCAGAAGGCGGGACTGCGGGCCGGCGACATCATCACGAAGGTCGGCGACGCGCCCGTCACCACGATCACGTCCCTGTCGGAGGCGCTGGCCTCGGACAAGCCGGGCGAGAAGGTCACCGTGACGTATCTGCGCAGCGATGCGAAGAAGACGGCCGAGGTCACACTCGGCGAGATCTAGAACGCGTGGTCCGGAACGACCGCCGGGCGGGCCCTCGCGGGCCCGCCCGGCGGTCGTCGCGACTCAGGCCTCCTCGGCGGTCGTCGCGACTCAGGCCTCCTCGGCGGCCGCTTCGCTCTGCTCGGCCTGCTCGGCCTGCTCGGCACGGAGGCTCATCGGGCCGTAGATCTTCGTCGTGTCGTCGAAGAGCGTCACCTGGTCCGCCCCGCCGTCGAGCAGTTCCTTCCAGAACTCACCGATCCAGGACTCCGCGTCGCCCTGCGTCGTGAATTCCTCCGGCTGCAGGGCCGGCTCCGTCTCCGTACCGTCGGACTTCTCGAACCGCCACGTCCACGCCATGTCCGCCTCCTGGGTCACTTTGTTCCGTCCCGCAGCCTAGTGCTTACGACCAGTGACGGAAGAGGCCCGTGCGCCCCCGGCCACCCCCACGTCGCGCATCCGGTGCGGGGACGCGGGAGGATCGGAGCGTGGAACTGACTCTGCTCGGCACCGGAGCCCCCGACGGGCTGCCGCGGCCCGACTGCCCCTGCGCCGCCTGCGCCACCGCCCGCGGGGTGCGGGCGCGGGCCGCGACCGCCCTGCTGGTCGACGACGCGCTCCTGCTCGATCTCACCCCCGGAGCGGTGTTCGCCGCTGCCCGCGCGGGGCACTCGCTCACCGGCGTACGGCAGGTGCTGCTCACCCATCCGCACGACGGGCCCGCCGTCGAACTGCCCGCCGGGCTGCCCCCGGCGGGCCGGGTGCCGGACGGGCGGGTACTGACACTGATCAGCGGACACCGGGTGCGGGCCGTGTCGATGGACGCGCCCGGCACCGGGTACGAGGTCACGTCGCCGGACGGCGAGCGGCTGCTCTACCTGCCGCCCGGGGCCGCACCGGCGGGCCTCACCGACCGGATGGCGGAGCCGTACGACATGGTCGTGGGCGATGTCGTGGGGCGGCCCGACGCGGTGGCCCGGCTGCGGGCCGTCGAGGCGATCGGGCCCGCCACCGAGCTGATCGCCGTCCATCTGGACCATGACGCCCCGCCCGGCCCCGAACTCGACCGCCGGCTCGCCGCGGCCGGAGCCCGGGCAGTGCCGGACGGCACCACCTTGACGCTCGGCTCGTACGCGGCACCGGAGCTGCCGCGGCGCACCCTGGTGACCGGCGGCGCCCGGTCCGGGAAGTCGGTCGAGGCCGAGCGCCGGCTGGAGACGTATCCCGAGGTCGTGTACGTCGCGACCGGCGGCGGCCGGGAGGGCGACACGGAGTGGGCGGCCCGGATCGGGCTGCACCGGGAGCGCAGACCGGCGGCCTGGCGCACCGAGGAGACGTGCGAGCTGGAGGATCTGCTGGCGTCGGACGGGCCGCCGCTGCTGATCGACTGCCTGTCGCTCTGGCTGACGGACGCGATGGACCGGGTGGACGCCTGGAACGACGCGGCCTGGGCAGGCGGTGGTGAGAGCGCACTGCACAAGCGGACCGCCGCACTCGTCGCCGCCGTGCGCGGGACGCGGCGCACCGTCGTCGCGGTGACCAACGAGACCGGTTCCGGCGTCGTGCCCGCGACCGCCTCGGGGCGGCGCTTCAGGGACGAGCTCGGGCGGCTGAACGCCGCGGTCGCCGACGAGTGCGAACAGGTGCTGCTGGTGGTGGCCGGGCAGGCGCTGACGCTGCGCGGATGACGGGACGGCCGCCGGGGAGCGGAGAGGACGAGGAGGAGTGACATGGCGCGTGTGCGGCCGATGCTGGACGGGGTGCCGGAGACCCTGTTGTGGACGTTGTACAACCGGGCGTACGAGGCGGGCCGGCCCTATCCGGTGCTGGACGACCCGACGGCACTGCGGCTGCTGACGGACCTGGACTACCCGTTCGAGGAACGGTTCGGGCTGCCCGACCCGTTCCACTCGCAGGCGCAGGCGCTGCGCTCGCGCTGCTTCGACCTGGCCGTGCAGGATTACCTCGCCGACCGCCCGGAGGCCACCGTCGTCGCGCTCGGCGACGGTCTGGAGACCGGCTTCTGGCGGGTCGACAACGGCCGGCTGAACTGGCTGAGCGTCGAGCTGCCGGAGGTCGCCGCGCTGCGCCGCACCCTGCTGCCGCCCTCGGAACGGCTGCGGACACTGTCCGGATCGGCGACCGATCTGTCGTGGCTGGACGAGATCGAGGACCCGGAGGGCCGGGGCGTCGTCATCACGGCACAGGGGCTGCTCATGTATCTGCGGCCCGCCGAGGTGCGCGCGATCCTGGCGGCCTGCGCCGAACGGCTGCCGGGCGCGGTCCTCGTCCTGGACTCGACGGCGCGGTGGCTCGCGAAGGGCACGGTGGCGGGCACCTCGAAGGTCGGTGACATGACGATCCCGCCGATGCGCTGGGCGATGGACCCGGGTGAGCGCGGGAAGCTGCGCAGCGCCCATCCGGGGATCACGGAGGTGCGGGCGCTGCACCTGCCGCGTGGGCGGGGCGCGATGGGTGAGCTGATCCGGCTCCAGAACCTGCTCCCCGGGCTGCGCACCCTCACGCCCGCGATCACCCAACTGCGGTTCGGGGACCGGACGGCGCACTGAGGGGGGCCGGAAATCGCGGCAGGTACTGTTCGACGGGGGGCCCGGCTCCCCGGCCCACACCACGTATCGACCCGCGAGGCAGACCCCCGTGAATCTGGACGACTTCTCCGACCTGATCGAACGCCCCGACGGGGGTGTACGGCGAGATGCCGAGGAACGCAGGGAGCGGTTCATCGTGCCGCCGGGCGCCCTGGGCCGCCTCGACGAGCTGGGCGAATGGCTCTCGGCCGCCCAGCAGGCCGTGCCGGTCAGGCCGATCGAGCAGGCCCGCGTGGTGCTGTTCGCCGGCGACCACGGGGTGGCGGAGCTGGACGTCTCCGGCCGTGCCGCCGGCAGCGCGCACGAGCTGGTGCGCGCCACGCTGGACGGTGCGACGCCGCTCGCCGTGCTGGCCCGCCGCTTCTCCGTGCCGGTGCGGATCGTCGACGCCGGTCTGGACTGCGAGCCGGACCTGCTGCCGGAAGCGATCGTGCGGACCCGGGTGCGGCGCGGCAGCGGCCGGATCGACGTCGAGGACGCCATGACGGTCGAGGAGGCCGAGCGGGCGGTGCGCCTCGGCATGGCGATCGCCGACGAGGAGGCCGACTCGGGTACCGATCTGGTGGTGCTCGGTGATCTGAGCGTCGGCGGTACGACGGCCGCCGCGACGCTGATCGCGGCGCTGTGCGGCACCGACGCGTCGGTGGTCACCGGGCGCGGCGGCGCGGGGATCGACGACCTGGCCTGGATGCGCAAGTGCGCGGCGATCCGGGACGCGCTGCGCCGGGCCCGGCCGGTGCTGGGCGACCAGCTGGAGCTGCTGGCGACGGTGGGCGGCGCGGACCTGGCCGCGATGACCGGCTTCCTGCTGCAGTGCGCGGTGCGCCGGCTGCCGGTGATCCTGGACGGCGTGGTCTCGGCGGCGTGTGCGCTGGTGGGCCAGCGGGCCGCGTTCCGGGCGCCGGACTGGTGGCTCGCGGGCCAGGTGAGCGGGGAACCGGCGCAGGCGAAGGCGCTGGACCGGATGGCGCTCAACCCGCTGCTGGACCACGGCGTCATCGTCGGTGAGGGGAGCGGGGCGCTGCTCGCGCTTCCGTTCGTCCAGGCCGCGGCGGCCCTGGCGGCGGAGCTGCCCGAGCGCGCGCCGGAAGCCGACGAGGAGGACGCGGAGGAGGACGGACAGGACGACGGGGAGATGTCCGCCGACGAGGGGACCGCCCCGGCCGGGGAGTGACGAGCGGCACCTGACCCATCGGGCTGCGGCCGTCCGGCACCGGCCGCAGCGCGGCCCCTTTCCTGAAGCGCGATGCCCCATATGATCGCTTTTCATGGGAGAGGTCCGATTGGCCAGCGAGGAATCCGGGCAGTCCGCGGTCCGGCCGCAGAACCCCGGACGGGCGCAGAGCACCGACCGGTCGCGACGCGGCGCGGCCTTCGCCATCTGGTACCTGCGCGTCGTGTCGTTCATCAATTTCCTCAGCGCCGTCTGGGTCACGTTCGGCCAGGACCTGCGACGTCACAACACCGAGAACTACTTCACGCCCTATCTGCTCACCGCGGGCTTCTCCTCAGGGGTCGTCGCGCTGTTCCTCGCGGTCACGATGCGGCGGCGCAAACGGGCGGCATGGATCGTCAACACGGTGCTGAGCGGCCTCACACTGCTGCTCTTCGCGGCGGTGATCGGCTTCCCCGAGATCCGCCGCTACCCGCAGAACTGGATCTCGCTGGCGCTGACCGCCGCCTTCGTCCTGGCACTCGCGCTGGGCCGGCGGGAGTTCTACGCGAAGGGTGACCGGTCCAACCCGAAGCTGGCCGCGCTGGTGGCCGTCGGCGGGCTGCTGGCCACCTCGCTGATCGCCGCCGCTCTGGTCACGCTCACCAACACGGCGCACGACGGCTCCCGTTCGACGTTCCTGGACCGCTGGCGCTACGGCGCGCTGCGCCTGGTCTCCGTCGCCGCCGACGACTCCCGCTTCCCCGGCATCACGACGCCGGGCTGGGTGAACGTCGCCATCAACATCCTGTCCACGCTGCTGCTCATCGCCGTCGTGTACGCGGCCTTCCGGTCCCGCCGCGCGGTCGACCCGATCACTCCCGGGGACGAGGCGGCGCTGCGCGCCCTGCTCGACAAGCACGGCGAACGGGACTCCCTCGGCTACTTCGCGCTGCGCCGCGAGAAGAGCGTCGTCTGGTCACCCACCGGGAAGGCCGCCGTCGCCTACCGGGTGGTCGGCGGGGTCTCGCTGGCCTCCGGCGACCCGATCGGCGACCCCGAGGCATGGCCCGGGGCGATCGGTCCCTGGCTGGCCGAGGCACGCGCGCACGGCTGGATTCCGGCGGCGATGGGGGTGAGCGAGGAGGGCGGCACGGTCTACGCCCGGCACGGCCTCGACGCCCTGGAGCTGGGCGACGAGGCGATCGTGGAGACCGCCGATTTCACCCTGGAGGGGCGGGCGATGCGGACCGTCCGCCAGGCGTACAACCGGGTGAAGCGGGCCGGTTACGAGGTGACGGTGCGCCGGCACGCGGACATCCCCGAGGGGGAGATGGCCGAACTGGTGCGGAGGGCCGACGACTGGCGCGACGGCGCGACCGAACGCGGCTTCTCGATGGCGCTGGGCCGGCTCGGCGACCCGGCCGACGGGCAGTGCGTGATGCTCGAATGCCGTGACGTCTCCCCCGCCGGGGACGGCGGGGCCGGTGAGCTGCGCGCCGTTCTGAGCTTCGTCCCCTGGGGCCCGCACGGCCTCTCGCTGGACCTGATGCGCCGTGACCGGGACTCCGAGAACGGTCTGATGGAGTTCATGGTCATCGAACTCCTGCAACGGGCCGGCAAGATCGGCGTCACCCAGGTGTCGCTGAACTTCGCGATGTTCCGTTCCGTCTTCGAGCGCGGATCGCGGCTCGGCGCCGGACCGGTGCTCAGGCTGTGGCGTTCGCTGCTCAGCTTCTTCTCGCGGTGGTGGCAGATCGAGTCGCTGTACCGCGCCAACGCCAAGTACCGGCCGATCTGGGAACCGCGCTACCTGCTCTTCGAGAAGAGCGCGGACCTGCCGCGCATCGGCATCGCGGCGGGCCGAGCCGAAGGGTTCCTCGAGGCGCCCGGACTGCCCAAGTGGCTGCACCGCTCGAAGCTCGGACCGCGTGGATGACCCGGTCGCACCCGCTCGGCCGGGCGGCCCGCCGGGAGTGGGGCCCGCTGTGGACGGCCGTACGCACGGCACTCGCCACCGAGCGGCTGCGGGCCGTCCCCCTGACGCTGGGCGCGGTCTGTCTGACGGCGCTGCTCCAGGTGGTGCAGAACAGCTCCTGGGGCTACGGGCCGGTGCAGGCGCTCGGGGCGGTGCGGGCCGAGGATCCGGTGTGGGCGGCTCTGCTGCGTACCCCGCTGTCCCTGTTCGTCCCCGCGCTCGACCTGCCGGTGTGGGGCGCGCTGGCACAGGTGCTGCTGGTGTTCGGGGTCGCGGAGATCTGCCTGGGCCGGTGGCGGACGCTGCTGATCGCGTACGGGGCGACGGTGGCCGGAACGCTGTACGCGCGGATCGGCGTCGCCATCGGGCCCGACGGGTTCCTGGGCCTGCCGGGCTCCGACGCCCGGATCGTCGACACCGGCCCCTCGGCGGCCGTGGTCGCCCTGGCGGTCTGCGTCTGCTGGGCCTACCGGGCCCGGTTCACCGCGGGGCTGGTGATCGCGGCGATGGTGGTGGAGATCGTGGTGAAGGACAACCTGGCGGGCAAGGAGCACCTGGCGGCCATCGTGGCGGCGCTGGTGCTGTGCGCGGTTCCGGGGCTGCGCGGGTGGCGCCGTCAGGGTTTGGGCGAAGGGGGCGGAACGCGGTCGGGCGCACCGCCGATCAGGTCCTGAAACTTACGGCGCGGTCCGGCCCAGCGGACGTCGTGGTGGTACGCGCGCAGGACCGAGCGGGAGCGGGC
Organism: Streptomyces sp. NPDC005775; assembly: GCF_042871565.1. NCBI lineage: Bacteria > Bacillati > Actinomycetota > Actinomycetes > Kitasatosporales > Streptomycetaceae > Streptomyces > Streptomyces sp. NPDC005775. Next base: position 7,995 of record NZ_JBIAIU010000011.1, on the reverse strand, counting down.
CCGGTGCCGGTTGCGGTAGAACCGCTTGGCCCACATCGAGGTCGGCCTGGCCAGCCGGACCGCCCCGACCAGGGCCACGAACGGGACCAGCGTGCCGACCACCGCCATCCGCGCCTTGCCCTTGAACAGTGCGATCAGTACGAAGCAGAAGTTGACGACGAGGGTGAGGACGACGCCGAGACGGCCCTGTTGCTGATCGTCGCTCAGGTCGTCCACGCCGAGCGGCGAGAACCCTCCGAGCACCAGCAGGACGAGCGCGGCGGTGAGGACCACGACCTCCACGCTCTGGCGGCCCTGCTCGGTCCAGTACACGTCGTCCATGTGCAGGATCAGCGCGAACTCGTCCAGCACCAGGCCCGCGCCCATCCCGAAGACGACCGCGAAGGCCCCGGCCGCGAACCCGTTCTTGCCGCTGGCCACCGCGCCGAACCCGCCGACCACGCTCAGCACCACACCCGGCACCACATGGTGGACATGGACCCCGCCCGGTGTGATGTTGCCGAACGGCCCCTTGCCGGCCCGGATCATCCGGGTGATGACCCGGGTGACGGCGAACGTCAGCACGAAGGCGGCCAGCGCCAGGAGCAGGGGCAGTTTCCCCGGCTCGACGATGTTGCGGTCGAACCAGTGACCCATCCCACCCACTCCCGATAAGTCGCTTCTACTCCGCTATGTGACGTTCCGGACAATCTATCGGCCGCGCCCACCGATTAGCCTGCGCGCCGTGACCTCCCTGAACAGCCACGGCCTGCGTTTCGCCTTCGGCACCCTCACCGTGCTCCCCGTCCGCGTCACCCGCTGGGACCGCGAGACCGCCCGCGCCGGGATGCTGTGCGCCCCGTCGGCCGGCCTCGTCGTGGGGGTGCTCGCGGCGGTGCCCGGCGGCCTGTTGCTGCTGTTCGGGTCGGGTCCGCTGCTCGCGGCGGTCGCCTCCGCCGCGGTCCCCGCGGCCCTCACCCGGGGGCTGCACCTGGACGGTCTCGCGGACACCGCCGACGGCCTGGGCAGCGGCAAGCCGGCCGACGACGCGCTGCGGATCATGAAGCAGTCGGACATTGGGCCGTTCGGTGTGATCACCCTGCTGTTCGTCCTGCTCGCCCAGGTGGCGGTCCTCCAGCAGTTGTACGCGCAGGGCTGGGCGCAGGGGGCGGTGGCCGCCGTCGCGTCCGGTGTCGTCGCCCGGCTCGCGCTCACGCTGGCCTCCCGGCGCGGCGTTCCGGCGGCCCGCCCGGAGGGGCTCGGCGCCGCGGTCGCGGGTACGGTCCCGGGCGCCGGCGCGGTGGCCGTCGCAGCCCTGACCGTGGCGGCCTGCGCGGGCGCCGGCGCGCTGCTGGGCGGGTACGGGGCCCTGCGCTACGCGCTCGCCGCCCTGGCTGCCCTTGCGGCGGCCCAGCTGCTGCTGCGGCACTGTGTGCGGCGGTTCGGCGGGGTGACCGGTGATGTGTTCGGCGCGCTGGCGGAGACGGCCGCGACGGTGACCCTGATGGGGCTGGCCCTCGGCTGAGCCGCCGTACGGCGCCGCGTCAGGCACCCGCCGCCGGGCACCGCTCCCGCCAGACGCCGAGCTCGTACTTCTTGAGCAGCGAACTCAGCCCGAGGCGCCGGGACTGTGCGCAGAACCGCCCCACCGGCAGCTCGTACTCCACGTGGAAGACCGCCTTGCCCGCCTCGACGAACGGGGAGAGCTCCTCACACTCCTCGTACTGGGCGCACTGTTCGTTGACCGCGAAGTCGAAGTCCCCCACCAGCTCGGGGATCTGCGGCAGGTCGTTCTTCAGGCCGACGGCGAGGTGGTGGCGGTGGGCGATGCGGGCGATCAGCCGGTTGTAGGTCAGCTGGTGGGCGGCGGTCAGCGGGAAGCCGCTCGGGTTGCGGTAGCCGTCCATGTTGTCGGGCTCCACCGCGTCGAAGCCCTTCTTCGCGCACATGGAGATCCGGCTCTCCATCAGCGGCTCCAGGACGTCGGTGCGCCGGATGTCGAGCCAGCGCTCGCCCTTCCAGCCGTTGCCCTTGCCGAGGACCGCGGTGGGGAACCGCGCCGCGTCCGGGCGGAACTCCTCCCAGGCGCCGGTGGACAGGTAGCAGATGACCTTGCGCCCCTTGCGGTGCAGCTCCGTCACCCGGTCCGCGTCGTGGTCGAAGCCGTCGATGTCGTACACCGGGGCGTCCACCGTCGTGTCCAGCCGCCCGGAGAGCTGCCACTGCCAGTCGGTGCCCGGCTCCGGCTGCCAGCGCGCCGCGGCGGGCCGTCCGGACGGAGACGGTGACGGGGCGGACCGGGGCGCCGCCGTGCAGCCGGCCAGCAACACCAACAGAATCAGTACGGTGACGGGCAGGGCCGCCGGCCTGCCGGTCACCCGGGCGGCCATCCGGTCGTCCATCGTTCTCCCCTGCTCACAGGACGTCCGCCAACGCCTGTGCGGTCGGGGTCCGTTCCGCCGGAATGATCGTTCCGGTACGACAACCGTACGGCCGTCGCGGCGCACTGACGGCCCGCCGCCGTACTGGGGCAGCAAAGGCGCGCGTAGGCTCATTCCCGGCACATCGCGGCGGCGTCTACGATGCGCCGGGCACGGTCGGCCACCCCCTCGACCAGCGCAGACCGAAAAAGAACTCAACGGAAGCGAGATTTCACCACCGTGACTGCTCTCACTCTCAGCACTGCCGGTGCCGCGACGCTGCGCGCCGACGCGCTCGTCGTCGGCGTCGCCAAGGCCGCCGGCTCCAAGTCCGGGGACCTGGTCCTCGCGCCGGGCGCCGAGGCCGTGGACAAGGCGTTCGACGGGAAGCTCGCCACCGTCCTGGCGACCCTGGGCGCCTGTGGTGCCGAGGGCGAACTGACCAAGCTCCCCGCACCCGACGGCCTGAAGGTCGCGGTCGTCATCGCGGCCGGACTCGGCCCGGTCCCGGAGGACGGCGCGTACGACGCCGAGGCGCTGCGCCGCGCCGCCGGCACGGCCGCCCGCTCGCTCGCCGGCTCGAAGAAGGCCGGCTTCGCGCTGCCCGTCGACTCCGTCGAGGACGCCGAGGCCATCGCGGAGGGCGCCCTGCTCGGCGCGTACGCCTTCACCGCCTACCAGGGCGGCGACGACAAGGTCGCGCCCAAGGGCGCCAAGGCGGCCGGCCCGAAGCTGCCGCTCGGTGAGGTCGCCATCCTCGGCGCCAAGCCGCGCGACAAGGCGTTCAAGGCCGCCGCCGAGCGCGCCGTCGCGCTGGCCGAGGAGATCAACCGCGCCCGCGACCTGGTCAACACCCCGCCGAACGACCTGTACCCCGAGTCCTTCGCCGCCGTGGCCACCGCCGCGGGCAAGGAGCACGGCATCAAGGTGCAGGTCCTCGACGAGAAGGCGCTCGTCAAGGGCGGCTTCGGCGGTCTGCTCGGCGTCGGCCAGGGCGCGGCCCGCGGCCCGCGCCTGGTGAAGCTCGCCTACACGCACCCCAAGGCGGAGAAGACCCTGGCCCTCGTGGGCAAGGGCATCACCTACGACTCGGGCGGCATCTCGCTGAAGCCGGCCGGCCACAACGAGACGATGAAGTGCGACATGGCCGGCGCCGCCGCCGTGTTCGCGACCGTCGTCGCGGCCGCCCGTCTGGGCCTGCGGGTCAACGTCACCGGCTGGCTGGCGCTCGCGGAGAACATGCCGTCGGGCAACGCCACCCGCCCCGGTGACGTGCTGCGCATGTACAGCGGCAAGACCGTCGAGGTCCTCAACACGGACGCCGAGGGCCGGCTCGTCCTCGCCGACGCGCTGACCCGCGCCTCCGAGGAGAACCCGGACGCGATCGTCGACGTGGCGACCCTGACCGGTGCGATGGTGCTGGCCCTGGGCAACCGCACCTTCGGCATCATGGCGAACGACGACGCCTTCCGTACCTCGATCCACGAGATCGCCGAAGAGGTCGGCGAGGCCTCCTGGCCGATGCCGCTCCCGGCGGACCTGCGCAAGGGCATGGACTCCCCGACCGCCGACATCGCCAACATGGGCGAGCGGATGGGCGGCGGCCTGGTGGCCGGTCTGTTCCTGCAGGAGTTCGTGGGCGAGGGCATCGCCTGGGCGCACCTGGACATCGCGGGCCCGGCCTTCCACGAGAGCGCCCCGTACGGCTACACGCCGAAGGGCGGCACCGGATCGGCGGTCCGCACCCTGCTGAAGCTGGCGGAGCGCACCGCGGCCGGAGACCTCGGCTGAGGCAGCGTCCGTCGTACGGCCCCGGGCATACGTCCGGGGCCGTACGTGTTGCACCCACGGCACCGCGGCCGGGGCCGGGCAGGTTTCGCTCTCGACGAAATCGCTACGTCCCTACGCGGCGGTAACACCCTGGGACGGACGATCATCCGTCTCAGACACGGGCCCCGCGTCCCGCCCACCGTCAACAAGTGCGAAGATGGGTTCTCGGCAGGACAGGGCCCCCACCACAGGGCCGAAAGACAAAAGCGGCCGAACACCAGCCGACCGGCCGGTCACACCCCGATGACGGGGCCCGGCGTACGGCGCACATGCATGGAGGACGTGACGTGGCGAACGACGCCAGCACCGTTTTCGACCTAGTGATCCTCGGCGGTGGTAGCGGCGGTTATGCCGCGGCCCTGCGCGGAGCGCAGCTGGGCCTGGACGTCGCCCTGATCGAGAAGGGCAAGGTCGGCGGCACCTGCCTGCACAACGGCTGCATCCCCACGAAGGCCCTGCTGCACGCCGGTGAGATCGCGGACCAGGCGCGCGAGGCCGACCAGTTCGGTGTCAAGGCCACCTTCGAGGGCATCGACATGGCGGCCGTCCACAAGTACAAGGACGACGTGATCTCGGGCCTGTACAAGGGCCTGCAGGGTCTCATCGCCTCCCGCAAGGTGCACTACATCGAGGGTGAGGGACGTCTGTCCTCCGCCACCTCGGTGGATGTGAACGGCCAGCGCGTCCAGGGCCGCCACGTGCTCCTGGCGACCGGCTCCGTGCCGAAGTCGCTCCCGGGTCTGGAGATCGACGGCAACCGCGTCATCTCCTCGGACCACGCGCTGAAGCTGGACCGCGTGCCGAAGTCGGCGATCGTGCTGGGCGGTGGCGTCATCGGCGTCGAGTTCGCCTCGGCGTGGAAGTCCTTCGGCACCGACGTCACCATCGTCGAGGGCCTGAAGCACCTGGTCCCGGTCGAGGACGAGAACAGCTCGAAGCTTCTTGAGCGCGCTTTCCGCAAGCGCGGCATCAAGTTCAACCTCGGTACGTTCTTCCAGGGTGTCGAGTACACCCAGGACGGCGTCCGGGTCACCCTCGCCGACGGCAAGACCTTCGAGGCGGAGCTGCTCCTCGTCGCGATCGGCCGCGGCCCGGTCTCGCAGGGCCTCGGTTACGAGGAGGCCGGTGTCGCGATGGACCGCGGCTACGTCCTCGTCGACGAGTACATGCAGACGAACGTCCCGACGATCTCGGCCGTGGGCGACCTCGTCCCGACCCTTCAGCTGGCGCACGTCGGCTTCGCCGAGGGCATCCTCGTGGCGGAGCGTCTGGCCGGCATGAAGACCGTCCCGATCGACTACGACGGTGTGCCGAAGGTGACGTACTGCCACCCCGAGGTCGCCTCCGTCGGCATCACCGAGGCCAAGGCCAAGGAGCTCTACGGCGCGGACAAGGTCGTCGCGCTGAAGTACAACCTCGCGGGCAACGGCAAGAGCAAGATCCTGAAGACCGCGGGCGAGATCAAGCTCGTCCAGGTCAAGGACGGTGCCGTGGTCGGCGTCCACATGGTGGGTGACCGTATGGGCGAGCAGGTCGGCGAAGCCCAGCTGATCTACAACTGGGAGGCGCTGCCGGCCGAGGTCGCGCAGCTCATCCACGCCCACCCGACGCAGAACGAGGCGATGGGCGAGGCGCACCTGGCCCTCGCCGGCAAGCCGCTGCACTCCCACGACTGATCAGTCGACCGGGCGCGACGACCGACCACTTCCGCATTTTCGTTAGGAGCAACTGAAACCATGTCGGTTTCCGTAACCCTTCCGGCGCTCGGCGAGAGCGTCACCGAGGGCACTGTCACCCGCTGGCTGAAGGCCGAGGGCGAGCGCGTCGAGGCCGACGAGCCGCTGCTCGAGGTGTCGACCGACAAGGTCGACACCGAGATCCCGGCCCCCGCCTCCGGCATCCTGGCCTCCATCAAGGTCGCCGAGGACGAGACCGTCGAGGTCGGCGCCGAGCTGGCCGTCATCGACGACGGCAGCGGCGCCCCCGCGGCCGCCGAGGCTCCCGCCGCCGAGCCCGAGGCGGCTCCGGCCGCCGCCGAGGCCCCCGCCGCCGAGGCCCCCGCCGCCGAGGCCCCCGCCGCAGAGGCTCCCGCCGCCCCGGCTCCGGCCCCTGCGGCCGAGGCTCGGGCCGCCGCCCCCGCCGGTGGTGCCTCCGGCACCGACGTCACCCTTCCGGCGCTCGGCGAGAGCGTCACCGAGGGCACCGTCACCCGCTGGCTGAAGGAGGTCGGCGAGGAGGTCACGGAGGACGAGCCCCTCCTCGAGGTCTCCACGGACAAGGTCGACACCGAGATCCCGGCCCCGGTCTCCGGCGTGCTGCTGGAGATCGTCGTCGCCGAGGACGAGACCGCCGAGGTCGGCGCCAAGCTGGCCGTCATCGGTGCTCCCGGTGCCGCCCCGGCCGCGGCTCCGGCTGCCGCCGCTCCGGCTCCGGCCGCCGCCCCGGAGCCCGCTGCGGCCCCGGCTCCGGCCGCTGCCCCGGCTCCCGCTGCGGCCCCGGCTCCGGCCGCTCCCGCACCGGCTGCTTCGGCTCCGGCGGCTCCGGCTCCGGCCGCTCCCGCACCGGCTGCTCCGGCTCCTGCGGCTCCGGCTCCGGCGGCTCCCGCCGCTCCGGCACCGGCCGCTCCGGCGCCCAAGGCTGCCGCGCCGGCCCCGGCCGCGACCTCCGGTGACGACGGCGCGTACGTCACGCCGCTGGTCCGCAAGCTCGCCGCCGAGAACGGCGTCGACCTGGGCGCGGTCAAGGGCACCGGCGTCGGTGGCCGTATCCGCAAGCAGGACGTCGCCGCCGCAGCGGAGGCCGCCAAGGCCGCCGCTGCCGCTCCGGCTCCGGCCGCCGCTGCCCCGGCAGCCAAGGCCGCGCCGAAGCTCGAGGCCTCCCCGCTGCGCGGTCAGACGGTCAAGATGACCCGCATGCGCAAGGTCATCGGCGACAACATGATGAAGGCGCTGCACTCGCAGGCCCAGCTGACCACGGTCGTCGAGGTCGACGTCACGAAGCTGATGAAGCTGCGCAACAAGGCGAAGGACGCGTTCGCGGCCCGTGAGGGCGTCAAGCTCTCGCCGATGCCGTTCTACGTCAAGGCCGCCGCCCAGGCGCTGAAGGCCCACCCGGTCGTCAACGCCCGGATCAACGAGGACGAAGGCACGATCACGTACTTCGACTCGGAGAACATCGGCATCGCCGTGGACGCCGAGAAGGGCCTGATGACCCCGGTCATCAAGGGCGCGGGCGACCTCAACATCGCCGGTATCGCGAAGAAGACCGCCGAGCTGGCCGGCAAGGCCCGCGGTGGCGGCCTGACGCCGGACGACATGTCCGGTGCCACCTTCACCATCAGCAACACCGGCTCGCGCGGTGCGCTGTTCGACACCGTCATCGTGCCGCCGAACCAGGCAGCCATCCTGGGCATCGGCGCCACCGTCAAGCGTCCGGCGGTCATCGAGACCGAGGAGGGCACCGTCATCGGTGTCCGCGACATGACGTACCTCTCGCTCTCCTACGACCACCGTCTGGTGGACGGCGCGGACGCCGCCCGTTACCTGACCTCGGTCAAGGCGATCCTGGAGGCCGGTGAGTTCGAGGTCGAGCTCGGCCTCTGAGCACGGCAGTTGTAACCAGCCTCACCAGCGGCGCCCCCCCCCCCCCCCCCCCCCCCCCGGGGGGCCCCCCCCGGGGGGGGACACCCCCCCCCCCCCCCCCCCCCCGGGCGGGGCGGCCCCCCCCCCCGGGCCCCCCCCCCCCCCCCCCCACCCCCCCCCCCCCC